>JBJMQW010000040.1:0-2428 GCA_045802495.1 Allostellaceae bacterium | reverse complement strand
GTAGCGAGACGACCCGCTCTTGGCGCTCGAAAAGATCGCCGAGCACCGGCGGCAATTCCGGCCGGACGCCGGTGGCGCGCTCGACGGCATCGGGAAATTTGGCCGGGTGCGCACAACCGAAGGCAATCATCGGCGCGTGGCTATTGTCGCCGGCCAGCTCGGCGCGCGCAGCGCTAACCGCGACCGCCGTGTGAGGATCGATCAGCATTCCGGTTCTGGCACAGGTTTCGGAGATGGTCTGCATCGTCTCAGTGTCGTCGACTTTGTGGGCAGAAAACAAGCCGCGCGCCACGCGCCAAGCCTGATCGTCCGCGGGCAGGATGCCGGTATCTCGGAAGGTCTCCATTGCAGCGGCCACCGCGGCCCCGCTGCGGCCCTTCAACTCGAACAGCAGACGCTCAAAATTGCTCGACACCTGGATGTCCATGCTCGGGCTGAGGCTCGGCTCGACGGCGGAAAGCCGCATTTGGCCGGTCGCGAAATACCGCGCGAGAATATCGTTGCGATTGGTGCCGATGACCAGCCGTTCGACCGGCAATCCGAGGCGCCGCGCGACGTGTCCGGCATAAACATTGCCGAAATTGCCGGTCGGGACCGCGAAAGATACCGGCCGCGCCGGGGCGCCGAGTGCTGTTCCGGCCGCGATGTAATAGACGATCTGGGCGGCGATCCGAGCCCAATTGATCGAATTGACTGCCGAGAGATTGAGTTCGCGGCGCAGCCCTGGGTCGGCGAACAGCGCCTTCACTAAATCCTGGCAATCGTCGAAGGTGCCCTCGATCGCGATGGCATGCGCATTGGGCGAGTCGACGGTTGTCATCTGCCGGCGCTGCACCTCCGAGACCCGACCTTGCGGGTAGAGGATGAAGATATCGATCGCCTGGCGGTCCCGGCAGGCCTCGATCGCAGCCGAGCCGGTATCGCCAGAAGTCGCGCCGACGACCGTTACATGCTCCTGCCGCTGTGCCAGCACCGCATCGAACAAGAGCCCCACAAGCTGCAATGCGAGGTCCTTGAAGGCCAGCGTCGGCCCATGGAACAGCTCGAGCAGCCACAATCGTTCGTCGATCTGCACCAGCGGCGTTACAGCGGCATGACGAAATTTGGCGTAAGCCTGCACCGTCAGTCGCCGCAGCTCCTGCAGAGAAAAGGCGTCTCCGGCAAAGCGTGAGACAAGGCGAGCGGCGAGCTCGGCGTACGCCAAGCCGGCACAGTCGTGCAACCCCACGACCCCGATCTCCGGCATATCTTCCGGCACGTAGAGCCCGCCATCCTCCGCGAGCCCGCCAAGCAGCACCTCCATAAAAGAATGGGTCTGCGGCGCAGGCCGGGGATCGCGGGTGCTGATATATTGCACGTATCGGGTCCGGTTAGACAGCAACGAGCCTATCTCCGCTTGCTCGGCCTCGCAACCGGATGGCGGCTTATAGGAGAAACACCCCGCGCGCGGAGCAAGCCAGGGGCTTGACAGCGGCCCGTCGTCGCGCGGAGATGCGGCTGAGGAGGAACCGACCATGCTCGACGGCTATATCTACAGCGCGCTGCGTACCCCGTTCGGCCGGCATGCCGGCGCTCTCGCCAAGATGCGGCCCGACGACATGCTCGCCGCAGTCATCTCCGAGGTCGTCAAGCAAAGCCCTTTTGACGCGGAAAAGATCGAGGACGTGGTCGTTGGCTGCGCGAATCAGGCGGGCGAGGACAGCCGCTGTGTCGGGCGGCATGCCGGGCTATTGGCCGGACTGCCGATCGAGGTGGCCGGCTCTGTGTTGCAACGCAATTGCGGCAGCGGCCTCAATGCGATCGTGATGGCGGCGCAGGCGGTCACCTGCGGCGAAGGCGAAATCATGGTCGCGGGCGGGGTCGAGAGCATGAGCCGTGCGCCCTTTGTGATGAACAAGGCGGAGAGCGCCTTCGGCCGCGACGGCCGCATCTATGATTCGACGATCGGCGCGCGCTTTCCGAATCCGAAGATCGAGAGCCGGTTCGGCGCCGACACGATGCCCGAGACCGCCGACAATCTGGCGCGCGATTACCAGATCACCCGCGAGGCGTGCGATGTGTTCGCCGAGGCCTCGCAGCGCAAATACGCGGCCGGTAAGGCTGCCGGGTTCTTCGAGGGAGAGATCCTGCCCGTCGAGGTGCCGGGCGGCCGGGCGGGGCCGGTCAAGGTCGCCGAAGACGAGCATCCGCGCCCGCAGACCGATCTCGCAGCGCTCGCCAAGTTGCGCCCGCTGCAGGAGGGTGGGGTAACGACCGCCGGCAATGCGTCAGGCATCAATGACGGCGCGGTGGCGATGAACGTCGCCAGCCGCAAGGCGGGCGACGCGGTCGGCGCGGAACCCCTGGCGCGCGTCGTCGCCAGCGGCGTTGCCGGAGTGCCGCCGCGGATCATGGGCATCGGCCAGGTCGAAGCGTCGAAAAAGGCCCT
>JBJMQW010000039.1:0-4829 GCA_045802495.1 Allostellaceae bacterium | reverse complement strand
CATGGGCGAGGCGCTCCCGGTTCATGTCGCCGATCAGCACCACGGCTGCACCGAGAATGCGTGCCGCACCGGCGGCGGCAAGACCGACAGGTCCGGCCCCGGCGACGTAGATGGTCGAACCGACGCCGACCTTCGCCGTGACCGCACCATGAAATCCCGTCGGCAGGATGTCGGTCAGGCAGGCCAGATCGCGGATCTTTTCGACAGCCTGCGCCTTGTCCGGAAACTTCAAACAGTTGAAGTCGGCGTAAGGCACCATGACGTATTCGGCCTGACCGCCGATCCAGCCGCCCATGTCGACATAACCATAAGCGCCGCCGGCGCGCTCGGGGTTGACGTTCAAGCAGACGCCGGTATTGCCCTCGCGACAGGTCCGGCAACGGCCGCAAGCCACATTGAACGGAACCGATACGAGATCGCCGATGCTAAGGTATTCGACGTCGCGGCCAATCTCGATGATCTCGCCGGTGATCTCATGACCCAGCACCATCCCGGCCGGTGCCGTGGTCCGGCCGCGCACCATGTGCTGGTCGGAACCACAAATATTCGTCACAACAACCCTTAGTATGACTCCGTGATCGATCGTTTTCCCTGCCGGATTGCGAAAGGTAGGAAAGTCGATATTCTGAATATCGACCTTTCCAGGTGCGAGATAAACGACACCGCGATTGGAAGACATGTTAGCTTCCTCCCTAAGTCTTCAATAGCTGCGGATCGACCGGCAGTGCCCTGATCCGTTTGCCGGTTGCCGCGTAGATCGCATTGCAGATCGCCGGCGCGGTAGGCGGCACGCCCGGTTCGCCGACACCGCCTGGCAGATGATCGTTTTCGACGAAATAGACGTGGGTCTCCGGCGTGATGTCGATGCGCGGGACGAGGTAATCGGTGTAGTTGCTTTGCTCGACGCTGCCGTCTTTCACGGTGATGTGGCTGTAGAGCGCATTGCCGATGCTCATGATCGCGGCACCCTCCAGTTGCGCGCGCACGCGATCGGGGTTGACAATCGTGCCGGTATCGATCGCCATATCGAGCCGTGGTATCGTGACCTGGCCGTCATTGCCGACGGCGACATGCGCGACGACGGCCACATAGCTCAAAAAGCTGCGATGGACGGCGATGCCGCGGCCTTGCCGCGGCGGCAGCTTCTGACCCCAATTGCTGTTCGCCGCGACGAGGTCCACGACGCCGCGCAAGCGGGCCGCGTCGATGAAGTACTGATCGGCGATCGCGGGAGCGAGCTGGTTGACGCCGTAATTCGGATAGTCGACCAGCACGCCCAGCGCCTTCAAGTCGAGGATGCGCGGCGGCCCGAGCAGGTCTCGCAGATATTCGACCGGGTCCTTGCCCGCCGCGGCGGCGAGCTCGTCGACAAACGAGCAGACGGCGAAGGCGTGCGGGACGTTGTAGACCGAGCGGTACCAGCCGATCCGCACATGGTTTACTGCGGCGCCGTTCTCGCAGCGCACATTGGGAATGTCGTAGGGCATGTCGACCACACCCTGACCCAGCTCGCCGCCGCTGCCGTAAACGATATCCGGCTGGAATGTCGCCTCGATTGCCGGGAACACGGTGCGATGCAGCCACGCATTCGCGTGGCCGTCTTGGTCGAGCGCCGCTTCGAGGTGCTGCGCGCAGATCGCGTGATAATAGTCGTGCTGAATGTCGTCCTCGCGGGTCCACGTCACCTTGACCGGGCTGCCGACCATGCGCGACAGCAGGGCGGCTTCCGCGACGTAATCGGGCTTCGACTTGCGGCCAAAGCCACCGCCGAGCAGGGTCACATTGACGGTGACGTCCGCTTCGTTGATGCCGAGGACCTCAGCGACGGTTTGCCGGACCTGCTGCGGATTCTGCGTCGGCGACCAGGTCTCGCAGCTATTGGCCACCCAGCGGGCCACAGCATTGGGCACTTCCATCTGGGCATGCGCCAGATGGGGGACAAAATAGTCTGCCGACACGCGCGTGGCGGCTGACGCGAGTGCACCGTCGACATCGCCATGGTTTCGCACGACTTTGCCCGGCTCCCTGGCCGTCGCTTCGAGTTCAGCGCGGTAGGTAGCGCTGTCGTGGCCGGCATTCGGCCCGTAATCCCACTCGATCTTGAGCTGCTGTCGCCCCTGCTGCGCCGACCAGGTGTTATTGGCAATGACTGCGATGCCACCCAATGGCTTGAAACCCGACGGCATCGGGGTCGCCGGGATCTCGACGACACGCTCGACACCGGCGACCGACAGCGTATCCTTTGGGTCGTAGGATTTCACTTTGCCGCCATAGACCGGGCAGCGCTCGACCGAGGCATATTTCATGCCCGGCACCACCACGTCGATGCCATAGGTTGCGCGGCCCTGGACGATGTCCTTGAGGTCCACGATCGCGTGCGGTTTGCCGATATAGCGCCAGTCCTTCCGGTCCTTAAGCTGCACTTGATTCGACGGCGGCACCGCCATCATCGCCGCGAGCTTGGCGAGATCGCCAAAGGACAGCTTGCGCCCGCTGGCAGCGTGCACGACAAAACTGTTTTGCGCCCGGCATTCGCCGACCGGAACATTCCAGGTCTGGGCAGCGGCAGTTTCGAGCATCTGCCGCGCGGTGGCGCCGGCGACCCGCATCGGCCCAAAGAATTGCCAAGTGCTGCGCGACCCGTCGGTGTTCTGGTCGCCATATTTCGGATCGCCTTGCCCCTGGATGACTTTGACGCGGCTCCAGTCGGCCTCGAGCTCATCGGCCAGGACCAACGGCAAATCGGTTTTGATGCCGGTGCCCATCTCGGAGCGGCTTGCGACGATGGTCACAAGGCCCGTACCGTCAACGGACAGAAAGGCATTGGGTTGAAACGGCGGCATTTCGGCCGCCTCGGCAAATGGGAGCTTGCGGAACCCGACACGAAAGCCGAGAACGAGCCCCGAGGTGGCGGCGGCGCCTTTGAGCACATCCCGCCGGCTGAGATTGGTGATGACAGTCATCCCACCGACTCCGCTGCTGATTTGATCGCCTGCCGAATGCGCAAATATGTGCCGCAGCGGCAGATGTTGCCCGACATTGCATCGACGATCTGCTGATCGGTCGGCTTTGGCGTCTGTTTGAGCAGCGCCGCGGCCTGCATGATCTGACCTGCTTGGCAATAGCCGCACTGGGGGACATTGTTCGCCTCCCAGGCAAGCTGGATCGGATGGGTGGCGTCGGGGCTGAGGCCTTCGATCGTGACGATCTCGTGCCCCTGCGCGTCGGCCAAGGTCGTCAGGCAGGAGAGAACGGCCTGACCGTCCATATGGACCGTGCAAGCGCCGCAAGCGCCGACCCCGCAACCGAATTTGGTGCCGGTCATGCCGACAATGTCGCGAATGGCCCACAAGAGGGGCATTTGCGGATCGGCTTCGATAGCGTGCTGGACGCCGTTGATCTTGATCTGTGGCAAGGGAATTCTCCGGTGGAAATACAGGGTGCCGACTGAGCGGCCCGTCTCATTTCTTCAGCGTATGGAGATAGGCGATGACGTTCTGTCGATCGCTTTCGCTGGGAAGATTGACGAACATTTTTGTCCCGTGAACGTCCCCGCTCGGGTTCGCGAGAAACTTGTCGAGCTCGGCGTCATCCCAGGTGATGTCAGCGTTCTTCATTCCGGGGGAGAAGTTGAAGCCGGGAACCGTGCCGCTCTTGCTCCCGACAATGCCGGCGAGCGACGGTCCGATCTTGTTCACGCCGGCCTGCGTCGCGTGGCAGGCCGCGCAGCGGCTCGCAAAGACGCTCTGTCCCGCTGCTGCGTCGCCAGCGGCCATCGTCCTCGAGGAGCCACCGATGATGGTCGCCAGCATGACAATTGCTTTGGTCGGGGAGATTTTCATTCTACAGATCTCGTTGTAGTCCTGCGCGTCGAGCCGCCCGCATGCCCCGCTATTACCAGCGGGGCGCGCAGTGAGCTGGCCTAAATTTGCCATGCGGCGCATAGGCGTCGGGTTCCCAATAATAACCGGGCGGACAGACGTAAGCGGCCGGCGTGGCTTGCTGAGCATTGGCGGGTGCTTGGCGAACGGCAGGAGGCGGTACCGCCCCTGCCGAGAGCGGGATCGCCAAAACCGTCAGGGCGCCAATAAAACAGAGCGCATTCGATCGCATTTCGATTCTCCTAGAGCGTCTTGCAGCAGACCCTGCGCCAGACGAGAAATGGGCGAGGACCTGCACCGGACTAGCTGGTCCCGATCCACTCCGATCCGAGTAAAGTCGGGTAAGAATGGGTAAATCCTAGTGACGCAGCCCCGTGTTTGCCTTCTGGCAAAAGGTCCCGTGCGCGGCCTTTAGCGCCGCACGCGAGGCGTGCCCGAGGTTGGCCGTGCCTCGAGCAAAAATTCCTGGTTCAACTGGAAAAACCGGGGGTTTGCCCCGGCTGAGGGCCACTCCCCGAAGGGTCAGGCTCCCGGCGAGACGGGCTCGGGATGAGGTCGCGCCGTATCCGCCATATGTGCCACGGCACCGGCATCCACAGCAGTCGTTGTCTGGCGGCGGCGCCCCAGCCAATGTCCGAGGCGATCCATGTAGATGTAGACAACCGGCGTCGTGAACAATGTCAGCACCTGCGACACCAAGAGGCCGCCGACGATCGCATAGCCGAGCGGCTGGCGGATCTCTGACCCGATGCCGGTGCCGAGCATCAATGGGACGCCGCCCAATAGAGCGCACATCGTCGTCATCAGAATGGGGCGAAAGCGCAACAGGCACGCCTCGTGGATCGCCTCCTCGGTGCTGAGCCCGCGCTCGCGCTCGCCGACCAGCGCGAAGTCGACCAGCATGATGCCGTTCTTCTTGACGATGCCGATGAGCAGGATGATGCCGAT
>JBJMQW010000038.1:0-7883 GCA_045802495.1 Allostellaceae bacterium | reverse complement strand
TCTGCGGCCTTATCCCTGCGTGCTCTATGATCCACGCGGCATCGAGGCGGTCGTAACGAAAGTCCCGGACTGGAAATGGATGGAGCGCGTCAGCCGCAAGATATGCGTCGAGCTCGGCTCCATTGCCTCGACCTGCAAGGCGCCGCGCACCGGGCGTGAGGTCAAGGAGTGGGGCATCCATTTCACGGTAACAAAGGCGATTAAAATCGGCCGCCGGGTACGGGATGCGCAGCGCTGCCACGGGGATCCCGTGGCGGCTATCCTCGACGAAGCATGCGGCAAGCTGCTGTTCCGCGGCAAGGTGATCGACGTCGCCCGCCGCACGACCGAGGGTTATCTGCGCGGCCGCGTGGCGATCGAAGGCTTCGACGAGGACCGCGGATCAAGGCTCGACATCGCCTTTCAGAACGAATGGGTCGTGGCTTGGCGCGACGAGGCGCCGCTCGCGATGTCGCCCGATCTGATCTGTGTGCTCGACACGGTGTCGGGCGAGGCCTTTGGCACCGAGACGATCGCTTATGGCCGGCGCGCCTCGGTCATCGCCCTCCCTGCCCCCTCGGTATTCCTCACGCGCAAGGGCCTCGAGCATGTCGGCCCGCGCGCGTTCGGCTACGATCTCGATTTCAGGTCGGTCTTTGAGGACAGCGAGCCGCAAATCAGCCCGGCGGCCAGCTAGCGTTAGGACACCATCCCGCCGGGACCGGCGATGACCCGCGCCACCGGTCGCGCCGGCCGCATTGTCTGATAGAGTTTTACCAGCCCGCCCGCTCCCGCCACGATCAGCCCGGCGAAGGCCGACGCGGTGGGCAGATCCAGCGGTTGCAGCGGCCAATGTGAAAGATAAACGAGAACCGTAGCGAGCAGCGAAGTTATCGTGCCGGTGGCGATATGCGATGCGTTCATAAATGTCTCCCCTCGGTGCGCTTTTGGACGCAGGCGGCGGTTAGATCTAACCGGTCAGTATAGAACGAAACGTGAATATTGTCAAATACTTTCATTTACTACGTCTTTGCGTTGTCTAGAGTTGCCGAATGTCAGGACGAACGCTGCGGATCGGCATCGATGTCGGCGGGACCAACACCGACGCGGTGCTCATAGAGGCTGCCAGCGTCGTGCATGCGGTCAAGACGCCGACCACACCGGACATCACCGCCGGCATCGAGACCGCGCTGGTTGCGGTGCTGCGCCGACCCGAGATCACGCATGGTGCAATCGACGGCGTCGTCATCGGCACGACGCACTTTGTCAACGCCGTTGTGCAGCGTCGCGGCTTGGCACGCGTCGCAGCGGTGCGCATCGGGTTGCCGGCGAGCGCCTCGCTCCCGCCTTTCTGTGATTGGCCGGAAGACCTCGCCGCGCGCGTCCGAGGCGGCGTGTTTATGCTCGAGGGCGGGCATGATTACGACGGCCGGCCGATCGTGCCGTTTGACCAGGCCGCGATGCGGAGAGCCGCACGGCAGCTCCGGCGCAGCGGTATTCGATCGGTCGCGGTCGCGTCGGTCTTTTCGCCGCTCGACCCCGGCTGCGAGGAGCAGGCGAGAGAAATCCTTTTGGAGGAATGCCCCGACGTACAGGTGACGATGTCCCATCAACTTGGCCGCATCGGTCTCCTCGAGCGGGAAAACGCGGCTCTGCTGAACGCGGCATTGGTCGATTTGGCGGGGATGACCGTCGCGGGGTTTACCGCGGCAATCGCGGCAAGCGGGATCACCGCGCCGCTTTACCTGACCCAGAATGACGGAACGGTCATGCGGGCCGAAGTGGCGATGACGCTGCCGGTGGCGAGCTTCGCGTCGGGAGCCACGAACTCGATGCGCGGGGCCGCGTTTCTGTCGGGGCTCGGCGACGCTATGGTCATCGATGTCGGCGGCACGACGACCGATGTCGGGCAGCTGCGCCGCGGTTTCCCGCGCGAAGCCAATACGGTCGTGGAGGTCGGCGGCGTTCGCACGCTCTTCCGCATGCCGGATTTGCTGTCGATTGGGCTCGGCGGCGGAAGCATCGTCGAGCGGGATCCGCTAGGCGTCGGACCCGGGAGCGTCGGCTTTCGATTGACGCAAGAGGCGCTGGTCTTCGGCGGCGATGCGCTGACTGCGACCGATGTAGCCGTCGCTGCCGGGCGCGCCGAGATCGGCGATCATCGGGCGCTCGCGCATCTGCCGCGCGATCTGGTGGATCGGGCGCTTGCAAAAGTGCATGCGACCATTGAGGACGCGGTCGATCGCATGAGGACCGACGCGCGTGATCTGCCGCTGGTCGCTGTCGGCGGCGGGGCGTTTCTGGTCCCTGACCACCTGCCCGGCATTTCGCAAGTCATTCGCGTGCCTAATGGCGACTGCGCCAATGCGGTCGGCGCCGCGATCGCGCAGGTCAGCGGCGAAACCGACCAGGTCTATCGCGATTTGACCCGGGAAGACGCGATCACCGCGGCGGAAGCGCACGCGCGAAAGCGGGCGGTCGCCGCCGGCGCCGATCGCGCGAGCCTGCAGACCGTCGATATCGAGGACATGCCGCTCGCCTATCTGCCGGGCAACGCGCTCCGGGTCCGGGTGCGTGTTGTGGGGAAGATGGGTTCGCCAGCCGATCAGAACGGATCGAGCTCGGTGTCCCAGTAAAGATAGTCGCGCCAGCTTTCGTGCAGGTAATTCGGCGGGAAGGCGCGGCCGTTCTCCTGGAGCATGTAGGTGGTCGGCTGCACCGGGCGGTGGCGCGGATACATTCCGCTCTCCCGCGGCAGCCGATTTCCCTTCCACAGATTGCACGTCCCACAGGCGGTAACCACGTTCGCCCAGGTCGTGCGTCCGCCGCGCGACCGCGGGACGAGGTGATCGAAGGTCAGATCGTGCGAGGGATAAGACTCGCCGCAGTATTGGCACGTGAAGCGGTCGCGCAGAAACACATTGAACCGCGTGAACGCGGGATGGCGTGCGGCCGGCACGTACTCCTTCAGCGAAACCACGCTCGGCAGCTGCATCTCCAGAGAGGGGCTGCGCACGCATACATCGTAATGGTCGATGATGTTGACGCGGTCGAGAAACACCGCCTTGATCGCGTCCTGCCACGACCACAACGACAGCGGAAAGTAACTCAGCGGCCGAAAATCGGCATTCAGCACCAGAGCCGGGCAATTATCCAGGCATACCGTCACGAGTCACCCGTCCCGCTAACAGTCGCTCGCGGGCCGGAGTAGCACGCGATTGTGACGGCTTGATAACGGATTGGCTACGTACAGACAAGTATTCGCGGCGCTTACCGCGTCGGTACCGGGTGCGCTCCGTGGTAATCATAGAAGCCGCGGCTCGTCTTCCGGCCCAGCCACCCGGCCTCGACATATTTGACGAGCAGCGGACACGGCCGATATTTGCTGTCGGCGAGCCCCTCGTAGAGCACCTGCATGACCGAAAGGCAGGTGTCGAGCCCGATGAAATCGGCCAGTTCCAGCGGACCCATCGGATGGTTGGCACCAAGCTTCATTGCCGTATCGATCGCCTCGACCGATCCGACCCCCTCATAGAGCGTGTAGACCGCCTCATTGATCATCGGCAGCAATATGCGATTGACGATGAAGGCTGGGAAATCCTCGGCCGCGACCGGGGTCTTGCCGAGCTTGACGGCCAGATCGCGGGTCGCCGCAAAGGTTTCCTCGTCGGTCGCTATTCCCCGAATCAGCTCGACAAGGCTCATGACCGGAACCGGGTTCATGAAATGCATGCCGATGAATTTGCCGGGACGATCCGTCGAGGAGGCGAGGCGGGTGATCGAGATCGACGAGGTATTAGTGGCAACCAGCGCATCGGGCCGCAGCGCCGGTGTCAGTTTCTTGAAGATCTCGCGCTTGATGTGTTCTTTCTCGGTCGCCGCTTCGATGACCATGTCGCAATCGCCGAATTGCGCGTAATCGAGCCCCATCTTGATGCGGTCGAGGGCAGCCTCCTTGTCGTCCTCACGGATTTTGCCGCGTGAAACCTGGCGCGACAGGTTGCGGTCGATGGCGTCGCGGCCGCGCTGCAGAACCTCTTCATTAACGTCGGTTACGACGACGTCTAGCCCGGCGAGCGCACAGACATGGGCAATGCCGCCACCCATCTGCCCGGCGCCGATGACGCCGATGCGGCGCAGTCCATCGCGGACCGGGCGCTCGGCGCTCACTGGCGGCGCTCCAGCTCGTCAGCCAGCTCGGGAAGGATCTTGAACAGATCTCCGACGAGGCCGTAATCGGCAATCTGGAAGATCGGCGCCTCCTCGTCTTTGTTGATGGCGACGATAACCTTCGAATCCTTCATCCCGGCGAGATGCTGGATCGCGCCGGAAATCCCGACGGCAATGTAAAGCTCCGGCGCGACGATCTTGCCGGTCTGCCCCACCTGGTAATCGTTCGGCACAAAGCCCGCATCGACCGCGGCGCGCGAGGCGCCGACCGCGGCGCCAAGTTTGTCGGCCACCTTTTCCAAGAGATGAAAATTGTCGCCGGATTGCATGCCGCGTCCGCCGGAAATGATGATCCGCGCGCTAGTCAGCTCGGGGCGTTCCGATTTTGACAGCTCCGCGCCCAAGAATGCGGAGAGGCCGGCCGCGCCGGTCGAGGCCACCGGCTCGATCGCCGCCGAGCCGCCGGTCGCTTCGCCCGGCGGGAACGCCGTGCCGCGCACCGTGATGACCTTGATCGGGTCCTTCGATTGCACCGTTTGGAGCGCGTTGCCGGCATAGATCGGACGCACAAACGTGTCCGGCGAGACGACCGCGCTGATGTCCGATATCTGCATCACGTCGAGCAGCGCGGCGACCCGGGGCATCAAATTCTTGCCGGAGGTGGTCGCCGGCGCCAGCAAATGCGTGTAGCTCGCGGCGAGCTTGACGACGAGCGGCGCCACATTTTCAGCGAGCCCGTGGTCATAGACGGCATCGTCGGCGAGCAGCACCTTTCTGACGCCGGCAATCTGGGCAGCGGCCTCGCCGACCGCGCGGCAATCCTTGCCGGCCACCAGGATGTCCACCTCGTGGCTGGCGATTTCCTTGGCGGCGGCGACTGCGTTGAGGGTTGCCGGCTTCACCGCCGCGTTGTCATGCTCGGCGACGACCAAAGCTGCCATCAGATCACCCGCGCCTCGGTCTTCAGCTTGTCGACAAGCTCGCCGACCGATCCCACTTTATGCCCGCCCTGACGTTTCGGCGGCTCCTCGACCTTGAGTATGGTGAGCCGCGACGTCACGTCGACGCCGAGGGCTTCGGGCGTGGTTGCCGCGATCGGCTTCTTTTTCGCCTTCATGATGTTGGGCAGCGAGGCGTAGCGCGGCTCGTTGAGCCTCAGATCGGTGGTCACGACCGCCGGCAATTTGATCGACACCGTCTCGAGGCCGCCATCGACCTCGCGCGTCACCTCGGCGTGCCCGTCGCTGATCTTGAGCTTCGAGGCGAAGGTCGCCTGCGGCCAATCGAGCAAGGCCGAGAGCATCTGGCCGGTCTGATTGCAGTCGTCGTCGATCGCCTGCTTACCAATGATCACGATTTCGGGATTTTCCTGGAGGATCACCGCCTTCAGCAGCTTGGCGACCGCCAGAGGCTGCAGCTCGGCGTCGGTCTGCACGAGGATGCCGCGGTCAGCACCCATAGCCAACGCGGTTCGGATCGTCTCCTGACATTGCGCAACGCCGAGCGAGACGGCGATAATCTCGCTGACGATCCCGGCTTCGCGCAATCGCAACGCTTCTTCGACGGCGATCTCGTCGAACGGGTTCATCGACATCTTGACGTTGGCGGTCTCGACCCCGGTTTTGTCCGCCTTGACGCGGATCTTGACGTTGTAGTCGATGACCCGCTTGACCGCGACCAGCGCTTTCATCCTGTCCTCGCCGTTGCGCCGGCCAAGGCAAGAGCCGGCGGAGCCTCGATTTGCGCACGGGCCCCCGGCGAAGGCAAGACCTCATCCGCACCCAGCGGCAAGCTTGCGCTCAGCGGTTGGCGCCCGGGCGCCAGAGCACATCGCGGGCACCGCCATCATTGACCCGACGACTGAGCACGAAAAGGTGGTCGGAAAGGCGGTTCAGGTACTTAAGCGCTTCGGCATTGACCGGTTCAGCGCCGGCAAGTTCGCTAACCAGACGCTCCGCCCGCCTGACGAGGGTGCGCGCGAGATGAAGATAGGCGGCTGCAGGCGTGCCGCCCGGCAGGATAAACGAGTCGAGCGGTTGCAACGTCGCATTCATCGCGTCGATCTCATGCTCGAGGCGTTCGACCTGGACTGCGGCGATGCGCAACGCGCCGGCCGCACGGCGGCCGTCTTCCGGCGTGCACAGATCGGCCCCGAGGTCGAAGAGGTCGTTCTGGATGCGGTCGAGCATATCGTCAGCGGCCGGATCGGCATGGAGGCGGGCGACCCCGATCGCTGCATTGGCTTCGTCCACCGTGCCGTAGGCGGCGACGCGCAGCGCATGCTTCGGCACACGGGCGCCGTCGCCCAGCGACGTTTCCCCGCGGTCGCCGCCGCGAGTGTAGATCCGTGTCAGCCGTACCACAATCGCCCCCCCTCGGATTAGTGGCGCGCCAAGAGGAACAGCATGGCCAGCAGCACCAACGCCAGCGCCTGCATGATGACGCGCGACTGCATCAGCTTGTTCGAGCGCCGCGGATCGCCGCCGCGCAGCAAAGTCACGACGCCAAGGCCGAGCACGGTCAAGGTGCCGAGCATCGCGAGGACGAGCAGAAAGGTGAGAAATGCCGTCATCGCTACAATATGGTCTGCGTAGGCCGAGCCGGCCAGCGCTGATTAGACAGCGCTGATTAGCTGGTCAATTGCGCCCTGCGAGGAGCCCGCGAGCGATGATTTGCGCCTGTATTTCGGCGGCGCCCTCAAAAATATTGAGGATCCGGGCGTCGCACAGCACGCGGCTGATCGGATATTCGAGGGCATAGCCGTTGCCGCCGTGAATCTGCAGCGCGTTGTCTGCGTTGGACCAGGCGACGCGTGCGGCCAAGAGCTTGGCCATGCCGGCCTCGATGTCGCAGCGCCGGTCCTGGTCCTTCTCGCTGGCGGCGAAATAAGTCAGCTGGCGCGCCGCCATCGTTTCGGCGGCCATCAGAGCGAGCCGCCCGGCGATGCGCGGGAAGGCGATCAGCTTTTTGCCGAACTGCTCGCGTTCGAGAGCATAGGCGAGGCCAAGCTCGAGGGCGTTCTGCGCAACGCCGACGGCGCGCGCCGCGGTCTGCACCCGGGCGCTCTCGAAGGTCGCCATCAGCTGCTTGAAGCCCTGTCCTTCGACCTCGCCCAGCAGGTCCTCCGCGGCGACCTCGAAGCCGTCAAAAGCAATTTCGTATTCTTTCATGCCGCGATAGCCGAGCACCGGGATCTCGGTGCCGCGCATGCCCGGCGCCGGAAACGGGTCCTCCTCGCTGCCGCGCGGTTTTTTCGCCAAGAACATGCTCAGTCCCTGATAGCCGCGTTCCGCTGGATCGGTGCGCGCAAGCAAAGTCATCAGGTCGGAACGGGCGCCGTGGGTGATCCAGGTCTTGGCGCCGTAGACGCGATACACCGCGCCGTCCCGCACCGCTCGGGCCTGCAGGCTGGCAAGGTCGGAGCCGGGATTCGGCTCGGTGAAGACGGCGGTCGGCAGGATCTCGCCGGAGGCGAGCTTCGGCAGGAAGCGGCTCTTCTGCTCCTCGGTGCCGCCGCACAGGATCAGCTCCGCGGCGATCTCCGTGCGGGTGCCGAGCGAGCCGACGCCGATATAGGCGCGTGACAATTCCTCCGAGACGACGCACATGGATTCCTTGCCCAGCCCCATGCCGCCGAAGCTTTCCGGAATGGTGAGGCCGAACACGCCGAGCGCGGCCATATGGTCGATCGTATCCAGGGGGATGTAGCGATTGGCCAAGTGCCAGCCGTGGGC
>JBJMQW010000579.1:0-4551 GCA_045802495.1 Allostellaceae bacterium | reverse complement strand
GAGCAGTCGAGCCCTTGGCTGCTTCCAGTCGCCAGAACAAGAAATGGCGAGGCAGCTATGAAAGCACGTCCTGTCGTATCGATATGGTCGATCTCTTTCCTCAGGACGCGTTCCAACGGTCGTGCATAGAGTGTTGCCAGCTCATCAGCGGCAGTCACGGTGTCATTTTCGAGCGTTTCCATTTCCCATACCCTTTGAAAGTCGAGGATCCCTTTACTGACGTCTTCGATGTCTGCAACCAGCCACATCAGACGAGTTCCACCTTCAGACTCACCCACGATGGCCGCTCTTGCAAGCCAAGACCGAGGATACCGGCTCAGCTGCGTGTTGCTTCTCGCAATGCAGCCTGAAGAGCCGTATCGAGTGCGACGAGGAACCGGGATCTGTCGCTCTTCGTCAGCGGGGCGGGCCCACCGGTATTTTGCCCAAGTTCCCGTAAGTGCCGGGCTATGTCACGACCGGCAAGCGCATTGCCGATATTCGCGTCCGTCCATCGTTTTCCTTTTGGGTAAACGACACGGCCCCGTCGCTTCAGGCAGGGCGATGCCAGCGGTATATCGGCAGTGACGCACACATCAGTAGCCCCGATGCACTCGGCAATCCAGTCGTCGGCCGCATCCGCGCTTTCCCCGACGAGAACCATGCTGACGTTCGGAGTTTCCGGCGGCCGAATTGGTCGCGAGCCGTTGGACACCCGAAAACGTCGAGTCGAAGACGCGTCGCCACGCGGTAGATCTCCTCACGCACCGGACACGCGTCACCATCAACGTAGATGTCAGTCAACTCTTGGCTCGCTCCCTATCGGACACGTGCTGCACCAGGTACCGCCGTGCTTGGTCTACCATCGCCTGTCAGCCACTCCCGTAGCATCGACCAGCGCCTGCGTGCTTGCGTCCCCTTAACCGCGATCGCGAGCGCTTTTCGCTGCCCGACTAAGACGACGAGGCGCTTGCCGCGGGTCACTCCCGTGTAGACAAGGTTCCGCTGCAGCATCGGGTAATGCTGAGTACTGAGCGGCATCACGACGGCTGGATATTCCGAGCCTTGACTCTTGTGGATTGTTGTCGCGTAGGCCAGCACCAGTTCATCGAGTTCGCCAAAGCCATAAATGACCTCGCGGTCATCGAAATCGACGCTGAGTTCGCCCTCCTCCATATTGATGCGCGAGATGACGCCGAGATCACCATTGTAGACGTCCTTGTCGTAGTCGTTCTCGATCTGCATCACTTTGTCGCCCGGACAGAAGGTCCAGCCAAAGCGATCGATGCGAGTTTCGCCCGGCGGGTTCAGCTCTCTCTGGAGCTCGATATTGAGCGAGCGAGCACCGAGGCCGCCCCGGTTCATCGGGCACAGCACCTGGATGTCGCGCACGGGATCGAACCCGAACCGCTTCGGGATGCGCTCCCGCACGATGGCCAGCAGCTTTCGAACACCCTCTTCCGGATCCGCAGCGTCGACGAAGTAGAAATCGCCGTCTTCGACAGGCGCGAGATCAGGCATCAGGCCCTGATTGACACGATGTGCGTTGACGATGATCCGGCTCTCGGCGGCCTGTCGGAAGACCTCGGTCAGGCGCACGACCGGCAAGGCACCCGACATGATGATATCCGCCAACAGCTGCCCCGGCCCGACGGAGGGCAGTTGATCGACATCGCCAACAAGCAGCAGCGCGGCGTGTTCCGGCAACGCGCGCAACAAAGCCCGCATCAGCGGCACATCGACCATTGAGGTCTCGTCGGCGACGAGCAGGTCACACTCCAGAGGCTGATCCTCATTGCGCCGGAACATGCCGGTCCTGGGGTCGGTCTCGAGGAGGCGGTGGATGGTCTTCGCTTCCAGCCCGGTGCTCTCAGACAGGCGTTTGGCGGCGCGACCGGTAGGTGCGCACAGGGCGATGGCTGCTGTCTTTGCGAGCAGGATCTTCAGGATCGAGTTGACGAGCGTTGTCTTGCCAACACCGGGCCCGCCGGTGATCACCAATACCTTTGAGCCAAGGGCGACGCGGACGGCCTCTTTCTGGCTCTCGGCGAGCGCCAAGCCTGTCCGCTTTTCGACCCATGGAATAGCGATATCGGCATCGATGGACGGCCAAGGCGGCTTTCCGACTGCCAGCGCCTGCAGCGTCTCGGCGATCTCTCGTTCCGTCCGGTATAGACCGGCAAGGAAAACGCAGCGGTGATCATCGAGATCATCCGCCACGACCGTGCCATCCTGAAGTTCGAGGCCAAGCGCAAGATCGACAAGCTCGGCCGGAACCTCGAGCAGCTCTCGGGTCAGAGCGACAAGCCCCTCCTGCGGTAGCCCGCAATGGCCATCGTCCATCGCCTCGGCAAGCGCGAAGGTAATACCGGCACGCACGCGAATCAGCGCGGTCTTCTCGATGCCGAGCTTCGCCGCGATCTGGTCGGCAGTCCGGAAACCGATGCCGCGGATGTCGCGAGCCAGGCGGTATGGGGTTTCCGAAATGAGCCGAACAGCATCGGCGCCGTAGGTCTTGTAGATGCGCACTGCGCGCGACGTGCCGACGCCATTGCTGTGCAGGAACAGCATGATCTCGCGGATGACCTTCTGCTCAGCCCAGCCGGCAATGATCCGCTCCGCCCGCTTCGGACCGATACCGGTGACCTCGCGCAGGCGGGCAGGTTCTTGCTGGATGATTTCGAACACGCCTTCACCAAACGCGCGCACAAGCTTCTTGGCGTAGACCGGCCCAATGCCGCGAATCATGCCGGAGCCGAGATATTTCTCGATCCCCTCCACCGTCGTCGGTGCCGTGGCTTTGAGGAACGAGGCTTTGAACTGGACGCCGTGCGTGCGGTCGTTGATCCAATTGCCGCTTGCCTGGACGAACTCGCCGGCCGAGATCATCGCGGCATGGCCTAGGACGGTGATAAGATCGCGTTGCCCACGGGCTTTGACACGCAGAACGCAGAAGCCGTTCTCAGAGTTGTGGAATGTAACGCGCTCCACAAGGCCGGCCAAAACTTCGGTCGGCCGTTCCGATTTGGGTAGCCGCTTCACCGCCCTAAGATGAAGGTGAATATCGCCACATGCTACCGAGATCGAGCGGCCTTCGGCGCATCGCCCTGCGGGCAGCGGAAGGGGTGACGTCGTTCAACATGAAGCACATCGCGAATATTGATAGAACGGAGCAACGGTCGCTAGCCGGACGCCCATGGGATCTTTCGGCGCTCACCGGTCACTACTCCAGCGATCGATGAATGCGAAGGATTGCCCCCGAAGCCGCCGCACCCGGAATCGGCCGGGTCGGGTCGTAGCTGTCGTTTCGGCGAAATGGCTGAGGACCGCGGCGCCGCGGCGATCCTCAATGATAACCTGTGTCGGCCCGGACCTTGCCGCGGAATACCCAATAAGACCAGGCGGTGTAGCCGAGAATGACCGGCAGCAAAAACAGCGTGCCGAGGATCAGGAATGCCTGCGAACGCGGCGCCGCGGCCGCGTCCCACAGGCTGATGCTCGGCGGCACGATGTTGGGCCATAGGCTGATCGCGAGCCCGAGATAGCCCATGACGAACAGCGCTACCGCGAACAGGAACGGCAGAAACTCGGCCCGGCGCTGCAAGGCGCGCCACAGCAGCAGCGCAATCGCCGAGGTGATGATCGGCACCGGGCTCAGGATCGCGATGTTCGGCCAGGAGAACCAGCGCGCCGAGATCTGCGCGTTAAGAAAAGCCGTCCACACGCTGACCACGGCCATGGCGACGAGCACGGCCGCGGTCAGCCAGCGCGCCTGCCGCCGCGCCCAGAGCTGCAGCGTCCCCTCGGCTTTGATCACCAGCCAGGTCGCGCCGAGCAGCGCATAGCCGAGGACAAGACTGATCGCGGTCAACAGGCAGAACGGGGTCGCCCAGTCGAAAGCACCCCCGGCGAAGTGACGGCCTTCGACCCGGAAGCCTTGCACGAAGGCGCCGAGCACGACCCCTTGCGCCAGCGTGGCGAGCAGCGAGCCGAAATGGAAGGCCAGACTCCAGCCGCGCTTCCCGCCCGCGCTCGCCTTGAAGCGCAACTCGAAGCTGATGCCGCGAAAGATCAGCGCCAGCAGCATGATTAGCAGCGGGAAGTACAGCGCCGGCAGGATGATCGCGTAGGCGAGTGGGAAGGCGGCCAGCAGCCCGACCCCGCCCAGCACCAGCCAGGTCTCGTTGCCGTCCCAGATCGGCGCCACCGAATTCATCATCAGGTCGCGTGCTTCCTCACCCGGCGCGGCGCGGAACAGGATGCCGATGCCGAGGTCGAACCCGTCCATCAGCACATACATGAAGACGCCGAAGCCGAGGATCAGGGTCCAGAGCGGCACAAAATCGAGCGGCGCCGGCTCGGTCATGGCCGTGGCGCTATCCCGCCGGATTCGGCCGCCCGCGCCGGCTGCGGCCGCTGCAGCCCCTCGATCGGCAAGCGCGGGCCGGTTGCCGCTTCCGTCTCGGCCGGGCCGGTACGCACGATCCTCGCGAGGTAGTAGAGGCTCAACGGGTAGATCGTCAGATACACCGCAACGTAAAGCGCCAGCGAGGCCAGCACGTCGCCGCCGGT
>JBJMQW010000578.1:0-15998 GCA_045802495.1 Allostellaceae bacterium | reverse complement strand
TACTCTCCACTCCTCCTCTTGCTTGTCGAGCCCTCATCAACCATGGAGATTTAACATAAAGTCAACACGTCTTTGCCGTGTTTCAACTAAAAGTTGATCTACTCAGAATTGTAATGGTGGGCGTCGAAATCGCTCATCGCTCGGCCTGAAGGTATTGTTGCGACTACCGCTCTTCCGCTTGGACTTAGGCCGAATTCCGCTTGCCACCGAGGCCGTGTGAAAAGACGATCACCGCCGACCATTGAGCAATTTACTGTCGTTGCGCATGATGGGGCATTGCGAAGACTTCAGATGCGCTATTCGAAGACCAATAGGATTACCGATTTTCGTCAGGATAGTGACTTTTCACACGGCCTCCACCCATTGCCGACCCTGGAGTTGCCCATGATGGCACTCCTGAGCGGCATGAAAAGGGCGCAACGGCTCGACCCTGCATGATCAGTCTATCACCGCTTTGTGTCGCACGCCGGAGGCAGAGAGGTGTCATTTGATCGGCGCCTGCGGAGGCGAGTCTGATAACAGGCTCTTATCGTTGGGCAAGCTGACCGCTGAGGTCTTGGGCCTCGGTCGAAACGCGCGTAGCGGCAAATCACGCCCGCATCGCATATCACGGTGATGCCCACTGTCCCCTGTTGCTCACCGCCCCGGTTTCCATGCGCAGCATGCCAAATCAGCGATAAAAAAGTGGATTTGAGTGTGATGCCGTCACGTCCATCCATTCTGCAACGGCCATTAATGCGTTCGCCAGTGTAGCGAATATCAACTTACAGTTTCTGATTATCATTTCATTCAGGTCGATGGACTAAATCCGACCGATAGAACACCCAATCGGACGGAATGCGGCATGGGACGGGACTACTTCAAGCGGACGACCGGCAATGCGGCAAGGGTGGATGGATCGATCATCAGCGACATTCAGGCCTCGCTGAACGCCATCACCGCCTTTGGCATCAGGGTGGACGGCTCGTTCGGGCGGCAGACCGAGCAAGCGGTTTCGGGCTTTCAGAGCATGCGCAGCCTGCCGGTGACCGGGACGGTCTCCGACGTCACCTGGGTCAATTTGATGCACAGCGCCGTGCCGCCGATATTCGAGCGCTGCCTGCAGGTCGTGGCGTCGTTTGAGGGTACCGGCTTCACCCTCATCGAAGGCAATTTCGATGGCGCTGGTCTTACCTGGGGCATTGTCGGGTTCACACTGGCCAGTGGCGAGATCAGCAGCTTGCTGGGAGTGATAAGCAGCCGGTTCCCGGATCTGCTGAATGAGGCTTTTGGTCACGACGTGGCGGAGCTGCTCGAGAATTTGGGACCGGCAGCGAGCGCCGGCAAACGGATGCAATTCGCCGACTCGATCACCGGCCCCAAGTTTCGGGTCGCCGAGCCATGGCGCTCAGGCTTTGCCGCCTTAGGCGCGCAGCGCGAAGTGCAGCGCCTTCAGGTGGAGCGGGCCCAGAGCGAGTACTGGACAACACTCGCGCTGCGTGACGCCAACGACCTCGGACTGAAACAAGAGCTCGACCTGATGCTGATGTTCGATATTGCCGTGCAGAACGGCGGCATGCGGTCCAAAGGTCGCCTCGAAGCGGCTCGCCGGCAGCTGCATGAGGGCATGTCGGACCTCGAACGCCGCCGCGTTGTCGCACAAGTCGTGGTCGACACAATCAACGGACCATTCAAGGATGACGTGCGCCAGCGCAAGATGTGCATTGCTCAGGGCAACGGCATCGTTCATCGCGCTGGGTACAATTTGGCCGAATGGGGGCTGGCGGACGGTTCCACGCCGCAATCGACCTGACGGCGGTGCGGGCGGGTGCGCCCGGACCATCATCGATGGCCCGGGCACAGCACGGCGCGACGCGAGGTCGTTCCGTCAGGCCGCCTTTCCGCGTGCGAGGGCATGCACGTCGGCGGTGGTGAGGGCGTTGCCGCCGATACCCCAGTCGCCGCTTTCCACCTCCTCGACCACGCACCAGGTGACGTTGCGCATGTTCTCGCCCTCGATCGAGACCATCGCGTCAGTCAGCTTGCTGATCATTTGGCGCTTCTGTTCCTTGCTGAACACGTCCTTGATGACGCGAACTTGAATGAGCGGCATTGGCTTTATCCTTAGCATCCGGTTGACACGCGCGGCCATAATGACAAACAATGTGACATACAGTAATAGACAGCTTGTTCGTCAGTTGACATGACTGTACCGGTCCAGCAACCGGGCCAATCGGAGTGAGCGTGACCACCGTGCTTTCCCTGACCATCAGCCGTAAGAGCGGGCAGCCGCTCGCCGACCAGATCGCGGCCGGCATCAAGCGGCAGATCGACGATCGGCACCTGCGGCCCGGCACCAAATTGCCGTCGATCCGCAACTTTGCCGAAAGCTATAATGTCAGCCGTTTCACGGTGGTCGAGGCCTATGACCGCCTGGTCGCGATGGGCTGTCTGCAGTCACGCCGCGGCGCCGGCTTTTACACCGCGGCGGCGCCCGCGCCGGCCGAAAGCACGCATCCCGCTCCGTCCGACAATTACAAGCGCAACGAGGAGCTCGTCTGGCTGATCCGCCGCCTGCTGGAGGCGGACGAAAACACCCTGCTTGCCGGCGGCCCGTGGCTGCCGAATTCGTGGCTCGATGAAGCCGGCATCCGCCAGAGCCTCAATGTTCTGGCGCGCAAGAACGGCGCCCATCTGCTCGAATACGGCCACCCCTTCGGCTATCTGCCGTTGCGCGAGCATCTCGCGCTGATGCTAGGTGGGATCGGCATCACTGCTCACCCGCGGCAGATCCTGCTGACGCAGGGCACGAGTCAAGCCCTCGGGCTCGTCATCCGCTATCTGCTCAAACCCGGCGACGCCGCGCTCGTCGACGATCCCGGCTACTACAACATGTTCGGCAATCTGCGGATGCAGGGCGTCGAGATGCTGGCGGTGCCGCGCAATCCCGACGGGCCGGACATCGCCATTCTCGAAACCCTGGCCGCCGCGCACCGGCCAAAGGTCTATTTCACCCAATCGGTAATGCACAACCCGACCGGCACCGATATGAGCCCGCATGTGACGTTCAAGGTGCTGCAGGCGGCCGAGCGCCACAATTTCACAGTCGTCGAGGACGACATCTTCTGCGATCTGCAGGCGAAGCCGACACCTCGGCTTGCGACCCTCGACCAGCTCAACCGCGTCATTTATGCGCGAAGCTTTTCGAAAACACTGTCGGGCAGCCTGCGCGTCGGTTTTGTCGCCTGCGCGCAGGACATCGCCAATGAGCTCGCCGACATCAAGATGCTGACCAGCATCACCACCTCGCCCTTCACCGAGCGGCTGATTTATCTGATGCTGGTGGACGGCCATTACCGCAAATACCTGTCGCGCCTGCATGAGCGGCTGGGCGAGGCGCGGCGCAATGTCGTGCGCGCCTTCGAACGGATCGGACTGCAACTGTTCGCCGAGCCTGCAGACGGCATGTTTGTCTGGGCCCGCTTTCCCCAAATGGAGGACTCGCTGGCACTGGCGGAAGCGGCGCAGCGCGACGGCATAATGCTAGCGCCGGGCACGGTCTTTCGCCCGCATCTCGAGCGCTCGCCGTGGATGCGCTTCAATGTCGCCGTTTGTGACGACAAGCGCGTGCAGGAACGGCTGCAGCGCCTGGCGACGAATAGCGCAGCGTAACGACTGGAGGTCATTGGGAGCGCAGCGAAGCACTCTCGTTCCAGTGTGCTGGAGAAAATTTCGACCGCGTTGATGCTGTCGTTGCGAGGAGCGCTTGCGCGACGAAGCAATCTCGACGGATCGAGCGCCGGGCGGCCCGAGATTGCTTCCCCGCGGGTCAAGCCCGCGGATCGCAATGACAGCAAAATCTCTATGACGACATCAGCGGGGAGTCAGTCGACGCCGACCGCAGCGCCGAGGGTTTCGCCGATCGACCGATGCACTACGAGTTCGGCGATATGGTCAAGGCCGGTCGGCTCACGATTGATGATGACCAGCGTCGCGCCATTGTGTTTCGCCAATTGTGGAAAGCCGGCGGCCGGATAAACGACGAGCGACGAGCCGGCGACAATGAACAGATCGGCTGCGAGCGTTTCGACCTCGGCGCGCCGCATCGCGTCGACCGGCATCGCCTGGCCAAAGGAGATCGTCGCGGTTTTGACGTAGCCGCCGCAATCGTCACAGATCGGCGCTGTCTCGTCGCGCTCGAAGACAGTGCGCAGCGCAGCAAGCTCATAGCGGGACTTGCAGTCGAGACAGTGCGCATAGGTCGTATTGCCGTGCAATTCGATGACCCGGTCGTCGGCGATCCCAGAGGCCTGATGCAGGCCGTCGATGTTCTGGGTGATGACCGCCGCGACCTTGCCGCGTCGGACCAGCTCGGCGACGGCGCGGTGACCGCGGTTCGGCTGCGCTTCGCGAAAGGTGTCCTCCATTGCAAAGCGCCGTCGCCAGGTCTCGCGCCGCGCCTCTTCCGAAGCGAGAAAGTCCGAAAAGTCGATCGGCGCCATGCGCGTCCAGATTCCGCCCGGGCTGCGGAAATCGGGGATCCCCGATTCAGTGCTTATGCCGGCGCCGGTGAAAACGACGGCACGGCGTGTCCGGGCGACCGCCTGGGCGAGTTCGGCGATTTGTGGATCGGTCGGCATAACGCGAGTTTGGCAAATGCTCGGCGACGCGCCAAGCGTCGCGTGCGATGCTGACGGCATGCGCACCGCCTATCTCGCCGCCGAGGGATACGAAGAAGAGCTCGCTTATGAGCTCGGCGCCGTCGATCTGCGCCACGGCCGACTGCTGATTGCGGCGGGGGCGCCGCGGCCTGCCGCCTGGGCCGCCAATATCTGGCTTGATCCGCAGACGATCGCGATCGCCTCGATCTCCGACGCAGCAGGCAAGCTGCGCGCAATCCAGCGCAACTTGGCGCTCTATGCGCCGCATCTGCATCGCCGCGCCGCGCTGATCCAACAGCAGCTGCCCAAAGTATCCGCCCGGCCGCTGGTGTTCGGTAAGAGCCCGCCATCGGCGCCGCTCGGCTCGTGGACCCTGCTCGACGCCGGCACGATATTCGCGGCGCCGCGCTGCACCAGCGCCTTTCCGAATGGTGAGATGCACTTTGTCGAGGATCGCACCGGCCCGCCGAGCCGCGCTTACCTGAAGCTCTGGGAGGCGCTGACCTTGATCGGGCATCGTCCCCAGCCGGGCGAGTGCTGCGTCGATCTCGGCTCGAGCCCCGGCGGATGGAGCTGGGCCTTGCAGCAGACGGGGGCGCAAGTGATCAGCGTCGACAAGGCGCCGCTCGCGCCCGAGATCGCGCGCTTGCCCGGCATCGAGCACCGCAGCGAGAGCGCCTTCGCGCTCGACCCGCGCGCTGTCGGGCAGGTCGACTGGCTGTTTTCTGATGTCGTTTGCTACCCGCCGCGGCTGCTGGCGCTGGTCGAGCGCTGGCTTGCCGCCGGAACCTGTCGCAATTTTGTCTGCACGATCAAATTCCAGGGTGCGACCGATCACGAGACCTCCCGGCGCTTCGCCGCCCTTCCCGGCTCCCACCTGCGCCACCTCTTCCACAACAAGCACGAATTGACCTGGGCCAAAATCGGGTAGCATGCGCGCGACCGCGAGATTGCTTCGCTACGCTCGCAATGACCCGTAAGTGACCGTCATTGCGAGGAGCGGAGCGACGAAGCAATCTCGACGATACCGACCAGGAGAAGGCCATGGAACTAGGGTTGCGGGGACGCAAGGCGCTGGTGACCGGCGCGTCGAAGGGGATCGGGCGGGCTTGCGCCGAGGTGCTGGCCGAGGAGGGCTGCGATGTCGTGCTGGTGTCGCGCACCGCGGCCGACCTCGAAGCGGTCCGGGACAAGATCACCAGCCAGCACAACGTCGCGGTGCGGTTCTATCCGCTCGACCTCTCCGACAGCCGCAATGTCGACAAGCTCGCCGAGGAGTGCGCCGACATCGAGATCCTCGTCAACAATGCCGGCGCGATCCCGGGCGGCACTATCGATGCGATCGACGAGGCGCGCTGGCGCACGGCTTGGGACCTCAAAGTGTTCGGCTATATCAACATGACGCGGCGATTTTATGCGCTGATGCGCGAGCGCAGGAAGGGCGTGATCGTCAACATTCTCGGCGCCGCCGGCGAGAACCCCGATTTCGATTACGTCGCCGGCTCGTCGGGGAACGCCTCGCTGATGGCGTTTACCCGGGCGATGGGCGGCACCGCGCCGCGCGACGGGTTGCGCGTCGTTGGCATCAATCCCGGCCCGGTCATGACCGACCGGCTCGTCACCCTGATGCGCACCCGCGCACAGACTCAGTTCGGCGATGCCGAGCGCTGGACCGAATATATGAAACCGCTGGCCTTCGGGCGCGCCGCCAAGCCCGAGGAGATCGGCTGGATGGCGGCCTTTCTCGCCTCCGACCTGTCGGCCTACACGACCGGCTCGATCATCACGATCGACGGCGGCGGTTCGAGCCGCCGCTCGGCCCTTTGACGGGAGCCGAACTCAATCGTTGAGCCAGCGCCGCGCGAAACCGAGCAACCCCTGAGGCACAAAAATGACCATGCCGATGAAAATCAGGCCCACCGGAATGAGATAATATTCCGTGAAGAAGCGCGACAGCCCCTCGCGCAATAATAGAAAGAATGCGGCCCCGACGATCGGACCCACCAAGGTGCCGATGCCGCCGATGACGTTGTAGATGATGGTTTCGCCCGACACGACAAAGAACACGAAATCGGGCGCGGCGAAGCGGTTTTGCAGCGCATAGAGGACGCCGGCGAGACCCGCGAACAGCCCTGAAAGCATCACCGCGACGATCTTGTATCGCTCGACCGGATAGCCGATCGCGCGAGTGCGGGCTTCGTTCTCGCGGATCGACTGCAATACCATGCCGAACGGTGACTGTGTAATGCGCCGCAGCACGAGATAAGACAACGTCACGGCGGCGAGCACAAACCAGTGCAATGTCGTCGACGTGAAGGGGATCGAGAAGAGGCCGGGGATCGCCAGTCGCGGCCGGCTGAAAGTGAGACCGTTTTCGCCGCCGGTGACCGCTGTCCAGGTGAAGATGACGACATAGAAGATCTGCGAAAAAATCAATGTCGTGATCGCGAAATAGATGTCGCGCAGCCGCGTCGAGAAATACGCGACAAAGGCGGCGACAGCTGCGGCGGCGATAAGCCCCATCGCGATCGCCAGCCACAGATTGGGCGGCCTGACGGCGAGCAGCGCGGCGGCCGCGCCGTACATGCCGAGCCCGAAAAAGGCCGAATGGCCGAACGACACGATGCCCGTATAACCGAGCAGCAGGTCCGACGACATCGCCAGCAGTCCCCAGATCAGGATCTCCGTGAGAAGCCGGCGCCAGAATTCGGGCAAGACGAGCGGCGCGACGATCAGCAGCGCAACAATGACGGCAAGACCCGCCCAGTAGAGCGTGGCGTGGCGCAGCCTCATTTCGTCGCCGAGGCCAAGAGCCCGGTCGGCCGGAACAGAAGGGTCAGGATCAGCACGATGAAGGAGACGATGATCGCCTGGGCCGGGCTCACCCAGAGCGAGGCATAAGCCTCCAAAAGGCTGATGAAGATCGATGCTGCGATCGATCCGGGGAGATTGCCCATGCCGCCAACGACGACGACAATGAAGGCTTTGAGGATCCAGTTCAGGCCCATCGTGGGGTTGACGCCGACCAGTGGACCGAACAGCACACCACTGGCGGCGGCCATTGCGGCGCCGATCGCGAACACCACGGTCAATACCCACGGCACCGGGATCCCCATCGCCTGCGCCATCACGCGATCCTGCGTCGTGGCGCGGATCCACACGCCGAAGGTGCTGAATTTCAAGAACAGCCATAACCCGCCGATGATCGCCGCCGAGAGCAGAGCGATGACGAGGCGGTACCAGGGATAGTCGAGGTAGAACAGCGTGAAGTGGCCGGCGAAAGGCTCGGCAATTTTCCGCGAGACGGGGCCGAATTGCCACAGCGCATAGTTTTGCAGCACGAGCGAGGTGCCAAAGGTCGCCAGGATCGTGGTCAGGGGGTCGCGGCCGAGCAATGGCCGCAGTGTCGTCAAATAGATGGCTGCGCCCAGCAGCGCGATGAGCAGGCTGGCCGCCATCAACGCAATCCAGAAATTGCCGGTAGCCGCCAACACGATCACGCCGACATAGGCGCCCAGCATGAACAGCTCGCCATGCGCAAAATTGACGACGTCCATGATTCCGAAGATCAGTGTCAGTCCGGAGGCCACCAGCGCCAGGATCATGCCGGTGACGACGCCATTGATCGTCTGAATCAGCAGCTGGTCGAGCGGAATTTCCATACTGCGCCTTCTCTCTGACGCTGGTGCGTCGTTCCCGCAAAAGCGGGAACGACGGGCCGCCTGCTGTGGCGGTTGCCACTGGGCCCGCGCTTACGCGGGGGCGACGGTGAGTAGGATCGGGGCACTACACGCCCATGTACTGATGGATAACCCGATCGTCGGCGCGCAGCTCGGAGGCTGGGGCGTGGTGACGGACCACACCTTTTTCCAGGATGTAGACGCGGCGGGCGGCTTGCAGGGTCAACGGGACGTTCTGCTCGACGAGCAGCACTGCGACATGTTCCCGCTCGAGCACGCCGATGATCTCTCTGATCTGAGAGACCATGCGGGGCATCAGGCCCTCGGTCGGCTCGTCCAACAGGATGATCTTGGGTTCGAGCATCATGGAGCGGGCAATCGCAAGCATTTGCTGCTCGCCTCCCGAGAGCGTGCCGCCTGCCTGATTGCGGCGCTCGGCCAATACCGGGAAATACTGGTAGACCTTCTCCAGCAGCTGTTTTTTGCGGGCCTTGGTCACGCCATGGCGATCGAGGCCCGTGCGCAGGTTCTCGGCCACCGTCAATAGGCGAAAAATCCTCCGGTCCTCGGGAACATAGCCGATCCCGAGCCGCGCCAGCCGATGCGCCGGCCATTGCGTTATGCGCCGGCCCGCGAACACAACCTCGCCCTCGCTCGGATGCACGAGCCCGGCAATGGCCTTCAACGTCGTGCTCTTGCCGACCCCGTTGCGACCCAGCAGCCCGACGACTTCTGCCCTACCGACCTCGAGTGAGACGCCGTGCAGGATGTGGCTCTTTGCATAATAGGTATGGATGTTGTCGAGCCGAAGCAGAGGTCCGGCAGGCCTCTCGCTCATGTCTTGAGATAGACCTCCAGCACTCTGGGGTTCTGCTGAATTTCGGCGGGCGGCCCTTCCGCCAATATCTCGCCGTAGTGGAGCACCGTGATCCGCTTCGCCAATCCCATGACGACCTCCATGTCATGCTCGACGATGAGGATCGTCAGCTCCTCGCCGATGCGGCGCACCAGATCCATCGTGTCGCGGGTTTCGGCTGCGCTCATGCCGGCCGTCGGCTCATCGAGGCAGAGAAGTTGAGGCTCGGTGGCGAGCGCAATGCCGATCTCGAGGTTACGCTGCTCGCCATGCGAAAGATTGGCGGCCAGCTCGTCCCGTTTGGTGCCAAGCCCGATTGCCTCCAATATCGCCTCGGCTTTTTCGATAATGTCGCGGTAGGCTCGATAGTGGGTGAGCAGGCTCCAGCTGTGCCGGCGCGATTGCGTGGCAATCCGGACATTCTCGAGCGCGGTGGCGTTGGGGAGTATGTTGGTGATCTGATAGGACCGTGCGATCCCCTTTCGGGAGATCCGGTCCGGGGTTAGCCCGGTGATGTTCTCGCCGTTGCAAAAGATGTGTCCCGATGAGGGCCGCTGGACACCGGTCAGGCAGTTGAAAAAGGTGCTCTTGCCGGCTCCATTGGGCCCGATGATCGCGCGGATTTCGCGGCGCTCGACCGCGAAATTCACGCGGTTAAGAGCGACCAGGCCGCCAAACCGCACGGTCAGATCCGCGGTGCGCAAGATTGGGATGGTGGAGGCCGCTGGAGTCTCTGTGGCGGCGTTTTCTAGTGTGGCCGCCATTCACGCAGCGGAGAAATGGCAGGCTGGCGGTACCAGCGTCTGGTCGTACGGGACAGCCTGCTGAACATGATAAGTGCCGTTCTTGAGGACATAGATCAGTTCGCGCATGAACGCCTGATGATCATCCTTGCGCAGCACCTTGTCGCCCGTCGGGAAATCGGGACCCTCCTTCATCTGGAGGCCTTCGAGCGCCGCAATCAGCTTGGGCGTGTCCGCGGGGCTCTGAAAGCCCGACTTCTCGACGCCGAGCTTCAGCGCGTTGACGGCCTCGAAGTTCGATTGGACATAGCGATCGGGCAGCGGACCGGACGGATCCATCTGCTTCAGCCGGGCCTTCGCGTCGTCGAAGAAGCTGTGCAGATCGGGCGTGTCGAGCGGCGGGTCGAACACCGGCAGATACCGGTCAATGCCGACAAACCCCTCGATCTTGTTGCCCATCGCCGGCAGCTGGGTAGAAGTGGCGACGGCGCCATCACCGGCAACCCTGTATTTTTTCGTGAGGCCCAGGTCATAGCCTTGGTTGACGACATTGATCGCGTCGCTGCCGAAGAGAATGAGGAACAGCCCGTCGAAATCGCCGCCGATCTTGGACAGGAACGAAGTCGTGTCGGCAGTGCCGAGCGGGATGCCGGTGCTGCCGACGACCTCGCCGCCATTGGCCTTGATCTCGGAAGTGTAGGCGTCGCGGGTCGACTGGCCCCAGGAGTAGTCGGCATAGATGATGTGCCATTTCTTGCCGATCTGGTGGACGAGATAAGGGGCGAACGCCTTCGCTTGCGCCGGTGCGAAATCAAAGGTGCGGAACGTATAGCGGCTGCATTTGCTGGTGGTCAGCGTCGTGTCGAGACAGACGCCGATCATGTTGACGAGCTTGTACTCTTCCCATACCGGCGAGCAGGCGAGGCAAATATTCGACAAGAACCCGCCGACATGGAAGTCGATCCCGTCTTCCGTGGCCAGCTTCTCGGCGGCGCGCCGGCCGATATCGGGCTTGGACTGATCGTCGGCGACGACCAACTCGACGAGCCGGCCATTGATGCCGCCCGCTTTGTTGATGCGGTCGACCGCCATTTGCACGCCGACCAGCGAGGTCTTGCCGCCATAGGCGGCAACCCCGGTGAGCGGCTGCTCCGTGCCGAGCTTATAGGGCTTGCTCGCGCCGAAGGCGCTTCGCCACGCCCCCGGCAGTATCGTCGCGCCTAGTCCTGCTGCGCTCCATCGCAACACACCGCGACGAGTGAATTTGCCGCGCGAATGCGCCGCGATGCCGCGATTATTTCCACTCTCGCCGTAAGGCATGGCGGATCCCTTCCCCGTTCATTGCCGTGATCGGCGGCAGCCTTCGAATAACGCCGCCGCCCTCAGCAATAGCTACCGCAAGTTGCGGCAAACGTGCAACAATCGGGCCGATCGATCCGCCAACCCGGCCTTCAACCCGCTTTCAACCGTCGCGCGACCTCAACCGCGGCATATGTGAGGACGCCGTCGGCGCCGGCCCGCTTGAAGCCGATCAGGCTCTCCATTACCGCACGCTCGCCGTCGAGCCAGCCATTTTGCGCCGCGGCGTGCAGCATTGCGTATTCACCGCTCACCTGATAGGCGTAGGTCGGCACGCGGAACGCCTCCTTGACGCGCCTGACCACGTCGAGATAGGGCATCCCGGGCTTGACCATGACCATGTCGGCGCCCTCCTGGAGATCGAGCGCCACCTCACGCAAGGCCTCGTCGCCGTTTGCCGGATCCATCTGGTAGGTGCGCTTGTCGGCGCTGCCGAGCGCCGTCTTCGAGCCGATCGCGTCGCGGAACGGACCGTAGAAGGCAGAGGCATATTTCGCCGCATAGGACATGATGCGGACATGCGTGAACCCGGCCGAGTCGAGCGCCTGCCGGACCGCGCCGACCCGCCCGTCCATCATGTCCGAAGGCGCGATGATGTCGCATCCCGCCTGGGCTTGCACGACCGCCTGCCGCTGCAGGATGTCGACGGTCTCGTCGTTTGCGACATAGCCGTCGCGTATGACCCCGTCATGCCCATGCGAGGTGAACGGGTCGAGCGCCACGTCGCACAGCACGCCGAGTTCCGGAAGGGCCTCTTTCAGCGCCGCAACCGCCCGACAAACGAGATTGCCGGGCTCGACCGCGTTGCTGCCTTCCGCGTCCTTGAGGGCGTCCTGTACCGCCGGGAATACAGCGATCGTCGGAATCCCGAGCTCGGCCGCCTCCCCGGCGGCATCGATCAGCGCAGAGATCGGCAAGCGGAATACATCCGGCATCGAGGGGATCGGTTGTTTGCGACCCTCGTCGTGCACAAAGACCGGCCAGATCAGGTCGGTCGTGGTCAGTACGGTCTCGGCAACCAGCTTGCGCGACCAGGCATCGCGGCGGTTGCGGCGCAGGCGGGTCTGCGGATAGGGAGCGAGGGGCGGGAGGAATGACGTCACGGGACCAACCCCGGTGAAAAGCGGCGAGCCGCGGACCCGCAAGAATAAGCGCCGGCAGCCGGGGTGACAACGCGCCGCGTCGTCGCGATGCGCCATTCGATACCGCCGATCCGCTGCCGCCGCGCTACTGGTCCGGACGACCGAGATGAAATAAAGTGTGACCATCATGGGGAGGTTGATGATGTTGATCTTCCGGCAACTATTCGATCCGCCGTCCTCGACCTATACCTACCTCCTCGCCGATGGCGGCAGCGGATCGGCGGTGATCATCGACCCGGTCTTCGAGCAGGTGCGGCGCGACGCGGCGCTGATCGAAGAACTCGGCGTACGGCTCATTTACACCCTCGAGACCCACGTCCATGCCGACCATGTGACCGGCGCGTGGCTCCTTAAGCAGTGGACCGGTTGCCAGATCGCGCTGTCGGCCGAGAGCGGCGCCGAGGACGCGGACCGCTATCTGGTGCAAGACGATGTCGTCGCATTCGGCAGCCGCAACCTACAGGTCCGCAAGACGCCGGGACATACCAATGGCTGCCTGACCTATGTTCTCGACGATCGCAGCATGGCGTTCACGGGCGACTGCTTGATGGTGCGCGGCAGTGGCCGGACCGATTTTCAGCAGGGCGATCCGCACGCGATGTACTCTTCGGTACACCGACAGATCTTCACCCTGCCGGATGCCTGTCTGCTCTATCCGGCGCACGACTATCGCGGGCTGACGGTCACCAGCGTCCGTGAGGAACGGCGCTTCAATCCCCGCCTCGGCGGCGAAATCGGTGAGGACGATTTTGCCGGCTACATGAAGAACCTGCGCTTGGCGCATCCCAAAAAGCTCGATGTCGCGGTTCCCGCCAATCTGAAATGCGGCAGGCCCGACGGCGACATGGGCGTGACTGCGGAGCCCGCTTGGGCACCGCTGCGCTACAGCTTCGCTGGCATTTGGGAAATCGACCCGCTCGGGTTGGAGGAGCATGCCCGCGAGGTGCAGATACTCGATGTGCGCGAGCCCGAGGAATTCACCGGGCCGCTCGGCCATATCCGCGGCGCCGCGTTGATCCCGCTCGGGCAATTGGCCGAGCGGGCCGCGGAATTGGCAAGAGACCGCCCGGTCGTTGCGGTCTGCCGTGCCGGCAGCCGCTCGGCCCAGGCCACCGTGATCTTGCGCGAGTCCGGATTTCCCGATGTCGCCAATCTCGCTGGCGGGATGCTGCGCTGGCGGGCGGAAGGCCACGCAGTCGAAGGCGGCAGCCCGCTGGAGTACGTCGCGGAATATTCGATCTGACCGCCCGCCCTCAAAGTTGCTTAAGGGCCTCAAAGTTGCTTAAGGTCCTCAAAGTTGCTTAAGGAATGCGACCACAGCCCGCTGATCCTTTGGACTCAGCTGCCGAAACCGGCGAATGACCTCGCGCGAGTCGCTCCGCGCTGAACTGTCGTAGGCCGGGCAGATGACGCTCTCCGGCGACGGACCGTAGGACACGTTGGTCGCCTCCGGCGGCACTGGGCACCCGGCACCAGGCGTCCGGGGGGTGTTCTGGTCATCGGGTGCCGGCAAGTCATGCAGCTCGATAGCGGCGAGGAGGGCATCGTCCGGACTGCGCACGACCAGCGGGGCGTTAGTGAGCCTGCGGTTCGTCGTGACCGTTCCGGCCGGTGCGCTGTCCACGGTGAGCTCGCTCAAATATACTCTGCCGTCGTGCAGAAACGGCGGGCCGATCCGGCCCAGTCCCATCAGAGGCGCGGTACGGAACTCCCGACCATCGGCTGAGGCTTTCTGACTGCTGAAGGTGTCGTCGGCGAGATTGCGCGGCAGATCGAATGAAGAGAAGACTTGGCGCTTGCCATCGTCCTCGGTGGCGTCGCCTGCTCGCCCCTCGCCATTCACAGACAGACGAGAGATGACCAGCGGATCGCGCGGCAGCTGCGCGAACCGCTCGGCATCGATGACCGGCATCTTGTGGAGAAGCAGGTCAGAGAAGATCGGCGCCCAGACAAAGCTCAGGTGCTCAGCTCCTACATCCGCTGGCGACTGGCCCGTGCGTTGGACCGGCGTATGGCAGCCGACGCAGTTCAGCTTGCGATCGGCTTGATTGATCGCATTAGGATCGAGGCCGTCGCCGCCGGCGGGCATGCGGTGCGGGATCATCCGGTCGGCGAAGGCCTTTAAATCGATCCCGAAGAGCTCTGCTCCGCGCTGGACCTGTGCTTCCTCGCTCTCTCCATGCCTGGGCGTGGCGGGGTCGGGTGAGCTCAGCAAACCGACGAGTGCATCGCCAAACTCCGGCGGGGCCGTGTCGCGCAAAAGATGCCGCACGCTGAAAGGCGTGGAGAGGTGCACCTCGGGCGAAGTGGCGCGCGCATTTATGCAGGCCGCCGGTTCCATGGTCGGGCCCGTGCTCGGAAACAGCGTCGCGAGGTTGATTTCGGCATTGTTGATCAAGCTGGTGAACAACAGCTCTCCCTGCATGCCGCCGATGATAAATTGCAAAATCTCCACCCCGTTTGCACGCAACCCGAACCGGCCGATTCCCCCGACAAAGCCGGTCACCGACGTGAGATTCCCACTCGTGTCCCTGTTTACGACAAGCGTGCGGGGAATCATGTTCGGCCGGCCTGCTATGCAGTCCCCGCTGCATCCAAGCTCTCCGGCGAAGTCGCCGAGTGACGAGTGGTGGCCTTGCGTATCGTCAGGATCTGCACTGGCCAGAAGATCTTCGGTCGGCACCGCCTCCATCAGTCCGCGGCCGATATAGGGCGGCCCGGCGCGCTCGCCGACGGTTCGCCTAAAGCCGCTCGGGTAGAGGCCCGTTGTTGGATCGGCGGGACCCGTGGGGGCCAAATTCGCATCGAACTCGACGGGCGCGATCGGTTTTGGCACGCATGCCTCGACTGCGGGCCGCGTATGCTGGACTTGCCCGCCGAATGGCTGCGAAACCGCACCGGTCACGATATTCATAGTGGCTCCGTCGAGTGGGTCGAAGAAGCCGATCCCGGTGGGGTTATTGGGAGTGTCGGCATGCGAGGGGTTAAAGTCTCCGAAGAGCGTAAAGGCGGCCGTCCGCCCAGTATCATCGACGGCGTCGAGGTTATCGGCAGGGCGGCCTCCGCCAGTGACGGGGTCGAGCGACGTGAACGCGAAATTGGTCGGCGTCGAACGCCCGGCTCGGGCGACATTGGAGGCGCAGGTCGACCCCGAGATACAGGATTTGGGGCTCAAGAGCCCAGGGCTGCGAACCCCTTCGGCCGTGTTCAAGTGACAGCCCAGGCAGAACGGCTGATTGTTGAATGGCCCCAGCCCTTCCTCAGCGGTGTGCGGCGTGGTGAAAAAAGTCAGCCCCTCCAAGATCGCGTCGCGCTCTTCTCCCGAGGCATCGGGGAAGACCAGCGCGCGGAGGTCCCGCCGTTGCAGCGGAAAGGGACCAACGACCCCGAACTTGTCGCGTGGCACGCGCTTCACTGGTCGTAAGATTGTGTCTGCCGGCGGAACCGCGACGTCGAAGATTCCCGCTCCCGCTGTTCCTCCCTCCTGCACTCGCTGCGCCAGCAACTGGGCGTCTGTGGGGACATCGGAACCCAGTTCCGCTCTTGCCGCAGGAGTAAGGCCAATTGCCGCAAAGATG
>JBJMQW010000577.1:0-6347 GCA_045802495.1 Allostellaceae bacterium | reverse complement strand
TGTTGATCGCCCCGATGACGCTGGTCTTGGTGGTTTGCACCGGATCAAACTGGTAGTGGATCGGCGAGGCCGGGCAGGCGAGGTTGTAGATCTCGTCGACCTCGACAAACAACGGATGGGTAATGTCGTGGCGCATCGCCTCGAAATGCGCAACTCCCAACAAATGGGCGATGTTGTCCTTGCGGCCGGTGAAGTAGTTGTCGACGCACAGCACGTCGTCACCGCGGGCGACGAGACGCTCGCACAGATGCGAGCCGAGAAACCCGGCGCCGCCGGTGACGAGAACGCGCTTTCTGACCGAGCTCATGAAAGACCCTGTTGAAGAGGTGAAAGGACGGGAGAGGCTATGACGCTGACGCGGGCTGCCGAGAGGGGCGGCCCAGGCTGACATACGTAAGACCGGCCGCCGCCATCTCCGGCGGCCCGTAGATGTTGCGCAGATCGACGACCAGCGGGCGGGCGAGCAGACGCCCGACGCGGGCGAGGTCGAGGGCGCGGAACTCGTTCCACTCGGTCAGCAGGATGAGGCCGTCGGCCCCTTCCATTGCCTCGTAGGCGTCGCGGCAGTAGACGAGGTCGGGCAACAGCTTTCTCGCCTCTGCGATCCCTTCCGGGTCGAAGGCGCGGATCGCCGCGCCGGCGGCCAGAAGACGCGGCAGGATGGCAAGGCTCGGCGCGTCGCGCATGTCGTCGGTGTTGGGCTTGAAGGTGAGCCCCAACACGGCGAGGCTCTTGCCGGCGACACTGCCGCCGCAGGCGGCGATGATCTTGTCGGCCATGCGGGTCTTGCGCGCCTCGTTGACTCCGACCACCGTCTCGACGATCGAGAGCGGCGCCTCGGCTTCGCGCGCGGTGCGCACGAGGGCGCGGCAGTCCTTGGGGAAGCACGAGCCGCCAAAGCCCGGACCCACATGCAGAAACTTGCGGCCGATGCGGCCGTCGAGACCAATCCCGCGGGCCACGTCCTGGACGTCGGCGCCGACCCTCTCGCACAGATCGGCAATCTCGTTGATGAAGGTGATCTTGGTCGCGAGAAAGGCGTTGGCGGCGTATTTGATCAGCTCGGCGGTCTCGATGTCGGTGAACACGATCGGCGTCTCGATCAGGTAGAGCGGCCGGTAGAGCTGGCGCATCACCGTCCGCGCCCGCTCGCTGTCGGCGCCGATCACCACCCGGTCGGGCCGCATGAAATCCTCGATCGCCGAGCCCTCGCGCAGAAATTCCGGGTTCGAGGCCACCGCAAACCCGCCGCGCGGGCAAACCCGCGACAGGATCGCCGCGACCGACCGCCCGGTCCCGACCGGCACCGTCGATTTGGTCACCACGACCGTCTCGCGCCCGTCGCGCTCGGAAGCGTGCTCGGCGAGCGCCCGGCCGATCTCTTCGGCCGCGGCAAAGACATGGCTCAGATCGGCATGCCCATCACCGCGCCGCGACGGCGTGCCGACTGCGATGAACACCGCGTCGGCGCCCCGCACGGCCGCCTCCAGATTGGTCGTGAACACCAGACGCCCGGCCGCCATATTGCCCGCAACCAGCCCCTCCAGACCCGGCTCGTAGATCGGCATCTCGCCCCCTTGCAGCCGCCCGATCTTCGCCGCATCCGTGTCGACGCACACGACCTCTACCCCAAACTCCGAAAAACACGCTCCCGAGACCAGCCCCACATACCCCGTCCCGATCACCGCTACCCGCATCGCATCAGCTTCCTGTGATAGAGGACCATAAAACGGCAGCGACCAGCTGCAGCTTCCGTCGGCACCGTTGAATATCGACCCGATCTCTTTAAGGGTCCTCTACCACATTTCGCTGTTTTCCGGCAGCGCGACCTGATAGCCCACCGCCTTCCGGGATATGCGCGGTTATCCAGTCCCGGCTTGCCAGGTACCAAATGTCAGTTGATCAGCCTTCATAAAGGCTGGCTTGCGCTTCGCGTGGGACCGAGCGGAACAGATCAGGCAACTCTTCGCTCGGTCTCGATCACTTCGGCCAATGTCCGGTGGTCGGGGAAGATCCAGTTCTCGCCTGGGAGCACGTCCCGAGCGGCAATCGGGGAGGCTGGGAACAATTCCGGGCGGGCCTTCTTCCACTTCGCTAATGCGACAGTATTGGCGATGAGGCGGTCTTTGATATAATCGACGAGCTTCTGCGAGGCGGTGTTCGGCATCCTGCGCCGCACCGGCGCAAGAAGCTCAACAAGAAGCCAAAGCTCCCAGGCGGTGTCTTCAATAGATTCGAGAGGGGCTGGCGAGGATTTCGCTGCTTGTGTCTCTGGCTTGCGCTTAGCAGATGAAGTCTTCATAATAACCTTTTATATGTCTATCTATTAAAGTGAACAGACCATAACAGCAGGTGCGTCCCTAAAACGTGCCGAGCGATGTCCATAACGCGTCACTTTTTAAAAAAATTTGTCTGACCATCCGCCGGGTTTTTCCGTTGCTATTGGAGCGTGAACGGCAAGCCAAAGGGGCCGATTTGGACACCTGTAAGTGGTCCAAACCAATCGCTAAAGCCGTTGAAAGTCGCACAAGTTCCGTCGGGTTGCCGTTCAGACTGCACCGACACGAACGCGACGGGATCGCCAGCATAATATAGGGTCCCGCTTGTCCCCCAAACGCCGCCTGTTTGGCTAGCGAGGTATCCAATGCGTGGCGTGAAGGGCGCAGTAAGATAGGCCGTACCGGAGCAGTCGCTGGATGTGTATCTCGGATACAGCTGATTGGACGGATGCAGCCAAAATCCCGCCTCAGGCTGAAACGGATTAGCTATGTTCACCCAAGTGCCATTGACAAGCCGCGCCAAATCATTTGTGCCAAGAAGGCTAGCCACATAAGCTCCTTTGCTATCGACTATGGTCGATGGTGGAGCCGGTGGTTTGTTGTGGGAATTGTGTGAACTCGCGGTCTGCACCGACACTGAAGACAGCAATCCTACTGCTATGGCTGCGCCCACAAGGTCCTTGTGCTTCAGAACGTACTTCATACTTCTCTCTCCCAGAAGACGCGGTCGGGGGCATCTGGCATCGCGTCATCGCATGCTGGGCCAGCGCGGCGGATGCGTCTGATCATTGTGCGTTTCTATTTGGGTAACGGGGTCAGCGGCGTATCGTGGGGAACCTCTTCGGCAATCGGGTCGAAAGCTTCCCTCCCCTCGGCTGACAGCTTTGGATTGTTCTCCCTTAAATTAAACTATTTTTCGGGAAATCGTCCCGCAAGCCCGGCTGGCGGACAGACGGACACCCCTATAGGCTGGTGTCCTGTCCGTCCGGCTCGGGAGTGGTCGTCCGTGCAGCTGTCCCAAGAGCCAGGTTCGGGCAACAGCGCCGATCGGGAGCTGGCCCAGGTAGCGGATCGCCGACGTCACTCCCGGGGCCTGAGCCGCCAAATTCCGATGACCGTCACGGCTCGGCGATAGGGGGCTTCAAGCTCTCTTACCAATTACAGACGTAATTGTTATACGCGGCTTGCGCATTTGTCGTATATTCCGCCAGAGCAGCATCAACAGCGTTCTGCCAGTTCCGCCAATTCTGCCAGTTTGGCCAGTCATCTCGCACAAAATAATAATATCGAGGAACCGCAGTACGCCTGCTGCTCGCATAAACAAGCTCGACGGTTGACCTTCTTCCGTCTACATACGCCTGATTTGCTGCAGCAACGTCGGCTTTATATTTTTGCTGGACTTCGGTCATTTTATTGTTGTATTCGTTCAAATCGCTGCATGCAGAAGCACCAAAAGAAGTGAGACCTGCGGCGAGCGCGAGAGAGACGCATATCGCTAAACGCATAACTAAATCCTTTTCTGTTTTGATCGATACCCCCTCCGGGTGACATTAGATCTCAATATGCTTTAACAAACCATGAAGTAATTGAGGAATTTTGACTACAAAGATCAATAGTCATATAAATTCTATGGAGCTTATGCTTTGCGGATGAGAAACATCGGCTGGAATAACCTCTCATTCATTATGGCGTAGTGATGCCCCGGTGGTTGTAAGCGTCCACCGCACTTGGTTCCCATAACTGGCTCTGCCATCGGATTCGTAATGCCGATCCGGGCGGGCCTCGGCATCGGACAGCGCGTCCTCCCGACCTTGCCAAGGGGGCAGCCGGCCCCCGTAGCGCTGGCATTCCCAGATATGCGAGCTGGGGTCGTACATCGCGCTCGGCGAGCTGGCGCCCGACGGCTCGCTGACTGGGGTCGCCGGCGTGCTGCTCGCCTCGCTCGCTGCCGCCGGCCGCGGCAGCGGCGTCATATGCCCGGCCGCCTGCGGCGGCGAGGCCGCCTGGGCCGGCGAGGTCGAGATCGTCGCGGCGCCGAGCCTTCTGGCGATCGTCAAACCATTTCAAGGGCACAGCTGTTGCCGCCGCCCGAGCCGCGCCTCGCCCAGTCGCGTACGGCCGCCCTCGATCTCGCCGATGTGAAGGGCCAGGAGAGCGCCAAGCGGGCGCTCGAGATCGCCGCGGCGGGCGGTCATAATTTGCTGATGGTCGGGCCGCCGGGATCCGGCAATCGATGCTGGCGGCGCGCCTTCCCGGAATTCTGCCGCCGCTCGAATCGGCTGAGGCCCTCGGAATTATGTAGCAGACGCACCTAGGTATTAGAGCTGCGCGATTGGATCATCCTTGTGCAGCACGATGTGTTTCGACCTCAAGCCGATCCGACAATGGCCCATTTCTCGATTTCCTCCTTCTCGCGAAGGAGATCGCCAATTTCAACCTCTAGGGATCTTGCGTTGTCATCGTGCCCATCCTCAACTGCTTCTCTGTGGGCCACAAAGCGATCTATCAAGAGATCCTGTAATTCCGCGATCCTGGCGCGCTCTTCTATGGTCAGCCGAGCTTCTGGCTTGCCCATCGGCTTTCCTTCCCGAATCAGCTTTTATCCCTAGGCAACGAGCAGAGGGAATGCTGGTTCCTACGTGATAGCCTAGAATGTTGGTTAATTTGCGAAGTTTCGGCCCGAGAGCCGCGCGAGCTGATCGCGGTTGCCGAGCAATCTCCTTTCGGCTCATCAACAAGGTGTGTCCGCCGTAATAACGGGCGACACATTGGCTGGAGTTGCCGATACCGTGCGGATGTTTCGCAGTTCGCGATTCCAGCAGAAGATGGGCGGAGGGTCCTGCACCTGCGCAAAGCGCAACAACGTCCGCGTACAGCGTCTGCTGCTCCCCATCCCGCTCAATCAGTACACCCGTAGCTTTGGTTCCGTCTTCGCTAGTCAGAATGCGGAGGCACTGAGCGCGCGTCATCAACTCGACATAACCTGAAGCTAGGGCGGGACGAAGAGCGGCAGTCTCTGCGTCCATCTTGGCGTCGTAGTGGTTGTAGGCGCCCGCCGCACCTTGTTCCCATAGCTGGCCTGCCTGCCGTTGGATTCGTAACGCCGATCCGGTCGGGCCTCGGCGTCGGACAGCTCGCTCTCACGACCTTGCCAAGGGGGCAGCCGGCCCCCGTAGCGCTGGCATTCCGAGATATACGGAGTTATATTCAACCTTTGCTTGTAGCGTGGGTAGGGTATGGTCGCAAGGGTTCGGACGGTCGCGTTCCACGGGGTCGAGGTCATCGATGTCGAGGCCCAGGTGACGATCGCCTCCGGGCTTCCGGCCTTTACCGTCGTGGGGCTGCCCGACAAGGCGGTCGCCGAGTCGCGCGAGCGGGTGCGGGCGGCACTCGCCTCGCTGGGGCTCGGGCTGCCGCCGCGGCGCATCACCGTCAACCTCGCGCCGGCCGATGTGGTCAAGGAAGGCAGCCATTTCGACCTGCCGATCGCCCTGGGGCTGCTGGGCGCGATGGAGGCGCTGCCGGCGGACGAGCTCGGGTCCTACATCGCGCTCGGCGAGCTGGCGCTCGACGGCTCGCTGACCGGGGTCGCTGGTGTGCTGCTCGCCTCGCTCGCCGCCGCTGGCCGCGGCAGCGGCGTCATCTGTCCGGCCGCCTGCGGCGGCGAGGCGGCCTGGGCCGGCGAGGTCGAGATCGTCGCGGCGCCGAGCCTCCTGGCGATCGTCAATCATTTCAAGGGCACGCAGCTGTTGCCGCCGCCCGAGGCGCGGCTAGCCCAGTCGCGTACGGCCGCCCTCGATCTAGCCGATGTGAAGGGCCAGGAGAGCGCTAAGCGGGCGCTCGAAATCGCCGCGGCGGGCGGGCACAACCTGCTGATGATCGGGCCGCCGGGCGCGGGCAAGACGATGCTCGCCCGCCGGCTGCCGGGCATCCTCCCGCCGCCGACCTTCGAGGAGGCGCTCGAGATCACCCGCATCCGCGGCGTCGCGGGGCTGGGAGGGGCCGGGCTCGCGTCCGAGCGGCCCTTTCGGGCACCGCACCACACGATCTCGCCCCAGGGGCTGATCG
>JBJMQW010000576.1:0-10859 GCA_045802495.1 Allostellaceae bacterium | reverse complement strand
CGCTCGCTTTCGCGAAGGGATTCCGCGGATGTACGACAAGGCCTATCGGTGGGTCGCCGAGATGGAGGAGATCTCCGATTTCCTCGAGCAGAACCCGCCCTCGCGCGATATCTATGCCGCGGTCGCCCGCCTCTACGCCTATCTCGCCGAGGCCGAAGCGGAGCGGGAGCCCAGGCCCGACAACGCCGTGCGGACTCTCGACCGCGTGCTGGGCGAGAAATAACCCCTCGTCCCGTCTGCGGGCAGAAAGCTTAGGATTGTCATTCCGAGACGGCCCGTCAGGGCCGGGCCCGGAAACCATGAACACGGGCTGGTGACTACTACTTCGGAGGCCGGTGTTCATAGGTTCCAGGCTCGCGGGCAAAGCCCGCGCCCCGGAATGACACCAAAGGAATCAAACCTTTGCCCTCAGGAGGGTCTATTTCGCCACCTCGTGCCGGGCCAAGTGCTCGAGGACGCGGACGAGGCCGGAATGATCCCAGGCTTTGCCGCCGAGTGCGGCGGCGGCGTTGAACAGCTCCTGGGTCGTCGCGGTGTTGGGCAGGGAAAGGCTGAGCGAGCGGGCGCCCTGCAGGGCTAGGTTCAAATCCTTCTGGTGCAACTCGATGCGGAAGCCGGGATCGAAATTGCGCTTGATCATGCGCTCGCCATGCAATTCGAGGATGCGCGACGAGGCGAACCCGCCCATCAATGCTTGCCGGACTTTGGCCGGGTCGGCACCAGCCCGCGACGCGAACAGCAGCGCCTCGCCGACGGCCTCGATCGTCAAGGCAACAATGATCTGGTTCGCGACTTTTGTCGTCTGGCCGTCGCCATTGCCGCCGACGAGCGTGATGTTCTTGCCCATCAACTCGAAGAGCGGCTTGACCTTGGCGAAGGTCCGTTCGGGTCCGCCCACCATGATCGTCAGCGAGGCTGCCTTGGCGCCGACCTCGCCGCCGGAAACCGGCGCATCGAGATAATCGCACCCTTTTTTGTTGATCTCGGCGGCGAAGAGCTTCGTCTCGATCGGCGAGATCGAGCTCATATCGACGACGATCTTGCCGGCCGATAGGCCTTCGGCGATCCCGCCCGGATCAAACAGGACGCTCTTCACATCGGGCGTGTCGGGAACGATCATAATGACGATCTCCGAGCGCTCGGCGATCTCCTTCAAGGTCTCGCAAACCGTCGCCCCCGCCTCGCGCACGTCGGTGGGTAGCCGACGCTTGCCGAAGACGAAGAGCTCGTGCCCGCCCTTGATCAGGTTGAGGGCCATCGGATGCCCCATGATCCCGAGCCCGACAAATCCGATCTTCATGAACCCTCCTGCTGCCTTTGGGGAACCGCGATGACGCACACTGCTACAGTTTTGGCGGCCGCCTCAAGACGGGCGACTCGTTGACGCTGCAATGATAGCGTGCGGCCCCGGCATCTCCGGGGGTGATCGATGCTGCGCGCTTTCTTTGTCGCGTTCTTTGTATTGTGTGTGATCTGCGTCGCTGCGCCGGCGCTGGCGCAGGAATACCAATCGACAGAGCTCGCGGATGCGGCGCGCAATTGGCGCCGCGAGCTTACCGAGAGCATCCCGGCCGACCGGAAACAACCCGGGCTTGTCGCCGGTTGGCGGCGAACGGCCGAGCTTGATTACCAGGCCAAGCGTTTCGGGGGCGCGATCGATCTGCTGCGGCGCGCCATCGCCAACGGCGCGGATGATGGCCTCGCCTGGCTGCGGCTGGCGCAAAGCGAGCTCGCTGCCCAGGATGACCATGCGATGGCGAGCGCCTACAACGCCTATCTGAAATCGACCGATCCGGTCGAGCGCGGCGCTGCGCTCTTTGTCATCGGTCGGGATTACGACCGGCACGACAGGCAGAAGGAAGCGCTCGCCGCCTTTGACGCCGGGCTAACATTCACCCGGCTTTCCGCGATCGCCGAACGCGCCGATGAGCTGCGCCGCCTCATCGCCTTCCGCGTCACCAAGGTCGAAACGCAAGCCGAGGCCGAAGCGGGACGCGTCTGCCTGCGCTTCAACGAGAAGATCGGGACAAAGGGCGATATCTCCTACGATTCATTTGTCCGCAGCGAGCCCAAGCTGGACGGCATCGTCACTGCCCGCGGCGACACGCTGTGTCTCGACGGCATGAAGCATGGCGGTGCCTACACTCTCGAGGTCCTCGCCGGGTTGCCGGCGGCGACAGGCGAGCGGCTGCGCGAGACCTTTACAACCCGCGCGGTCATTCCGGACCGCAAGCCGCAAATGCGGTTTTCGGGAACCGGCTACGTGCTTTCGCAAGCGGGTACGTCGGGGCTGCCGCTGACCACAATCAATGTCGACAAGGTCAAGCTGCGGCTCTTAAAGGTCAACGAGCGCAATCTCGTCCCGAGCATCGATGCCGAGCGGCTGGCGATGAGCTTTTCGTCCTACGAAGTCGACGAGATCATCAACCGCACCGGCAGTCTCGTCTGGGAGGGCGAGATGGCAATCTCGGGTGAGCGCAACCGCCCGATTGCAACGGCGATCCCGCTGAAAGACATGCTGCGCGAAAAAGGGCCCGGCGTGTATCTCGTCGTCGCGCAACGCAGCGACCTGATGCAGGACGAATTCGCCACGCCGGCAACGAATTGGGTCCTTGTGTCCGATCTCGGGCTCGCCGCGTACAAGGGCGCGGATGGCATGGCGGTCGATGTCCGCTCGCTCGCCACCGGCAAGCCGCTTTCGGGCGTCGCAATACGCCTCCTGGCCCGCAACAACGGCGAGCTCTCGGCGGTTACCAGCGATGCCGCAGGGATCGCGCGGATCCCGGGCGGGTTGCTGCGCGGCCGTGGCGGCGACGAGCCGTTTGTGGTAACCGCGCTGGGTCCCGGCAACGATTTTAATTTCCTCGAAATCGGCCACCCCGCCTTCGATCTGAGCGATCGCGGGGTCGGCGGCCGCCCGCAACCGGGCCCGGTCGACGCCTTCCTCTATACCGATCGCGGGATTTACCGACCCGGTGAAACCGTTGAGCTCGTCGCCCTGGTGCGGGATGACAAAGCTGAGGCAATGCAGGGGCTTCCGGTCAGCCTGCGGTTGTTACGGCCGGACGGGATCGAAGTCGAAAAGCGACAGCTGACGGGCGACCGGCTGGGCGCCTACCGACAAAGCTTTTCCTTGGCGCGCGACGCGCGAATAGGTTCCTGGCATGTCGAGCTGCAGCTCGACCCGAAGGCTCCCCCGGTCGGCTCCGCCGAATTTCGCGTCGAAGACTTTGTCCCGCCACAGCTCAAAGTCTCGCTCACTGCCGCGGAGGGGCCAATGCGGCCCGGCGAAGCCTTTCCGGTCGATGTCGACGCGCGCTACTACTACGGCGCGCCCGGCGCTGGGCTCGGGATCGAGGCGGAAGCGATCATCGCACTCGATGACAACCCCTTTCCGGCATATCCCGGTTTCAGATTCGGCCTGGCCGGCGAGGAATTTACCGGGGACCGCCGGGACATCGAGGCCCAGTCGACCGACGACGACGGCAAGGCGCGCCTGTCGGTGGTATTGAACGACCTTCCGGATCTGACCAGCCCGCTTGTCGCGACGATCCGGGTCGGCGTTTTCGAGCCGAGCGGCCGGGCGATATCCGACACGCTGACTCGACCGATCCGGCAGCGTCCCTTGGCGATTGGCCTGCGCTCGCCAATCGGCGACGACACGGTTCCCGAGGGCAGCGAGGCAAAGATCGAGGTAATCGTGCTCGATCGGCAGGGCGCGCGAGTCGCCGCCGATGGTCTGCGGTTCGAACTGCTGCGTGAGACCTGGGAATACCGCTGGTATTCGTTGAACGGTGTGTGGCGCCACAAATCTCATATTCGCAGCCAACCGATCGATGCCGGCACCCTGGGCATCGCCGCTGATCACCCGGCGATCCTGGCGCGGCAGCTGTCCACCGGACGCTACCGCTGGGAGGTCAGCGATCCGGTCAGCGGGGCGCAGTCCAGCCTGAGATTTCATGTCGGCTGGCAGGCGGAGGCCGAGCAGCCGGACGTGCCCGACAAGCTGGAAGCAGTGCTGGACAAACCGAGCTACAAGCCGGGCGACACCGCCAGACTGTTTGTCAAGGCGCCGTTTGCGGGCGAGGCCGAGCTGGTGATCGCGTCCGATCGGATCCTCTCGTTGCGCGCGCTGAGCCTTCCGGCCGAGGGTGCAACTCTCGACATCTCCGTCGATCCTTCCTGGAGCAGCGGCGTCTATGCGCTGGTCAGCGCCTATCGGCCGGCGGATGCGCCCGGGCCGCAGCAGCGCGGACCAGGACGGGCAGTCGGGGTCGCCTGGCTCCCGATCGATACGAGCGCCCGCACCCTCGCTGCGACGCTCGCCGCTCCCGACGTCACGCGGCCGCGCCGCCCGGTCGAGATTCCAGTCAAGGTCACGGGCCTTAGCCCCGGTGAGGAGGCCTACGTCACCCTCGCCGCGGTTGACGAGGCGGTGCTCAAACTGACCGAGTTCGTCAGCCCGGCGCCGGAAAAATATTATTTCGGCAAGCGCCGGCTAGGGGTCGAATTGCGCGACCTATACGGCCGGCTGATCGACGCCCGAGCAAATGCCGTCGGCGCGCTGCGCAGCGGCGGCGACAGCTTCGCAAAACGCTCGATCGCCGGGCTTCCGGACAAAAGCAGCAAAGTCGTTGCTCTGTTCTCCGGGATCGTCCGGCTGGACGCCGAGGGTGCTGCGCGGATTCCCTTCGACATCCCGGATTTCCAAGGGCAGCTGCGGCTGATGGCGGTCGCCTTTTCAGGCCATAAGGTCGGCTCGGGAACGGCTTTGATGATCGTCCGCGATCCGGTCGTGACGACGGTATCGCTGGCGCGCTTTCTCGCGCCCGGCGATAAGGCGCGCGTCGGAGTGACGATCAACAATCTCGAAGGTGCTGCGGGCGACTTTCACTTGGCGCTGTCGGCGACTGGCGCCGCACAGTTCACCACGGCGGTCGATCGGGCAGTGCCGCTAGCGCCCGGAGGCAATTTCGCCGACGGCTTCGTCTTGTCTGCGACAGCCCCGGGGAATGCGGCCCTGACGCTGGAGCTGACCGGTCCCGGTGATCTGAGGATCGTGCGCGATTTCGTGATCGGAGTTCGGCCGGCGCAGGCCTATCAGCTGCGCCGGTTTGTCGGGCGGCTTTTGCCGGGCGAGAGCGTCACCCTCGACGACGGGGCCGCAGACGAGTTCCTGCCGGGCACAGCGGAGGCCTTGCTGAGCGTCAGCCCGCGGCCCGATTGGGATGTTCCCGGCTTGCTGCGGACGCTTGAACGTTATGCCTATGGTTGTCTCGAGCAGACGACCAGCCGGGCGCTGCCGCTGCTCTATGTCCAGGAGGTGGCGCGGCTGTGGCGGGCCGATCCCGGCCCGACGACAGCTGAAATTCTGGACCGTGCAATTGGCCACATCGTCGAATTGCAGCGCTCCGACGGCAGCTTTGGAGTGTGGAGCGACACCGGCGAAACGGTGCCGTGGCTCGATGCCTATGCCACCGATTTTCTGATCCGCGCCAAGGAGCACGGCAAGAACGTTCCCGATTTCGCGATCACATCGGCAGTCTCCTGGCTGCGTGATTATGTCCGCCAGGAGCACACCGAAATCGGCGACCTGCCGGCCGTGGCCTATGCCCATTATGTGCTGGCCCGGACGAAATCCGATGATTTGCCCGGATTGCGTTACTTCAGCGATACACAGATGGCGCGTCTGCCGACCCAGATGGCCAAGGCGCAGGTCGCGGCGGCGCTGGCGCTCTATGGCGACGCAGCGCGGGCCGCTGCCGCTTATGACGCAGCATTGGCGCCGGGGCCGCCGCGGCCTTCCGCGATTCGCTTTGTCGATTACGGCAGCGAGTTGCGCGACAGCGCTGCCATGCTCTCCTTTGCCGCCGCCAGTTCCAGCAATCAGACACGGCTGACGGCGATCATGGACCGCATCGCCGAGCGCTTCAGCCGCGCGGCGCAAACCAGCACGCAGGAGCAGGCGTGGCTGTTGATGGCAGCCGAGGCAGCAGCCAAAGCCGGCGGCGGACGCATGACGGTCGCGACTGAAGGCGCCGCTCCGGAGACCCGCAACGAGCCGATCTATCTGCGCCGGCCTCTCGGCGCTGGCGGTCCGCCGATGGCGATCACGAACCGCGGTGATTCGCTGGCCTGGCGGGCGGTGTCGATCATCGGCGTATCGAGAGCCGACCTGCCGGTCGAGAACAGAGGATATGGCGTAACCCGTAACGTTTACCGGCCCAATGGCAGCAACGCCGATCTGAGCAAAGCGCGGCAAACCGACCTGTTCGTCGTCGTTCTCAAGGGGGTGCGAACCGACGCGTCCCAATCAGCTCAGGCCTTGGTTGTCGATCTGCTTCCGGCCGGCTTTGAGATCGAAACCGCGACGGTGTCAAAGGGTCGCTCCACGACCGACTATTCCTGGCTCCCCGAGCTCACCGACGCCGCCTACACCGAGCAGCGGGACGACCGCTTTATAGCTGCGCTCGACCTCAAGAACGGCACCCGCGATTTCACGCTCGCCTATGTCGTGCGGGCGGTCACTCCCGGCGAATTCATCTATCCCGCCGTGGTCGCCGAGGACATGTACGAGCCCGAAACCACCGGGCGCAACGCTATCGGCAAGCTGACGGTCGGTGCCCGCTGATCTCCACACCTCGATCCGCTCTCCACAAATGGGGCGACGGAAGAGAGCGCTGTGGTTGTGCTCAATAGCGGGATTATGGCTGGTCGCACTGACCATCTACCTAATCCTGCCCGCGCCGGCGTTGGATCGCAGCCGCAACGCGTCGGTGCTGGCGTTCGCCGCCGACGGGTCGATCCTGAGGGGGTTCTTGACTGCAGACGGCAAGTGGCGGTTGCCGGTCGAGCCGGATAAGGTCGATCCGCTCTATCGCCGAATGCTTATCGCCGCCGAAGACGCCCGTTTCGCATGGCATCCCGGCGTCGATCCGATCGCCGCGTTGCGCGCCGCGGGCCAGCTTGCGGTCAGCGGCCATATCGTCTCCGGCGCCTCGACCCTGACGATGCAGGTGGCGCGCCTGCTCGAGCGACATCCCCGCTCGCTTGGCGCTAAGCTTGGCGAGATGGCGAAGGCGTTCGCCCTCGAACGTCGGCTTTCGAAAGAGCAGGTGCTGAGCCTCTACCTGACGTTGGCGCCGTTCGGCGGCAATCTCGAGGGCGTGCGTTCCGCCAGCCTCGCCTATTTTGGCAAGGAGCCGGGGCGGCTGTCGGCCGCGGAATGCGCTTTGCTCGTTGCGTTGCCACGCTCGCCGGAGCGCCTGCGGCCTGACCGGCATCCCGACGCCGCGCGCGCCGCGCGTGACCGCGTCCTGCTGCGTATGGCCGACGCCGGGGTGATCTCGCCTGCCGCCCTTGCCGAGGCTCGGGAGGAGACGATCCCGCGGGTTCGACTGGCGATGCCGTTCCGGGCGCCGCATCTCGCGCGCGACCTGCGAGACGAGGAGCCGGCCGCATCGACGCATCGCACGACCATCGATCCGTTGCTGCAGCAGCGGATCGAAACGCTGTTGCAGCGGGAAGCCCGCGGGCTCGATTCCGAGGCGACTTTCGCCGCACTGGTGGTCGACAATCGCGACCGGCGAGTACTCGCCTATGTCGGCAATGCCGATTTTCGCGCAGCGGCACGTCGCGGCACCCTCGATATGGCGCGGGCCGTCAGATCTCCGGGATCGGCCCTCAAGCCCTTCATCTATGGGATGGCCTTCGATCGGCTGATCATCCATCCGGAAACGCTGTTGGAAGACCGCCCACGGAATTTCGGCGATTACGCACCCACCGATTTCGACGGCCGCTTTCAGGGCGACGTCACCGCCCGAGAGGCGCTGCAATACTCGCTGAACGTGCCAGCCGTGACGGTGCTCGAAAGGCTCCATCCCGGCCGGTTCGCAGCCGCGCTCACCGCGGCAGGGGTCCGGCTTCGCTTGCCGTATCCCGCGGCCGATCCGGGGTTGGCGATCGCGCTGGGCGGCGCAGGCGTCACCTTGGCGGACCTCGTAAGGCTTTACGCGGCGCTGCCGAATGGCGGCAAGGTGGCGCCGCTGCGCTATCGGCAAGACGATCCCGCGGAGCGCGGCACGGCGATTTTCGGACCTCTCGCAGCGTGGTACGTCAACGACATCCTCGTCGATGCGCCTTCGCCGCCGGGCGCGTTGCCGGTCGAGGCGCGTCACGGTCGGCGCCTCGCCTTCAAAACAGGCACGTCCTACGGCTACCGTGATTTCTGGGCGATCGGCTATGATCCGGACGTCACGGTCGGGGTTTGGGCCGGCCGTCCTGACGGCACGCCGATGCCCGGCCACAGCGGCCGGCTGACCGCGGCACCGGTGCTGTTCAAGATAGCGGATATCCTCGGCCCGGCATCGCTGCAAAGCGAGATACCGCCGCCGGCGGGGACGCTATTGGTCAGCCGAAGCGAACTACCGGCACGCCTCCAGCAGCTCAATCCCAGGCCGCCGGCGCAGGCCGAAGCCCCTCGCGGCGGTCCGAAAATCGTCTACCCGCCGGACGGGGCGCTGATCGAATGGCATGGGGAAGAATTGCCGCTTGAAGCTGTCGGCGGCAAACGCCCGCTCCGCTGGCTAGTCGATGGCAGACCGCTGCCTCTGGCCGAGCCGCGCCGCCAGATCAATTGGCAGCCCGACGGCATCGGCTTCTCGCAGCTCACCGTGATCGACGCCGTTGGACACAGCGCCCACTCCACCGTGCGCCTTTCGCGATAGCGATGATGTGCTGTCGTCGTCGAGGCTCCGGCGAGACAGTCCCGAACAACGGGAAACTGCTCAGATCGGAGCGCTGACGGAATATGGCGGCCGGTGAAAGCCGGCGGGCGAGATTGTGAAGATCTCGTAGCCTGTCGCCGTCACTCCGATCGTGTGCTCGAACTGCGCCGACAAGGAGCGGTCCTTGGTGACCGCGGTCCAACCGTCGCTGAGGATTTTGACGTCGTAGCGGCCGGCATTGATCATCGGCTCGACCGTGAAGAACATTCCTTCGCGAAGCATCGGTCCATCCTCGGGCCGGCCGTAATGCAGGATCGATGGGGCATCGTGAAAGACGCGCCCGACGCCGTGACCGCAAAAGTCCCGCACTACCGAATAGCGATGGCTCTCGGCATAGCGCTGGATGGCATCACCGATCGCACCAATGCGGAGGCCAGGCCGCACGACCGCGATACCGCGCATCATCGCCTCGTAGGTCACGTCCACCAGCCGCCGGGCCTTGACCGGGATGCGTTCGCCGACAAAGAACATGCGGCTGGTATCGCCATGCCACCCGTCGACGATCACGGTAACGTCGACGTTAAGGATGTCACCCTCCATCAACCGCCTGTCGCCCGGGATGCCGTGACAGACGACATGATTGATCGAGGTGCAGATCGATTTGGGAAAGCCGCGATAGTTGAGCGGCGCCGGAATCGCATCATGGTCCACGATAAACCCGTGACACATGCGGTCGAGGTCGCCGGTCGTGATCCCGGGGCGCACCTGAGGAGTGATAAAGTCCAGCGTCTCGGCGGCGAGAATACCAGCTCGCCGCATTCCTTCGAAGGCCTCCCGCCCGTGTATCTTGATCCGGCCGTCGCGCGCCTCGGAGGGCGCCAAGCCCATCATCACATCGTGCTGCATCCCGGTGTCGTCCAAGATTACTTTCGAAGGTCGCGTCACGGCACTTTACCGAGCCTGAACGTAGGCACTTGAGGGCTGCGCAGCAATCCTCATTGGGTTAGATGAACACCCTGCGCGATTATAAACTGCGTCTTAGGCGGTCCAAGCTCGGATTGCGGGGGATCCAACGTTCGACTGGGCAATTTTCGGCAATTTACTGAGATTTACCCGAATTCGCTCGGCGCATCCAAGTTGCGGTCTAGATCTGAAGACAACGGGTGAACTCGGCGCCGTAGGGCGCGCCGGGCTCAATGCGGGCCGATGTCGGAAACATATCGGATCGCGTATCTATCTCGCGCGTTGACCTTCGAACGCATGCGGAGAATGCAAATGGCACGAACAAACGGGGCGGCGTGGCCGGAAGAAATTCCGGTCATCCTGATCGTCAACGGCGTGGAGACGCAGTTGAGGGTGGCGCCGTGGGTGACTCTGCTCGACGCGTTGCGCGATCATCTCGACCTGACCGGCACCAAGAAAGGCTGCGATCACGGCCAGTGCGGCGCCTGCACGGTGCTGGTCGACGGCCGGCGGATCAACTCCTGCCTGACGCTCGCCGTGATGCAGGACGGCGCCAGAGTGACCACCATCGAGGGCCTGAGCGCGAATGGCGCGCTGCATGCGCTACAGCAGGCCTTCATCGACCACGACGCGTTCCAATGCGGCTATTGCACGCCGGGACAGATTTGCTCGGCCGCTGGTCTGATCGCCGAGGGCAAGGCGAAGAGCGCCGATGAAATACGCGAATTGATGAGCGGCAATCTCTGCCGCTGCGGCGCCTATCCGAACATCGTAGCGGCGATCGAGCAGGCGATGGAGCAGTCATGATCAATTTTCAGTACTCGCGGGCCAACGACGTAGCCGACGCCGTGCGCCAGATTGCCGCCGATCCGAAAGCGAAATTCATCGCCGGCGGGACCAACCTAATCGATCTGATGAAGGAGGAGGTCGAACGGCCGACCAGGCTGATCGACATCACGCGGTTGCCGCTCAAGACCGTCGAGGAAACGGCGGACGGTGGATTGCGGATCGGCGCGCTGGTGCCGAATTCCGACCTCGCTTATCATCCGCTGATTGTGCAACGCTACCCGATGCTCGCGAGCGTGGTCCTGGCGGGCGCGTCGCCGCAGTTGCGCAACATGGCGTCGACCGGCGGCAATCTTCTGCAACGCACGCGCTGCTATTATTTTT
>JBJMQW010000575.1:0-7616 GCA_045802495.1 Allostellaceae bacterium | reverse complement strand
CCATGTGATGCAGGCCGGACCCGTCATCAGTGTCGCCGATATACATACCGGGCCGTTTGCGTACGGCATCCAGTCCGCGCAGCACCTCGATCGATTGGGCATTGTAGGACGCATCCTCACCATTGGCGGGACCATTGCCGTACCCGTTGCCGTTAGGAGGGGTTGCCACGCCTCCCGGTTGTGATTCGGGGCTCGCGGCGTGCTTTGCTGCGGGTTCGCCGAGAGGGCCGAGAGGATCGGATGCGGATGGATTTGCCATATTGTCCTAGTGAAGGTTCAACAACAGGTTTTGACGACATTGCCGTCATGCACTGACAGAAACTGCGCGGCTTGGCGCAATGGCCCGAACGGAGCCTCGTCGGTGCCCGTGAGCCATGCCTGACCCTCGAGGCGCAGCAACCTGTCGAACAATGCCCCACGCCGCCGCGGGTCAAGATGGGCGGCAATCTCGTCGAGGAGGAGGAGCGGGGGCTCGCCCCGAACCGCCCGCTGCAGCCCGACATGGGCGAGCAGGATCGAGATCAGCAGAGCCTTCTGCTCCCCCGTCGAGGCGAGCTCGGCCGCAATCCCTTTCTCCGCCAGGCGGCAAGCCAGATCCGAACGGTGCGGCCCGATTTGTGTGCTGCCGACTTGCGCATCATTCTGCCGGTTGGCCGCCAATGCCGCGGCCAGCTTTGCCTCGGCTGCAAGCGCCGGCATCGTTTCAAGCCAATCCTCGACAGTGCCAAGAAGGGTCAGGCGGGCCCGGGGAAACGGTCCCTCGGCTTCGGCGCAAACCCGATCGAGCCGCTGAACAGCCTCACGCCGGCCCGCGGCCACCGCAACACCCTGCTGCGCCATGATTTCCTCGAGCGCCGCAAGCCAAACAGGGTCGGCAGGACCATCACGCAGCAGCCGCGAGCGCTCGCGCAGCGCGTGTTCATAGGCTGCAACGCGCGAGGGATGGGCGGGATCGAGGCCAAGGACAAGGCGATCGAGAAACCGGCGTCGCCCGCTCGGACCTTCGAGAAAGAGGCGGTCCATTGACGGTGTCAGCCAAACCATGCCGAGCCGCTCGCCCAGCACCGTCTGCCCGCGCACTGCCTCTCCGTCGACCCGAACGGTCCGTCGATCGCCGGTCGTGCCGTCACGGCCCGTTCCGATGCGCAGCGCGCCTCGCCGCGTCGCGACTGTCGCGGCGACCGCCCAGCCGCGGGCCGCCGGCGCCGCCTCGTCGTTCTCCTCGCGGCGGTCAATGTTCGTCAGCTTGGCTCCGCGCAGACCGCGTCCCGGGGCGAGGAAAGACAGGGCTTCCAGCAAGTTGGTCTTTCCGGCGCCGTTAGGGCCGGTCAATACAACCGGTTCTGTTCCCACGGAAAGACGAACTGCGCGATAGTTGCGGAAATTCGTCAATACGAGGCGCGTTACTCCGACACGGCCCACCTCGGCACCGGCACTGCCGCTGGCTTCCTGCACCTCGGTTGGCATCGGCATTATATAGGGTCGAATGCGGCTCTTTGCCAGCATTTCGGGCGTGCCACAGCTTCCTTTCTCGTGCCAGACGGGAGAATGCGGACAAGGAAATCCGCGGCAATGTTAAGACGAAGCTGACGAGCCTCGATCGCCTTAAACACGCATTGGCATCAGAACGTAGAGGGCGCTTGCGTCGTCCCGGTCGCGCACGATTGTCGGCGAGCCGGCGTCGGACATAACGAATTGCGCACCGTCCCCCGCGATCTGCTCGGTAATGTCAAGAAGATACCGTGAGTTGAACCCGATTTCGAGAGGACTGGCGATATAGCGTACTTCCAGTTCCTCCTCGGCGGTGCCGTTTTCCGGGCTGGTCGCCGACAAACGGAGATTGCCGTTCTCAATCGAAAGTTTGACCGCGCGACTCTTCTCCGTTGAGATCGTCGATACGCGATCGACCGCCTCCGCAAAGGCCTTGCACTCCACCTCGAGAATTTTGTCGTTGTTCGACGGGATGACCCGGTCGTAATCGGGAAAGGTGCCGTCGATCAGCTTCGAGGTCAGCGCAGCCTCTCCGACCGTAACACGGATCTTTGTCTCGCTGAGCCCGACTTGGATCTCCTCCCCACTCTCCTCGATGAGCTTTCTGAGCTCGAGCACCGTCTTGCGCGGAATGATCACACCAGGAATGCCGGCCGCACCCTCGGGCAATACCATCTCCATTCGCGCCAGCCGGTGCCCGTCGGTCGCGACCGCACGAATGACCGGCACCTCGTCTGTCTTTGTCGAATGCAAGTAGATGCCGTTCAGGTAATACCGGGTCTCCTCGGTCGAGATGGCGAAACGGGTTCGGTCGATCAGCGCGCGAAGCTCGGTCGCCGGCAATGAAAAATTGTGCGGCAGCTCGCCGCTCGCCATCAGCGGATAATCTTCGGGCGGAAGACAGGCGAGCGTGAACGTCGAACGGCCGGACCGTATCGTCAGCGCGCTGCGTTCGCCGCTCGCCTCCATCTCGATTTGGGCACCTTCGCGGAGCTTGCGAACAATGTCGTAGAGCGTGTGCGCCGGCGCGGTCGTCCGCCCCTCCCGCTCGATCTGGCCCGGCGCCCGCTCGACGATTTCGAGATCCATATCGGTCGCACTGAGGGCCAACCGGCCCGCTTCGGCGCGCAACAGCACGTTCGAGAGAATCGGAATTGTCGTGCGCCGTTCCACGACGCTCTGTACATGGCTTAATGCTTTGAGGAAGGCCGCCCGTTCGATGGTCAGTTTCATGTTGAGTACACAGGAGTTGCTGCCCGGCGCGGGCCGGCCACAGGGCAACCCCGACGCCGACCAGCATCCCCGTCACTTCATCCCGATGACGGAACGGAATTATAGCACGAAGGGGAACGCGGCTCAGCACCCGCTTTCGCCGCTGACCGATTTTGGGCGATCAGCTCTGCAGCATTCGTCGCAGCAGCTCGACATCTTCGGCGAGCGCGGGGTCGGTGCCCTTCAGCTCTTCGATCTTGCGCACGGCATGCATAACGGTGGTGTGATCACGGCCGCCGAATTTTCGCCCGATTTCCGGCAAAGAGCGCGTCGTCAGCTGCTTCGCCAAGTACATTGCTACTTGCCGCGGACGAGCGATGGCCCGCGCCCGCCGATCCGACGTCATCTCGCCGAGCCGAATGTTGAAATGCTCGGCCACGCGCCTTTGGATTTCGTCGATCGTGACGCGACGTTCGTGTGAGCGGAGCAGATCGTGCAGGACCTCCTGGGCGCTCTCGAGGGTGATGTCGCGACCGACCAGCTGGACGTGGGCGGCGATCCGGTTCAACGCGCCTTCGAGCTCACGAACATTCGAGGTGATCTTGTGGGCGAGGAACTCCATCACCTTCGGCGGGATGCAGATGCCGTTCTGCTCGGCCTTCGACTGCAAAATGCCCAGGCGCAGCTCGTAGGTGGTCGGATGCAGATCCGCGACGAGTCCCCACCCGAGCCGCGAACGCATACGCTCTTCCATACCCTCCAAATCCGAGGGCGATTTATCGGCCGAGATCACGATCTGCCGGTTCTCGTCGACCAGAGCATTAAAGGTATGGAAGAACTCTTCTTGCGTCGATTCCTTGCCGCTGATGAATTGTACGTCGTCAATCATCAACAGATCGACAGAACGGAATTGCTCTTTGAAGTCCATGGTGGACTTGAAGCGCAATGCCCGAATAAACTGATACATAAATTTTTCAGCAGATAAATAAATGATCTTGCGCCTACAGGCGTGTCTACGGACGTGCCACGCTACCGCATGCATCAAATGTGTCTTGCCGAGCCCGACACCGCCATAGAGGAAGAGGGGATTGAATGGAACGGTGTGGGTTGGGCCGACGCAGGCCTCGGCGACGCGCCGGGCGGCAGCATGGGCCAGTTCGTTCGGCTTGCCGACGACAAAGTTCTCGAAAACAAAGCGCTGATCGAGCGCCAAATACTGCGCCTTGTCGTCGACGATGTCGATCGGTGCAACGGGTTCCGCAGGGAGCGGGGGCAACGGAATGATTTCCGCTTCTTCCTGATCGTCCGAGCGGTGATCGTCGCTTCTGTACGGGTGGGGCATTCCCACCACTATCGAGACGCGCGTCATGCGCCCGTTCTCCGCCCGCCATAAAGCGAGAATCCGGTCCAGATAATGCGTTGCCACCCAATCGCGCAAAAACCGCGTGGGGGCAGCAAGTGTCGCATGCCCGTCGTCGACGCGCTCCAACGTCATCGGCCGAAGCCAATTACGGAAGGCGTCGTCGCCGATCTCCGACTGCATATGACCGAGAACCCGGATCCATTCGCTTTCGCACGTGGTCGCAATGCCGTCGGCGTGTATTTTCTGAACCGCTTCCGCCACCCTTCATCCCCCATGAATTCGGACGGCAACCTCCGGCCTCATCGCCCGCAAATCTTCAGCCGAAGATGCGTCATCCTTTAGCTGTGCATTACTACACGATACAGGAAAAAGCGATCTCCCTATGATGATTATACAGTCACTTCGATGTCAAAATATTTGACGCTTTCTTGACACCTTATGACGTTTTCACGACAGCTCCGGAATTTCCGCCTGCCGTTATTTCAAGAGTTTACCGATGTGACGGATTAGTGGCAACGAGATCGAAAACGGAACGTGGGGGATAGTTTGCGCCGTTTCAGCGCGGGCCATTGAACTGCCAGCGGAAAGCAGAAGCAGGTCATGGGTGCGGTATTCTGACGCAGTCGCGTGAGCGCGATCACAGGGCGTTGATGCGCGCGGCGAGGCGGGACAGCTTGCGTGAAACCGTGTTCCTGTGGAGCACGCCCTTTGTAATGGCCCGGTGCAATTCCGGCTGCGCGAGGCGCAAGGCCGATTGCGCAGCTTGCTTATCACCGCTCGAAATCGCGGTTTCGACTTTCTTGACGAAGGTGCGCACTCGACTCGTGCGCGTTCGGTTGATCGCCGTGCGCTTGGCGGTTTGACGGATGCGCTTTTCCGCTGATTTGTGGGTGGCCATGCAGCTTCGTCACAGAAATGAAGGGCAGGCTTATATCGGCCGCTTCTTCGTTGCGTCAAGCTCAACGCAACCCCAGGCGTTATCCTGCAAGCGGGATGCCGCAGCCCTATGGCGAAAAATTCACGCTTGATCTAGTAGAAATTGGCCAGTTCGGCAATTTGGTTTCCTAAGGGCGCCATCGGGGGGTGGGGCATGCGGAAGTTGGATTGCGGCAGGCGCAACATGTTGCGCCTGATGGCGTTTGCCGTCCCGTTGGGATGGGCGCTCGACACGGTTTCGGCTCATTCGGCGAAACGGAAACGGGCGCCGGTCCGAATGCCGACGGTTGTCATCGATCCGGGGCATGGCGGGGTCGATCCGGGGGCAATCAGTCCAAGCGGCGTCTACGAAAAGGACATCGTGCTGGCGGTCGCGCGCGAATTTGCGAAGCAGCTCGCGGCAACGCGGCGTTACCGCGTTGTCCTGACCCGGAGCGCCGATGAATTTATACCACTGCGGGAGCGGGTTGCGCGCGCCCGCTCTTGGGATGCGGACATGTTTTTGTCGATCCACGCAGACGCACTGCCGGACAGGGCAATGCGCGGGCTGTCAGTGTTCACGTTATCGGCTCGAGCATCCGACCGAGAAGCAGCCACATTGGCGATAAGGGAGAATAGGGCCGACCTCCTGGCAATCGGCATCAATTTGGCTCGCCAGCCGCGTGAGATCGGAATCACTCTGATGGATCTTGCACGCCGTCAGACCAGCAATCTGTCGATTGTGCTTGCCCGCAGTGTCGTCGATCAGCTCGCGCCGGAGGTGGTACTTTTGGAAAATCCCCGGCGGTCAGCCGATTTTGCGGTGCTGACCGCGCCGGATATCCCTTCGGTGCTGATCGAGCTCGGCTGCCTGTCAAACCCGCGGGAAGAGCGTCTGCTGCAGCAGCGCGGCTACCAGCGGAAGCTGGCGCGCGGGCTGGTGCGCGCCGTTCGCGGCTATCTGGCCGCGCATGCCGAAGGCTGAACCGGGACGCGTGGCGTTATCCGTAACAAATAATTATCCGGGCGCCTTCTGGGAGGATTACGGGTACAACGGTTCGGCGGATCCCTGCGCGGCTGGTAAATTGGCGAGACGGGGCGCGGCTTGCAAGAAGACTGTTGCGCAATTTCGATCATGGCCAAGGCGTCGATTGCCGGGACCGTCAAAACCCGCCTCGTGCCGCCGCTGACCTATGGGGAGGCTGCCGAACTCAACACTTGCTGCCTCACAGACGTTGCGGCGAACATCCTGGCTGCCGCGAAGCACGTGCCGGTACAGGGTTTTGCCGCCTACCATCCGCTGGGCTCCGAACCCTTCTTCGATGACCTGCTGCCCGACGGCTTCAAGCTGCTGCCGCCCAAGGAGCCGACCATCGGCCGCAGTCTGTTCCACGCGGGACAAGACCTTTTTGCCGCAGGCTACCACTCCGTCTGCCTCATCAACGCCGATAGCCCGACTCTGCCGACCGAAATACTGGTTGAGGCTGTTCGCCGGCTGCGCGATCCAGGAGACCGCGTTGTCCTCGGGCCTGCCACCGATGGCGGTTATTACCTGATCGGCTTGAAGCAGTTTCACCGGCGGCTCTTCGAGGAGATCGACTGGAGCACCAACCGGGTGTTCCGGCAGACTCTCGCCCGGGCCGGTGAGATCAGTGTCCCGGTGGCGGGGCTTCCCGAATGGTATGATGTCGATGACGAGATGACCCTGGGGATGCTGGCCCGCGAAATTGGGCCGAGCCGGACCGCGACAGGCCCGTACGTCAACGGGTACCGGGCGCCCAACACTGCCGCTTTTCTTAAAAAGCTGGCAGCGCGGAATGGCGCGTTCGAGCGCTTGCTCAACCACGCCGATCTCCCACCACTCCTTCGGCCTATACTGGGAAAGGGTTAGGGTGGGAGAACGCCCGGCGCAGTGGAAGCTGCCGGCGCTATTTGGCGGCCTGCTGCTGACAAGCGCGGGCGCCGGGTTGACTGCCCAGCTCAACCACGATTTGCGAGCCTTCGTCATCGCCGCTCTGATCCAAGGAGCGGCCTGGGCGGTTGCTGCAGCTGTGGTCCTGATCGGCTGCGATCGGCGGCCCCCTTTGCCCCTTATCCTCGGAACGGCGGTCCTGCTGCGACTGATCGCACTCCCGGCACCAGTGTTTTTGTCCGACGATGTAAACCGCTATATCTGGGATGGGCGTGTCCAGGCCTTCGGGATCAATCCTTATCGCTACCTTCCAACCGATCCGGCACTTGAGCCGCTTCGGGACCCGGTGGTCTTTCCCAACATCAATCGCAGTAACTACGCGCCGACGATCTACCCGCCGGTCGCCCAGATGCTGTTTCTGGTGGCGAGCCGGTTCGCCGAGACGCCGCTCGCGATGAAGCTGGTCTTTGTCACGATTGAGGCTGTCGGCATTGCGACCCTGTTGTTCATCTTGCAAGCAACAGGGCGTCCCAGCGAGCATATCCTGCTCTATGCTTGGCACCCGCTGCCGGTGTGGGAGATTGCCGGTTCGGGGCATGTCGACGCAGCGGTCGTCACTTTTGCCGCGTTAGCGCTCGCCGCTGCCGTCAGCGGGCGGCGTGCCTGGTCGGCTGTGCCGCTTGCCGCCGCCACGCTGATCAAGTTCTTCCCGCTGGCCCAGCT
>JBJMQW010000574.1:0-12604 GCA_045802495.1 Allostellaceae bacterium | reverse complement strand
AGGAAACCGCCAAAGGACATGACCGCATAAGCGACCTTGCCGCTGCGCTTGTCGATCATGACGCGCTCGATTGTGCCGACCTTGTCGCCATTGGTGCGGCGCACTGCCGTCCCTTCGACTTTATCGCTGCCGATCAGCCGAGTAGTTTCGCTGGCGGAGACGTTCGCTGCAACATCGGCCATTCATTCCTCCATTCAAATGGTAGTATGGTGTAAATGGCCGGTGTGGCGAAGGAGTTCCTGCCGAGAACACGGGCGTTGGGTTCTGCAAATTGCAGCAGCTCCGCGGCCAGTGATCAGGCTGCTACTACGGCGCACAAAAGCGCCACTGCCGCGCGAGCAGTGAACGTGGTGGAACACTAGGTTTACTAAGACGCCGGCTTCACGCGCAAACTAGGCGGCCGGCCATCACGGCCCTACCGGTCCAGTAGAGCGGCGCGCGGGGCGTGGCGGCAGCCCTGGCGATCGTCAGAGGCAAAAATTGACCCGCCTCGGGGCCCTCCTGAGCCACATGCCCCGCCAAATGAACGCGAGCCCGCGAGCCGGTTACGTTCTGGGCCGATGGACCAGATAGGCCAGCCCGTAGCCGATGGCCGCAGCCGCCAACAGAGCGGTCCACGGCTGTTCTGCGGTATAGCGGGTGAGATAGTTTCCGGCGGCGCTCCCCTGCTGATAGAGAGCCGTCGTGGCTTGGCTGACCTGGTTGCCCACTTGGCGTGCGACGTCCTGGGCGACTTCGCCGGCCTGTGCGGCGGCTGCGGAGGCATCTCGCGCCAGTGCAGTGGCCTTGTCAATGGCATCGCCGGCACTGGCTTTGGCGTCCCGCCAGACTGCCTTTCCTTGCGCAACTTTGTCCTGTAAATCGGATTGCACCTGCTCTGCACTGCTGGCTGCCGCTTCTCCTGCCTTTGCCGCCGCATCCTTTACCGTCGCGTGGTCCATTGATCTGCTCCTGCTAAACGTTCGTCACCGTGTAGAACACCGGGAGTGCAAAAACGCTCCGGCTAGATTTGTCTCACGCCGGTCAATGAGCCCGAAGCGCGCGTTCGAGTTCGCCCTTATCCATCTTCGAACGTCCCGGAACGTCGCGCCGGCGGGCTTCGGCGTAGAGTTCCGACTTGGTCTTGTCGCCTTCGCGCCTGTCCTTTGCGGTCGCTGCCCGCCGTTCGCGCTGCTTCGTCCGCTTCAGGTTTTCCCGGTTCTTCTCCTTGCTTTCGTATTTCGAGGCTCCCGCCTCACGCAATCCGATCGCGACCGCCTGTTTGGGGTTTTTGACCTTACGCCCGCGGCTGGTCTGCAGCTCGCCGTGCTTGAACTCGTGCATGACGCGCTCGACGGTTTCCTTCTGCTGCTTCGATTGATGAGTTGCCATGGTGTCCTCGCGAATTCAACCACTCCACAAGATCGCCGCAGTGCGAGCTTTAGTTCCCGAAATCGTGGAGAAACGCCCGGCAAGAGAGACCAGGAGAGACGCAGTGCTCGAAAGCGGAACGGTTCCGTGAGACGGCCTGTTTGTACTCCGTCCCCAATCAGAGTTTGAGGAGCTATCGATGCATAAAATCTTTACGACAACCGCAGTGGCGCTTGCTTTGGCGGCGGCAGTCCCCGCCGCATACGCCCAAACTAGCACAAGTGACACGCGGGGCGCTGCCACTGTTGCGACCACGAGCACAATGATCCAGCCCGACGAGGTACGCGCCAGCAAGTTTATTGGCAGCACGGTCTACGACGTGCAGAACCGCAACATCGGCAGCGTCAAGGATCTGGTCCTCGACAAAAGCGGCAAAGTCGACAAAGTCGTCCTCGATGTCGGCTCGTTTCTCGGCGTGGGCGGAAAATATGTCGCAATTCCTCTCAGCGACATTAAGACCGACCATAACCGCCTGACTTTGGACCGCAGCAAAGAACAGCTCCAGCAGATGGCGGCATACCGTCTCGAAGACCGCGGCACCGGCGCCGGCAGTTCGACTTCACCGCCGATGGGCGGCAGGCTCGGCACGGGGACGACCGGCCGGTAATAAGGGTTAGCCGATCTTGGATGGCCGGGCGGGAAGAGTCCTGCCCGGCCGCACGCCCTACCGAGTTGACTTGGCTGTTGCCCTGTTGTTGCATCTGGCGCCCAGCAACGAGTGGTGGAGCGAGCGATGTCAAGCGAAAACCTGCACGCACCGCGTGAACGGCTGTCGCAAGATACGCTCAACCTGCATTTCGCCATCGCGTCGCTGATGGAAGAGCTCGATGCGATCGACTGGTACCGGCAACGGGCCGATGACGCCGAAGAGGAGACCCTGAAGGCCCTGCTCCTTCACAACATGCGCGAGGAGATGGAGCACGCCTCAATGCTGATCGAGTGGCTTCGGCGCCATAATAGCGACTTCGAGCGTTTTCTGAGAACCTACCTATTCACCGAGGGATCCATTCTCGAAGCTGAGACGTCAGCAACCGCAATGGGCGGTGCCGGGGGCGGTTCCAATGTGAGCGGCGGCACTACCGGCCGCGGTTTCACCATCGGCTCGCTCAGAAGCTGATCGCCGATGGACTACCTCAATCGCGCTCAATCTCATCTCCCGGATCGTATTTGGAAGGAAATCGAAACTGCAGCAGTCGATGCGGCGCGCGACCGGCTCACCGGGAGGCGTTTCCTCGATCTGCAGGGCCCTTTTGGCGTTGGGCTGACGGCCATCGAGGCCGGCAACGACGACTATTGCCGCCAGCCTTCCCCCGACGAAGCCGGTGCAGTCATGGGCCGCGCCATTTCGGTGCCGATGCTCCGGCGCGCCTTTCGCCTTAGCGTCCGAAGGATCGCAGCGTATCTGGAAAACGGCCAACCCCTCGACCTGACCCCCGCACAAGACGCGGCCGAGGCCGTCGCCGATCGCGAAGAAGAGTTCGTTTATCGAGGGCAACCGGATTTTCGGCTTCCCGGTTTATTGACGCATGAGGAACGCCAACGGCTTGGCGGAGGCGATTGGGCATCGGTCGAACGCGCATTGGGCGATGTATTGGCCGCAGTGACCAAGCTCGATAACGCCGGGTACCGCGGTCCTTATGCACTGGCGCTGGCTCCAGCGCTGTACAACGGGCTGTTCCGGCTTTATCCAGGCAGTGACGTCTCGCAGATCGAACATCTGCGCCGGCTCTGCACGCGCGGCATATACAAGGCGCCGATCGAGGGCGGTGTTCTCGTGGACCCGCGGGTCGGCGCCCTGATTTTGGGTCAGGATCTGGAGCCCGGGTATATCGGTCAGGACGGCGTTCATTATCAGCTTTATCTGACCGAAAGCATCGTCCTCCGGCTCGATGAGCCGCAGGCGATCTGTGCCATTTCCGCGACCTCGAGCAGCCTGGATCCAGCCGCAGCCGGGTCGGCGGATTAGATTGATCCGAGTGATCATGCAACGGAAAATGCAGACCAATACTGACGCTGGCCGAAGGCGATTGATAGGCTGACGGTGCTTGGGAGTGGGGATGGTGATGCCTAAGACACGCGGGACCGGATTGCTGATGGTGTGGACCGACATCGACCCCGAGTTCGAAGCCGAGTTCAATCGCTGGTATGACGAGGAGCACATTACCCGGCTCCTTTCGGTACCCGGCTTTTTGAGCGCCGGCCGTTATGTCGCGGTGAAGGGAGGGCCTAAATACCTCGCGATGTACGAGCTCGAGGATCACAATGTGCTGCGCAGCACCGCCTACCTCGACACCGTCAAATATCAGCCCTCACCGCAGCGGGCAAAGACCGGAACCAGCCGAATCGGGCGGAATTTCTTGCGGAATGCGTACCGTCAGATCTTCCCGGTGCACACCAACCCGATCGAGCAGACGGTCGAGATGGCGCCGTTCCTGCAAATGGGCCGCATCGACATCCCCGCTGCGATCGAGGAGGAATTCAATGCCTGGTACAACACCGCTTATATCCCGGGATACTTGGCGGTCCCGGGCTGCCTTGGCGCGCGGCGCTTTGTTGCGGTGGAGGGGCAACCCAAATACCTGACCGTTTATGAATTCGAGCACGCTGCCGTCTCGGAGAGCGAGGCCTGGGGTCGCGCGCGCCTCAGCAATCCATGGACACGGCGAGTTCAGCCCAATTTGCGGCACGACGACGGCTCTCCCGGCGTCTATCGGCGCATCTATCCGAAATAATTCAGACGCCTTGGCCTTGATCGGTTGCCGGTATCTGGTCCCAGCTGCGGCCGTCGAGAACGCGCCCCGCGGCGCGTTTGCCGACCCGCATCATTCTATCACCCGAACCCGCCGTCGGCGCCCATTCGCCCCACTGCCGGAATAGAAAGGGCACCCCGTTTGCGCTGCTCTTGTCTCGCAGTTCGCGCACCCATTGAGGCTGCATGGGGCGCGCCCCGACACCGATCTCGCCTCCGGCGACGACCCAGTCTAGCGCTTCCCAAGCCGGCCCCTCGACAGCCACCCTCCGGCCGCGTCCATCGAGACCATAATGAGCGCCGCCGATGGCATCAAAATAGCCGCCACCGTTGGGAACGGCGTCCGGCAGCACACGCCCGAGCAAGGGCTCGAAGCACACCCAGCGGGTCGCCGCGGGCGTGTCGAGAAGGTCGCGGACCCTGCCTATCCTGTCTTGATCCTCGACAGAGACTCCGAGCCAGAGGTTAGGCAACGGCCATCGTCCGGACCTCGCGATGCCCGCCACGTGATTGAGCGTCCCCGGCAGCGGTCGGCGGCGGCCGCTTTTGGGGATGATGTCCGACAAAAGCAAACCGGCGCTTTGGACGATGCGGTCGAGCGTCACGGGATCACGATAATACGCGCGCATCCGCGCTGTGCGTTTTGTCGATACCAGAAAGATGTGCCAACGGGCGGCAGCCATAACCGCGTGCACCAGATCGATCGTCGGTATGTCAACGTGCTCGTGAAACAGATCCGACATCAGATTGACGGCGATCCGGCGGGGACGGCGTCGATAGAGCGGCCAGGTCAGCAGATCTTCGGCGATCTGGATTTCTCCGGTCCAGCGCGGACCGCCCCGCTCCATAATCGTGAGCGCATGATTGCGGGCGCCGGTCTTGCCGCCCATTCTGGCGAGCCGTGCCGCTATCCGCATCGCATAGCAGTGATCACATCCGGGGCTGACGAGCGAACAGCCGGCCGTCGGATTCCAGCTTACCTCGAACCAGTCGGGAGCTTCCGATCCAGGCCGATCGGTCGATCCGTTCCCGCCGGCATATCCGGACAACAATCGTGGCGGTGAGGGAGCGGCCGCATCATCGACCATTACTCTTCTCGCGCCGCTCTTGAAGAAAAGCGGCGTTCGTCGATACGAGACTTGGCTGCCCTTGCCCCAATGAATCAGTCTGCACCGAGAACCCCTCTCGGGTGAATACGCTCGTAAGTTATTCTTATTTAGATAAAAATACAACCTATAATGCATGGCTGACACGGATTAACTATAAATTAGCGCAAAGCTGCGCGGTTTCGGCGCGTTGCCGGTCTCCGTCCGGGCAGATTTAGAAACCTGGAGCTATGCGGGATCGCCAGTGTCGGGAACGAGGCCGGCGCATTGTATGCCGTGGACCGCGCAGGTCTCGTCATTGTCCGAAGTGTCGCCGCTGATCCCGACCGCGCCGATGATTTCGCCCCCTTTGTCGCGGATCAGCACGCCGCCGGGCACCGGAACGATGCGCCCACCCGAGGCGACGCTCAGCGCTTGGATGAAGGCAGGGTTGCCGGCGGCGCGCCGGGCAAATTCGCGGCCCCCGAAGCCCATGCCCAGGACGCCCCAAGCCTTGCCGCCTGCAATCTCGGGCCGCAGCAGGCTCGAACCGTCCTCGCGCTTTAGCGCCGTCAGATGCCCGCCGGCGTCCAGCACCGCCACGGTCAACGGCTTGAAACCGAGTTCGCGCCCTTTCTCGAGCGCCTTGTCGACAATGGTGGAGGCCTGCACGAGGGTTAACGGCATCTTGTTCCTTGCATCAATGGGCGGTCCGGCGGATCAGGTCGGCCCAGCGGTCGAGCACCGGCAGGGTTTCGTCGCGATTCGCCGAAGGCAGGCTAACCACGACCCGCGCGATGCCCAGATCGCGGTAGCGCGCGATGCGATCGGCATTTTCGGGAGCGCCGAAAATAGTGACCGGGATCATTGCCGGGTCGCGCCCGGCGTCGACGGCCATTTGCCGGAACTCCGGCAGAAATTCCGTCACATCCGTGTAATGCGGCCGGCTGGCATTGGGCACCCATCCGTCTCCATAGCGGATCGCGCGTCGTGCGCTGTGCGGGAAGGCGCCCCCGACAATGATCGGAGGATGCGGTTTCTGCTGCGGCTTCGGCCAGGTCCGTATCTTCGGAATATCGACGATGTCGCCATGGTATTCGGGCTCGGATTTGGTCCAGATCTCCTTCATCGCCTCGATCTGCTCGCGCATCTTCTTGAACCGGGTCGTGAAGACGGTGCCGTGGCTCTCGATCTCATCCTGGTTCCACCCGCCGCCGACGCCAAACAAAAACCGGCCGCCCGCGACATGATCGATTGTCGCGACGAGCTTTGCGGTCTGGATCGTATCGCGCTGGATCACAAGGCACACCCCGGTCCCGATTTTCAGGGTCTTCGTCGCCATCGCCGCCGCGGTCAGGGTGACGAACGGGTCCATCACGTCGTAATACCGCTTCTCGAGCTCACCTCCGCCTGCCGGCGGCGTTTTGCGCGTGCTGGGAATGTGCGAGTGCTCGGGGGCCCACACCGACTCGAAGCCGCGGGCCTCGAGTGCCTGGCCGAGCTCGGCCGGAGTAATGGAGTAATCGGTGAAGAACATCGATGCGCCAAAATCCATCTGCTCTCTCCCCGTACGGTGATGGCCGAGCTTACCTGCTGGCCATTACCTCCCGCCAGCCTCACCTCGCCCCCGCTTCGGGGAATCGCCATCGGCGCGGGAGATCGGGCCTGCGAAAGGCGCTTTCCGAGGAAGCGACGATCCGGTAAGCATCACGACGCAGCTCATCCAGCGCCCCGGCACAGCGCAGGCTGCGTCCTGATCATCTGGCGCGATGCCTTGGGATCATGCGGTACGGGGATTCAGAACTCTTCTGGCGACGTGCGACCGGGGTTTTCGCCATCCTGTCGTTTGCCCTTCTCGTCGCCGCCATTATCACGCGTGAGCCGCCCAATTTTTCGAGCATGCCCGTCGTCGCGGTGATACGCGATGGCGAGCAGCGGCCTGTCTGGGCGATCCGCCTCGCCCGCGCGGCTCATCAGATCGCGGCGGACAGCCTGCATGCCCAGTCGGTTCCCGCCGGCCGAGTCTATCAGCTCTGGCTGTCGACACCCGAAGGCGTCGCCCTCCACCAGCTTGGCCTTCTCCCGCAATCCGGGCGGAAGCGGATCGCCGTATCACCCCGCGATGCCCGACTGTTGATCGGAATGGGCGAGCTGGTAGTCACCCTCGAGCCGTTGGGCGGCTCTCCGGGTCGGGCACCGAGCGGGCCAACGGTCTTTCGCGGAACCCTCGAAAATTCGGGTTGAGCATCCGAAAATGCCCCTGCCGTCGACCGAAGGGCAGGTTCGGAGCATAATGCATCCTGGGAGCCTGGAGCGATGAACCGTGCGGCCAACCCCTGACGTCTCGGTGGTCGCCGTCGTCATGGGTGTTTCGGGCGCCGGCAAGAGCACGATTGGACGGCGCCTGGCAGAACGGCTCCGCTGGAAATTCAAGGAGGGCGATGATCTCCACTCCGTCGAGAACGTCGCCAAGATGAGGAGCGGCCAGCCGCTCACAGATACCGATCGCGAGCCGTGGCTGGCGGCGGTTGCCGCAGTCATCGACCAATGGCGTCGCTGCGGAGAGCACGGGGTAATCACCTGCTCGGCGCTGAGACGCGCCTATCGGCTACAAATCGTCGGTGCTCGCGGCAATGTTCGGCTGGTTTATCTCGAAGGCTCGCGTGAGCTGATCGCCAAACGGCTCGCCACCCGCCGCGATCATTTCATGCCGGTCCGTCTGCTCGACACCCAATTTGCGACGCTCGAGCCGCCAGGACCCGACGAGAATCCGATCACGGTTGATATCGACGCGCCGGTAGACGAGATCATAGAGCGCGTCGTCGGCGTTCTCTTTCCATCGACGGACTCGCCGTCATCCAGTTGCAATCAGAGAAGGACAACATGATGGCCCTGCGCGGTTCGATCGACGAGGTCTGTGTCAATACCATTCGCACCCTCTGCATCGATGCGGTTCAGCAAGCGAGATCCGGACATCCGGGGACCCCGATGGCGATGGCGCCGGTCGTTTACACGCTGTGGCAAGACTTTCTGCGCTTCGATCCGGCCGATCCGATCTGGCCGAACCGGGACCGCTTTGTGCTGTCGTCCGGCCACGCCTCGACTTTGCTTTATTCGATGCTCCACCTGACGGGCGTCACCGCGGTCGATGAGAAATACGAGAGGCTCGGAACGCCGACGGTGTCGCTCGACGACCTCAAGCACTTTCGCCAGCTGGGCAGCAAATGCCCCGGTCACCCTGAATACCACCTTACATCCGGTATCGAGACGACGACCGGGCCGCTCGGCCAGGGGATCGCGACCAGCGTTGGCATGGCGATCGCGGCCGATTGGCTGGCCCGGCATTTCAACCGGCCCGATTTCAAATTGTTCGACTATGACGTTTTCGCTTTGTGCGGCGACGGCTGCATGATGGAAGGGGTGGCCAGCGAAGCGGCCTCCCTCGCCGGCCACCTGCGGCTCGGCAATCTGTGCTGGATCTACGACAGCAACCACATCACGATTGAAGGCAATACCGCGCTCGCCTTCTCGGAGGATGTGGCCGGCAGGTTTCTCGCCTATGGCTGGCACGTGCAGCGGGTCAGCGACGCCAACGACCGCGAGCGGATCGCCGAAGCGATCGCGATCGCCAAGCGCGTCGACGACCGGCCGAGCCTGATTATTGTGGCGAGCCATATCGGTTATGGCGCGCCGCACAAGCAGGACACTTCCGGGGCCCACGGCGAACCGTTGGGCGAGGAAGAGGTCAAGCTGACAAAGCGCGTTTACGGCTGGCCAGAGGACGCAAAGTTCCTCGTGCCGGACGGGGTTTACGCGCATTTCGCGGAGAATTTCGGCGCGCGCGGAAAGAAGCTCCACGCCGAATGGATGGCGCTGTTCGAGCATTACAGAAGCGCATACCCCGAACTCGCCGATCAGTGCGAGCGGATGCAGCGGCGCGATCTGCCCGAGGGCTGGGACCGGGACATCCCAGTTTTCCCGGCCGATCCCAAGGGCATCGCCAGCCGCGACTCGTCGGGCCAAGTGCTGAATGCGATCGCGCCGCGCCTGCCCTGGCTTCTCGGCGGAGCAGCCGATCTCGCACCCTCGACCAAAACGCGGCTGACTTTCGAGGGAGCCGGCGAATTCGAGGCGGAGAACTACGCCGGGCGGAATTTTCATTTCGGCATCCGCGAGCACGCGATGGGCTCGATCTGCAACGGCCTCGCGCTGTCGAAATTGCGCCCGTACGGCTCCGGCTTTCTGATCTTCTCGGATTACATGAAGCCGCCGATCCGGCTCAGCGCGATCATGGAGCTCCCGGTCATTTATGTGTTCACTCATGATTCGATCGGGGTCGGCGAGGACGGCCCGACGCACCAGCCGGTCGAGCAGCTGGTGGCACTGCGCAGCATTCCGGGGTTGATCGTGCTGCGCCCGGCAGATGCCAACGAGGTGGCCGAGGCTTGGCGCGTCGCGCTCGAGCTCAAGCACCAGCCGGCTTGCCTGATCCTCAGCCGGCAGAACCTGCCCACCCTCGACCGTACACGCTATGCCGCCGCAAGCGGCGTTCGCCGCGGCGCCTATATTCTTGCCGATGCCAGCAACCGCAAGCCCGACATTATCCTGATGAGCACCGGAAGCGAGGTGGGACTCTGCGTTGACCTCTATGAGAAACTGACCGGCGAAGGGGTAGCGGCAAGAGTGGTCAGTATGCCGTCTTGGGAATTGTTCGAGCAGCAGGATGACGCCTATCGCGCCGCCGTACTGCCGCCCGACGTGACCCGGCGGGTCGCGGTCGAGCAGGCCTCGACATTAGGATGGGAGCGCTACACCGGGCTGCGCGGCACGATCCTCGGCATGAAGACCTTTGGAGCTTCGGCGCCGCTCAAGGAGCTGCTGGTCAAATTTGGGTTCACCGGCGACAACGTCTACGCCGCTGCCAAGCAGCAGCTGGCGCGCAAGGAGTAGGAATCATGGCTAATCCGCTGCGGACGCTCAACGAATACGGCCAATCGGTCTGGCTCGACTTTGTCAGCCGCGATCTGCTGAAGAGCGGCGGTCTGAACAAATTGATCGCCGAGGATGGGCTGCGCGGCGTCACCTCGAACCCGTCGATCTTCGAAAAGGCGATCGGACATGGCGACGACTATGACGCGCTGATCGCGCAGGCGGAAGCCTCCGGCGACCTCGATCCGGGCGCGCTATTCGAAGATCTCGCGGTTCGCGACATCCAGGAAGGCGCCGACACGCTGAATTCCGTCTATGAGCAGACGCAGCGCCGCGACGGCTTTATCAGCCTCGAAGTCTCGCCCTACCTGGCGATGAACACCCATGAGACGATCGAGGAGGCGCGCCGCCTGTGGCGCGAGGTCAACCGCCGCAACCTGATGGTCAAGGTGCCGGGCACCAAGCCGGGGCTCACCGCGATCCGCACCCTGATCAGCGAAGGCATCAACGTCAACGTCACCCTGCTGTTCTCACAACAAGTCTATTCCGAGGTCGCCGAGGCTTACATCTCCGGGCTCGAAACCTTTGCCAAGAAGGGCGGTGACCCGCACAAGGTGGCGAGCGTCGCGAGCTTTTTCGTCAGCCGCATCGACACCCTCGTCGACGACGAGCTCGACAAGAAGATCGCCGCCACAGCCGACCCGACCGAAAAGGCGCGGCTGCAGAGCCTCAAGGGCAAGGTGGCGATAGCCAACGCCAAGCTGGCGTATCAGCGGTACAACGAGATCTACGGCGGGGACCGGTGGCAGCGGCTCGCCCAGCAGGGCGCGCAGACCCAGCGGCTGCTCTGGGCCAGCACAGGGACCAAGAACAAGGCTTACAGCGACGTCCTCTATGTCGACGAACTGATCGGGCCGGACACGGTCAACACAATGCCGCCGGCGACGATGGACGCCTTTCGTGACCACGGCAAACCGCGCGCCAGCCTTGAAGAGGATGTCGCCGCGGCCAAGATGGTCATGGACGCGCTGCCGGCAGCCGGCATTTCGATCGACGCAGTGACCGCAAAGCTGGTCGAAGATGGCGTGCGGCTGTTCGCGGACGCCGCCGACCAGCTCTATGCCGCGGTGCAGAAAAAGCGCCGGACGGTGCTCGGCAATAAGCTCAACACTATGAGCTACAAATTGCCCGCCGAATTGGAGAAGGATGTCCAGGCCGCTCTGGAGGATTGGCGAAGGGAGGGCAAGGTCAGGCGGCTGTGGGATGCCGACGCCTCGTTGTGGACCGAGCAGGACGAGGCGAAATGGCTGGGATGGCTGTGCATAGTCGACCAGCAGCTGAAGGGCATCGCGCAGCTTCAGGACTTCGCAGCTGAGGTCAAAAGCGCCGGGTTCACCGATGTTTTGCTGCTCGGGATGGGCGGGTCGAGTCTCGGCCCGGAGGTCTTGGCGGAGACTTTCGGCTCGAAGCAGGGCTACCCGAAGCTTCACGTGCTCGACTCGACCGATCCGGCGCAGATCCGTAGTTTCGAACGCCGTGTCGATCTCGCAAAGACACTGTTTATGGTGTCGAGCAAATCCGGCAGCACGCTCGAACCCAACATCTTCAAGGATTACTTCTACGAGCGAGCCAAGCAGGCTGTGGGCCCGACCGAGGCGGCGAAGCGGTTCGTGGCGATCACCGATCCGGGCTCGTCGCTCGAAAAGATGGCTCTGACCGAAGGCTTCGGTCACGTCTTCCACGGCAAGCCCAGTATTGGCGGCCGCTACTCGGTCCTGTCTCATTTCGGCGTGGTGCCGGCGGCAGCCATCGGTATCGATCCGCGAGCCTTTCTCGAAAGCACCGCGGAAATGGTGCGATCCTGCGCCGCGAGCGCGCCGCCTGTGGAGAACCCCGGTGTGATTCTTGGCGCGATTTTAGGGACCGCCCAGCGCCGCGGGCGAGACAAGGTGACGATCATAGCCTCGAGAGGCATCGCCGATTTCGGGGCATGGCTCGAGCAGCTTCTCGCCGAATCCACCGGCAAGCTTGGCAAGGGGATCGTCCCGGTCGACGCCGAGCCGCTGGGCGCTCCGGCGGTCTACGGCAACGATCGGGTGTTCGCCTATTTGCGGCTCGCTTCTGACCAGGATTCCGAGCAGGAACGGGCGATTGCTGCGCTCGAAGAGGCGGGCCAGCCGGTGGTGCGGGTCACGGTTGCCGATGAGATGCAGCTCGGGCTGGAGTTCTTCCGTTGGGAGTTGGCGACCGCGGTCGCCGGGTCGATCATCGGCATCAACCCGTTTGACCAGCCCGATGTCGAGGCCGCCAAGGTCAAAGCACGCGACCTCACAAGTGCCTTTGAGGCGGCCGGGAAGCTTCCCGAGGAGCAGGCGTTTTTTGCAGCAGAAGGGATCAAGCTGTTTGCCGACGCGCGGAACGAGGCCGCATT
>JBJMQW010000573.1:0-3544 GCA_045802495.1 Allostellaceae bacterium | reverse complement strand
TCCCGGCCATCGCCAATGCAATAGCGGACGCCCTTACCCCGTCCGGTGTCACCGAGGCCGGCGGCCCTGCCGTGCCTCAACAGATCTGGCGCGCGATCAGGAGAGTTCACGGCGCTTTGTGAGCTAGATCACAAACCTTGCTCGTCTCGTCGTCTATACTCGGAAACGCCAGCGCTGCTCGGGATGCGCGCGCCAGGAGGAAATTATGAGCAGGCCACAATACGGGGCACTGCGTGGCCGGGTCGTCGCTTCGGCCGAGGAACGCAACGATCACACATCGCCGCATTACCAGATCCTGGTAATGGCCGATGGCGAGCCCTGGCGCATCGCCGTCAATGTGAAATCCGCGGACAAGAGCCGCAAAGGGCCGGATCGCTCGATTGTCCTCTATCGGATCGTCGATGATTTCCGGCACCCGATTCTGGACACTGTCAAGCAATTCAACGAAGGCTTCCACCCGGTTGCCGCCGGCCTGAAGAATGGCGGCCTCGACTATGTCCGGGGCCATTTGTTCGACCCCAAGGACATGCGGCTGTTGCCGCCGGACGTGCCCGGCGACGGCAACGACCTCAACGATTTGATCGACGCGCAAGTCGAGCGGGCAAAGGACGATCCCAGTGCCGAGATCTTCGCCTTTGGCCAATCGTGGGGTCCCGAGAACAAGCCGGACAAAACCTTCAAGTTCAAGCCCAATCGCGGCATCCACGACATCCACATGAACCAGGGCAATCCGCGTTCCGGCGGCCATGCCGGCGACAACGGTGTATGGCATGACGGAGGCCTGCTGTTCTGGTTCCCCGGCGCCTACCGATGGATCGCCGTCTTTCTCGCCTTTCAGAGCCAGTCCTGGCACACGGACGATCGTAGCGGCAATCCGATCGAAGGCAGGACCGGCGCCGAGGCAGCCTTGTTCGACCGGCAAAGCCGGCGGCTGCCGGCAGCAGAGCAGATCCATCCGGCGATCGACCTCGTCGCCGTCCGAGTGACTGAGACACCACGAAAGCCACCCGCCATTCTGCTGCTCAACATGACTGACCAGGACGTTAGTCTCGCGGGATGGTCGCTGGCCACCTCGCCCGACAACCGCCAGAGTATTTCCGGCGCAATAGCAGCAAGCCAGTCCCTTGCAGTAGATATGCCCAAAGCCTTCTTCGAGCCAAATGGTGGCGTTGTGACACTCCTGGATCAGGCGGGACTAAAGGTCGCGAGCGCTATTTATCCGCCAGCGTCCAACGCACGGCCCGGCTGGAGCAAGGTCAGTTAAAGAGCCGCTGCAAATTCTAGTGCTCTATCCAACCAACGAGATCGTCGTTCCCGCGAAAGCGGGAACCCAGGCCTGCCCCTGGCATGAACAGGGGGCGAGCGACGAGCGGAGGCCCTGGACCCCCGCCTTCGCGGGGGCGACGAGAAGGCGTTTCGATCTGATCTGATCGCGCACTAGCCGCGTTCGCCCGCAACAAGGTCCGACAGGCGCTGGCGCTGACGACCGGCCGGGTCGAAATTGTCGGGGGCGAGCCACCGCTCGAAAGCCCGCTTCAGCGCCGGCCACTCGCCGTCGAGGATCGAGAACCAGCAGGTGTCGCGGTTGCGCGCCTTATAGACCGTCGCCTGGCGGAACATGCCTTCATATTGGAAGCCCAAGCGCTGCGCCGCGGCGCGCGACGGCGCATTCAGTGAATCGCATTTCCACTCATAGCGGCGATAGCCCAGCTCATCGAAAACCCGGCGCATCATCAGGTACATGGCTTCGGTGGCGGCTGGAGTGCGCTGCAGTGAAGGGGCGTAGTTTATACCTCCGACCTCGATGACCCCGGCTGCGGGGTCGATGCGCATATAGCTCGCAACGCCGACGGCGCGGCCGGTCCGCAGCTCGATAATCGCCTGGCGGAGCGGATCGTCACTATCGCTCTCCCGCTCCAGCCAGTTACGAAAATCCTCGAAACGCGGGAATGGTCCGTGAGGTAAATAGGTCCAGTTGCGCCCTTCCTTATCGAGCAAATAAGCGGCGTGCAGCTCGGCCGCGTGGCGGGCGGGGTCGATTGGCTCGACAATGCAGTAGCGGCCCTCCATTGCGCTGCGCGGCGGGCGGGAACGCGCCGTCCATTGCGTCAGCGGAAATCCGATCGGCTGCCCCAGATCGTTGCAATGCTCTGCCATAACGCTTCCGTTCTCGCCTAGATCGTGATCGTGCCTTCGAGATAATGCACAGCGCGCCCGGCGAGCGTGATGCGGTCGCCGCGTAGAGTGCAGTCGAGCTCGCCGCCGCGCGCCGAGATCTGGCGCGCCCTGAGCTGTTTTTTACCGAGCCGCGCCGCCCAATACGGGGTGAGCACGCTGTGCGAGGATCCGGTGACGGGGTCCTCGTCGACGCCATGGTTCGGCGCGAAATAGCGGGAGACGAAGTCGACGCCGTTGCCTCCGGGCGCGGTCGCGATCGCATTGGCGCCCGGTACTCGACGCATCGCGGCAAAATCGGGCCGCAGCGCCGCGACATCCTCGGCGCGGTCGTAGACAGCAAGGGTGCGGCCGCGCGCAACAAAGCTCTGCGCCGGTTGCGGGCCGAGCGCCTCGAGGATGCGCGGATCAGCTGCGTCGGCTTCGGTCGGCCAGGCCGGGAAGTCCATCGCTAGCAGATCACCGTCGCGGGTCACCTCCAGCGGCCCGGCCGTCATGGTCTCGAACGTCACGGATCGGCGCTCCGGGGCGAGGATATTTGTCACGACATATCCCGACGCGAGCGTTGCATGCCCGCAGAGCTCAACTTCTAGCGTAGGCGTGAACCAGCGCAGCAGGTACCCCTCTCCTCGGGCCACGAAGAATGCCGTTTCGGCCAAATTGTTCTCGGCCGCGATCGCCTGCATCATCGCGTCTGGAAGCCATTCCCGGAGGGGGCACACCGCCGCCGGATTGCCGGCGAACACGCGGCTGGTGAAGGCGTCAACCTGATAAAGCGGGATGCGCATAAACGGAGCCTCGGTTATTTCAGATGACCCTACTCAGGGTGCGACTCAGCCCCAGAGCTGGCGGGTGGCGAGCGCGGCGCCCTCTGCCAGCGCTTCGAGCTTCGCCCAGGCGATCTGCGGGTGGATGCGGCCGCCGAGCCCGCAATCGGTGGAAGCGATGACCCGTTCCCGGCCGACCAGATCGGCGAAGCGAAGGACGCGCTCGGCGACGAGTTCGGGGTGCTCGACGACGTTGGTGGCGTGGCTGACGACCCCCGGCAGGATCAGCTTGCCGTCGGGCAGCTTCACGTCCTGCCAGACCTTCCACTCGTGCTCGTGGCGGACATTGCCGGCCTCGAAGGAATAGGCGCTGACATTGATCGCCAGCATGACGTCGACGATGTCGCGCATCGCAATATCCGTGACATGCGGCCCGTGCCAGCTGCCCCAGCACAAATGGAAGCGGATGCGGTCCCCGGGAAGGCCTCGGATCGCGTGGTTCAACGCCTCCACGCGGACCATCGTGAACTTCTTGTATTCCTCGACCATCGGCTCGGGATTGACCATGTCCCAATTCTCGGCGATCGCGGGATATCGAGCTG
>JBJMQW010000572.1:0-10578 GCA_045802495.1 Allostellaceae bacterium | reverse complement strand
CGAGGCCTTGCTCGAGGCGCGCCAACTGCTCGCGCAGCAGCCGCCGCAGCATGACGATGCCGGTGTCCGGTCAAAACAGGGTGCACTTCATGGCCCCCCTTATGCGACCGCGCGGACTTCCATGCAACCGCGGGCATTTGGGTCCGCTAACGGACATGACTTGCCATGGCGGTCGGGTTGAGCAAGCGCTTAAAGGAACACGCTTAGACTTTGTCGAGGTGGGCATTGGCGTCGAGCACTATCGTGCGCCGCGCGGACTTCCACACGCTCTCCTCCTTGCGCATCAAATCCTCGCGCCAGCCTCGTCCGTCTCCAGGCGCCAGCCCGCGGTGGTCTCGCTCATGCCGCTTCCCACGGATTGACAAGGGTGAGGCCGCAACCGGAAAACCCGCCGATGTCGCGCGTAGCGACGCTAGCCCCAGCCACCAACGCGGTCGCGGCGATCTGCGCATCGAAAGCTTCGATGGGTCGGCCTTCATGGCGGCGGGCGGCGACGATCTCGGCATAATAGACAGCCGCCTCTTCGTCGAAAGGCAACACCCGACCCGCGAAATCGTCAGTGAACATCGAGTCGGCGGCGGCAGCGAGCGCCGTGCGTCGGCGCCCATCAGGCAGTACGGCGATGCCATACAGGATCTCGGCTTTGTTGACGCTCGTCGTATACAGCGCGCCCCGCGGCTGCGCCGCGACTCATGCAAAGACCGCCACGGCAGGCTGCGACCGCATCAATTCCGACAGAACGTTTATGTCGAGTACAATCATCGCTTGAACCGCGGCGGCTCGGCGACGGGCACCGGCGGGTGCAACTCAATATCGTCGGCGCCGCCTAACGGCAGGAAGCGTCGGCGGATCGCCTCAGCGAGGTTTGGCTCCGGATGCGGCTTCTCGGCGCCGAGCGCGTCTTTCAGGATCTGGCGCAACTCGGCTTCCATTGACCGGCCGTGCCGAGCGGCGCGAACACGCAGTTGTTCCCTCAATTCCGGGTCGACATTGCGGATCGTCAGCGTCGCCATTCCAGGCCTCCGCCATTGCATTCATTGTATGCAATGCATGTGTCGACTGCAACCGAGCTCCGATCAGACCCCCGGTAAACCAGCTCAGAGGTCTTCGCTGTACAGCAGGGCGGCGGCTTCCGAGGGCGACAGGATCGTGTTCCAGGCGCCGGTCGGGATGGGTTTGTTGGCCGAGGGGTCGCGAATGGTGTTGATCGGGTCGAGGCCTTGCTCGAGGCGCGCCAACTGCTCGCGCAGCAGCCGCCGCAGCATGACGATGCCGGTGTCCGAATGCGCCAAGTGTTCGAGCGCGTGGATCGCGATCGGGCGCTGCCCCTCTTGCGCTTCGAGATCGTCGGGCTTGCGCTGCCGTTCCTCGTAGCTGCGTTCGAGGAACGAGCCCGGCCGGATGTCGGCGATCGTGTCGGTCCCCGGCTTCCAATCGGGCTTTGGCGCGCCGTTCTCGAGCGGCCAGGCGACGATGCTGATGCCGCGCACATGCTCGTTGTCGATCGGCACGGCCCATGACAGTTCGGTTCCGCGTTGCTTGCGCTTTGGCGCCGTCCCGGGCTCGCGGATGCTCGGGATGATGAACATGTTCGGCACGATGCACTCGGCGTGGCGCACCATGCGATTGCCGTTCGGCAGGTCCTTGATCAAATTGTAGCGCACGCCGAGCGGCGTCTTCTCCCAGCTGATCGTCGGCTTGCCCTGCATCAGCGCACCCTCGAACTGGTCGCCGCTGATCCACTGGTGCAGCATCAACAAATGGTAAGGATCGACGATGTTTTCGTAATGCTGCAGCCAGTTGCAGTCCTTGACCATTCCGACCGCGTAGTCGCCCCATAGCCGCATCCCGCGCAGTACGACGTCCTCGCCCCGTTCTTGACTATTCCAGGCCGGGTCGATGATGTCGAACCGAGGGAATAACGGCTCGGTACCGGGCGGGCCCATATAGACGAAAACGAGCCCACCATATTCGGTTACTGGGTAGGCGGGCTGCCACACATCCATCGCTTTGCGGAACTCCTCGGTTTCGCACGGCATGTCGATGCATTGGCCCTGCGTATCGTAGAGCCAACCATGATAGCAGCAGCGCAGCCCCTGCTCCTCGACGCGGCCCCATTCGAGAGAGGTGCCGCGATGCGCGCAATGCGGATCGAGGGCGCCGACTCGCCCCTTCTTGTCGCGGAACACGACAATCTCCTCGCACAGCAGCTTTTCCTTCCGCGGCAAGTCGCGCAGTTCGTCCGACGTGCAGACCGGCTGCCAATAGCGGCGCATCAGCTCCCCCATCGGGCTGCCCGGCTCGACGCAGGTCAGCTCATCTTCCGGCGGCGGCGTCTGTCTTCCATATGCCGATTTCATCGTTTGCCTCCCGTGTGGCACGATCGGAGATGCAAACCCCGGGCGCTTCTCCCTGTCAATAAATGGAATCCGATCTGCCATCGGTGTAGGGTCGCTCTCTACCGGCCGACCCAGTCGGAGCGAAAAGGAGGAAACCGCATGAGCCAGGCACTCGAGGGCATTCGCGTCATCGACTTCACGCACGACCAGGCGGGGCCTTCCTGCACGCAAATGCTGGCCTGGCTCGGCGCCGATGTGATCAAGATCGAGCGCCCGCCTCATGGCGACAGGGCGCGGCGGTTGTGGAACATGGACAACCCGGATCTCGACAGCTTCTTCTTCCTGCTGCTCAACAGCAACAAGCGTAGCACCGTCGTCAATCTGCGGGAGGAGGATGGCAAGGAGATTGCCCGCCGGTTGATTCGCAACGCGGATATTGTCGCCGAGAACCTCGGGCCGGGGGTGATGGAACGGCTGGGTCTCGGTTACGAGGCCGTCAAGGCGCTCAATCCGCGCGTGATCTACGCCTCGGTCAAAGGCTTTGGCTCATATGGCCCCTATAGTGGCTTCAAATGCTTCGAACCGGTGGCGCAGGCGACCTCCGGCGCGATGAGCGTCACCGGCGACGCCGGCGGGCCGCCAATGGTCAACGGCGCCAATATCGGCGATTCCGGCACCGGCATGCATCTGACCATCGCGATCCTCGCTGCCTTGGTGCAGCGGGAGCGCACCGGCCGCGGCCAGCTGGTCGAGGTCGCGATGCAAGAAGCAGTGCTCAACCTGACGCGGGTCAAATACACGCAGACACTGGCGGCGGGAAAACCACTCGAACGGACCGGCAACCGCTCGGCCACCGGCGGCTGGTCGGATCTGCTGCGCTGCTCGGGCAGCGGGTCGAACGACTATGTTTACATGATCATCCCGCCGGACAATCCGGAGATGTTCGACGCGATGACGGAAGTCATCGGGCGCCCGGGATTGCGCACCGACGAGCGCTTCGCCACTCCGCCAGCGCGCGCCCGCAACGGCGCGGCGCTGACCGCCGAGATCGAGCGCTGGACGGGACAGCGCGAGAAGCGCGACGTCATGAAAGCCTTCGCCGGACGCGGCATCGTGTGCGGCGCGGTGCTCGACACGGCCGAGGTGCTTGCCGACCCGCATCTGCGCGAGCGCGAGACCATCTTCGACCTCGACCATCCGACGCGCGGCCGGTTCTCGGTGATCGGCTGCCCGGTGCGGCTTTCCGACTCACCGGTCGCTGCAAAGCGCGCGCCGCTCAAAGGGGAGCACACCGAGGATGTGCTGCGAACGCTGGCCGGCTACACCCCGGACGAAATCCGGCGGCTGCGCGAGAAGCAAGTCGTCTGATTTGATCCGTCATTCTCGCGAAAGCGAGAATCCAGGGCCGCAGGCTCCGGCCCTTGAACCCTGGACCCCTGCTTTCGCGGGGGCGACGGTGATCGCTGTGAGGAGGAAAGAGAGTTGAGTGAACACGGATCGATGAACGGCGCCGAATGGCTGGCGCGAGCGCTCGCCGGCGCTGGGACGACACATGTCTTCTTTGTCGAGTCAGTGCTGCGCCGCACTCTGCTGCAGTTGAAGGACCTGGGCGTGACCCCGATCCTCGCCCACTCGGAAAAAGCGGCGGCCTATATGGCCGATGGCTACGCCCGGGTGGCGCGTCGGCCCGGCGTCTGCATGGCGCAGTCGGTCGGGGCCGCCAACCTCGCTTCCGGTCTGCAGGACCCCTATCTCGGGCGCAGCCCGGTGGTGGCGTTGACCGGCCGCAAGGAACCGTCGTTCCAGCATCGCAACGCCTACCAGGAGATCGCCCACGCTCCGCTGTTCGCCGCGGTAACGAAATTCTCAACTCCGGTCGATTCCACTGCGGAGCTGCCGCGCTTGCTGCGCCAAGCGTGGCGCACTGCGCTGGCCGATCCGCCGCGTCCGACCCATCTCGACTTCTGCGGGCTGCAGGGCGATGTGATCGAACTCGGGCAGACCGGAGAGCCAACGATGATCGATCCGGAATCGCGCCGCATTCCAGCGCATCGCCCGGTCGCTGACGACGCCGACATCGACCGCGCCGCTGCGGCACTGACCGTGGCCCGCCGGGTCGTGATCGTCGCCGGCGACGGAGCAGCCGCCTCGCAGGCGGGGCCCGAGGTCCTTGCCCTCGCCGAGGCGCTGCAGGCTCCGGTCGCCACGACCTTGGGCGCCCGAGGCTTGATCCCGACCCGGCATCGGCTGTCCGCCGGAGTCGCAGGCAGCTATTCGGCGCCGCCGGCCAACCGGATCGTGCACGGCGCCGATCTTGTGCTGTTCATCGGCTGTGACACCGGCGACCAGGTCACCCTCAATTGGACTGTCCCGCCGCGCGACACAAAGATCGTGCAGATCGACGCGGATCCGCTCGAGATCGGGCGCAGCTACCCGAACACGACAAGCGTCGTCGGCGATCCGAAAGCGACCGTCGCGCGCCTGAACAAGGTCGTCGGCAGGCCGGCGCGCGACACCGGCTACGCCGAGGACGCGGCGCGCATCGTCGCGGATTGGCGCGCCACGATGGCGCCGCTGGCGGAAAGCAACTCGGCACCGATCCCGGTCGAACGACTATGCGCAGAAGTCACGCGGGCATTGCCGTCGGACGGGATCCTCGTGGCGGATACCGGCTATTCCGGCATCTGGACCGGCACGATGATCGAGCTCAACGGCGCAGGGCAGTCCTATCTGCGGGCGGCGGGATCGCTCGGCTGGTCGTTTCCGGCCTCGCTCGGCGCGAAATGCGCGGCCGGGAGCCGGGCGGTATTGTGCTTCACCGGCGATGGCGGATTCTATTACCATCTCGCGGAGTTGGAGACGGCACGGCGCTGCGGCATTGCCGCTACGATCGTCGTCAACAACAACTCCGGTTTCGGGCAGAACCTGACCGGCGTGCGCCGGATCGCCGGCAACCGGCCGAGCCGGGGCGAGGAGCTGGTCCGGTTTGGACCGACCGATTTCACCGCAGTCGCGCGGAGCTTTGGGGTGCGCGGCATCAGGGTCGAACGGCCGGGCGAGATCGCGCCCGCTCTCACCGAGGCGCTGACCGCGGCCGAACCGGTCGTGGTTGACGTCGTAACCGATCTCGAGCCGCGCGCCCCCGAACCTTGGGGGCCCGGACGGAACGCTTAACGCGACGGGTAAGTTTCAGCATCAGGAGAACCGCATGGCGTCGCGCCTGGTCGTCGGATTGTTTCACTCGAGCGGAATTGCCTTGGACGCCGTCCACCGGCTGATCACTGAAGGAATAGCGCCGCAAGAGATTGCCCACAGGGTGCTGAAGGAGGTGGCCCCTGTTCCGCCGACTGTTGAGCCCGAGCTCGCCGCCTTGGATGTGGACCCGTTGGTGTTGGGCAATGCCCGCCAGAGCTTTGCCCAATACATTCGGAATGGGGAAACGGCGGTCTTTGTTCGGGCACTGACGGACGAGCAGGTGGAATTCGCGACCGACATCCTAAAACTTTTCCTTCCGATCGCAATCGAGGGCGTGGCGCTTCAGGAGCGGCCGCCAACGCCTACCGCTCGATAGCGCGGCGACCCGATCGGAACATCGGCGCCGGGCCCGTGTTTCGCAGACAAGCGAGCGCGAGAGTGAACGATGGCCGATCGCAAAAAGGACGAACTCGTGCGCTTTCTCGAAGAGCGCGCATTCAAACCGGTTCTTAACGCCGGGCCGAAGGACCGTTCGGAGGCTGAGCAAAAGAAACTCGAGCATGTCCAGAAGGCCACGCACGCCGAGCTCGAGCGATTTCACAATTACGGCTCGGCGAAGGAGGTGGTCGTCAATTTTCGCCGCGATCTCGCTTCCAGGCCCGCGCGGCGGGTGCATGCCGAGCTCCGTTCACTCGGTTTGCCGACAATCCATGATGTTCGCGAAGAGTTCGAACATCTTGTCGAGGCGCTCGGAGTAGGCACCTGAACGGCCATCCGGACTGGTCGCGCTTGACGCTTGATATAGAGAGCGCCTTTCGCTTGAACAGACTCGCTAGACAGGGCTTTCGTCTTTGGGAAGCACCGGAACCGATGCGAAATCGAGGCTGTTGGCCTGATTCGAAGGGATCTGACGAACTCTCACATCATGGTGAGAAATCATGTCCAGCAGCGGCCTTGAAGTGTTCGATAGAACAGTCCAAGAGACGAACGTTTGGTTGGGTGAGATCACTGACGATCTCGGACCAGACCGGCAGGTTGCGTATCGAGTTTTGCGAGCTGTGCTGCACGCCTTGCGCGACCGCTTGACAATGAGCAGGCGGCGCATCTTTCGGCTCAGCTTCCGATGCTGATCCGCGGCATCTATTACGAGGCGTACCAACCGGCGAAAACGCCAACAGCGATACGCAGCCGCGCGGAATTCCTCAGCGGCATCAGCAACCAGCTCAGCGATATCCGGCCTGTCGACCCCGAGGATGCTTGCCTATCGGTCTTCGGCTGCATGCACCGGCACCTGAGTCCAGGTCAGTTGGAAAAGGTGATCCGGGCGCTGCCGGAACATGTGCGTCAGCTCCTCGTGTCAACCGGAGCCGTGAGAGGAGGAGCCTGAAATGACGGCGACATGCGAGGTTTGTGGCAATGTCTATGACAAGCCGATCCAGGTGAGCCTCGGAGGTCGAACGATGACCTTCGACAGCTTTGAATGCGCCATTCACGCGATGGCGCCGACTTGCGCGCATTGCGGCTGCAAGATCGTCGGCCACGGCGTCGAAACCGGCGGTTCGGTCTACTGTTGCGCGCATTGCGCCGAACACAAAAGCGGTCTGAAAGATCGGGCGTGACCGAACGTTCCCATCGCAGCGAAGGAGATTGCAGTGTCGATCGTACGCAGCATCGAGGTTATCGCACAATCCCCGCAGGGATTCGATCAGGCGTGCCAGGAGGCGATCAAGGACGCGTCAAAGACCCTGCGCGGCATCAAGTCCTTCTGGATCAAGAACGCCGAGTGCATCGTCGAAAACGACAAGATCACGATGTACCGCGTCAACGGGAAGATCAGCTTTCTCGTTGAGGCAAGAGAGGAAGAGACTGCGACCCGGCGCGTAGCATAGGCGCTTCGTCAAGCCGGGCGGGTGGGCTCCACTACCCGCTCTGGCGTGTACGGGCTGCGTGTTTGGCTCAACGCGCGGATGTTGACGGTCACCATCGCTTCTTCTAGGGTTGAGCCATGGCCCAACTGCAACCGCGGAGGACGTGATGGACGGCTCGGTGGTCACGGATCTGAAGAGCGTCGTGGCGCCGCTCAACTTCCTCGTTCCGATGGCGGAAAAGCCCGTCGCCTACAATTACGAGCCGCCCCCCGGGGTTCCCGTCAGGACCGGCAAGTGCGAAGAGCATCAGGTGCCGATCCGCGATGCACGCCCGCTGGTCGGCCGGCTTTCATTGGACAAAGAGGGCTTTGTCCTGCTGCACCACCAGACGGCAGTAAAGAATATCTACGACGAGGACGAAATCACCTCCGTCTACTATCCGGAATGCGAGCAGGTCATCAAGGAAGCGACCGGGGCCGCGCGTGTCGTCGCCTTCGACCATATCGTGCGCAATGCGGCGATGGCGGCGCTCGAGGGGAGCTGCATCAAGATCCCGGCAAAGCGCGTTCACAACGACTACACTGCATGGTCCTCGCCAATGCGGGTGCGCCAGCTGATGGGCGACGAGGCGGAGGAGCTGCTGAAGCACCGCTTCGCGATTATTAATCTGTGGCGCCCGATCAGCGGGCCGGTGCTGGAATCGCCCTTGACCCTGTGTGACGCGCAGAGCCTTTCCGAAGAGAATTTGATCGCCAGCGACCTCAAATACCCCGACCGCACCGGCGAGACTTACTCGATCACCTACAACCCCAACCAGCGGTACTACTACTTCCCGAAGATGCAGCCGAACGAGCCGGTGCTGATCCGCTGCTTCGACTCGGCGCTCAAGGGCGCAGCGCGCTTCTCTGCCCATACCGGGTTCGACGACCCGACCTCGCCGCCCGACGCGCCACCCCGCGAGAGCCTCGAGGTCCGCACGCTGGTGTTCTATCCGGGGGCTTGACCGCCAGTTCCGTCGCCCCCGCGAAAGGGGGCCCAGGGATCGTGGCAGTGGCCCTGGGTTCCCGCCTGCGGGGGAACGACGAACTCAGCTGGGCGGCGGTTTGATCCGCTGCAGCTCGGGCAATAGCTCATCGCTGATCAGGCGCATGCTCGCCAAAGCATGGCCGACTGGCATGCCGCTCCAATGCGTGCGGAAGATCAGGAAATTGGCGCCGGCCTCTTCCCAGCACGGACGTAGTTGCTCGTAGCAGTCCTCGGGGCTGCCGATCACAAAGCGGTCACGCAATAACGACTCGAAGGGTTGAGAGAAGGAGTCGTTGCCCGGCAAGACCTCGTCCTGGCCCCAGCTGGCATAAGTCCGGTACTTCTCTGCGAGATAGGGACCCGCCATCTCGAGGGCTGTCAGCTTGTCCTTGGCGCAATAGATCTCCCGCGCGTAGGGCAGCTCCCGCGGAAACGGCTTCCCCAAACGCGCCAGCTCGGTCCGATAGAGCGCCAGCTGGCGGGTGATCTCGGGAATCGTCGCGTGGGGATTGACGAACCAGCTGTCTCCGAGGCGCGCTGCGCGCTGCACAGCACGGTCGTTATTGGCGGCAAACCAAATCGGCGGATACGGCTGCTGGACCGGCCGGCTGGTCATTGTGACCTTGTTCAGCTTGCAGATGTCGTTCTCGAAGATAACGTCGTCCTCGGTCCACAGCCGTTTAACGACCTCGAGGCATTGCTCGAACCGGCGCACTCGCTGCCCGCGCGGCACGCCAAAGGCATCGAATTCGACATCGCGATAGCCAAGCCCGACGCCAAAGACAAAATTGCCGCGCCAGATCGCGTCGAGAGAGGCGATGTGCTCTGCGACTTCGACCGGGTTGTGCAGGGTCGTCAATAATACGCCAGCGATGCCGGTCATCTCGCCGGCCTCGGCGGCAAGCCGCGCCAGGAGCGGCACCAGCTGGACCTGGCGCACGCCCTCGCTCAAATAGTGCTGGCCGGTTGCCACGGCATCCCAGCCGCGGTCGCGCGCCAGCCGGGCCATTGCATACTGGCCTTCGAGCGCGGCGATCATGTCGCTCCCGGGCGGGTATTGGCAGGTGAGGAAAATCCCGACCTTCATGACGCCTCCAAACCGGACAGGTTGCCGCGTTCGCCAAGCTCGTAGATGATCGCCCAAAGGGAAGCAAGGGACGAGGAAGTGCTGTGGACAGCTTCAGGGCGAGTGACGGCGTGCGCCTCGGCTATCGCATCGACGATTTCACCGACCCGTGGAGAAATGCGCCGATGCTATTATTGCTGCACGCGGCGATGGGCAGCGCGCGGCGATACTATGCCTGGGTCCCGCCGCTCTGCCGGCATTACCGGGTCGTCCGGATGGATCTGCGCGGTCACGGCAGCTCGCAGGTGCCGCCGCCCGAGAGCGAGCTGACCCTTGACCGCCTGGTCCGCGACGTCATCGAGCTAATGGAGCATCTCGACTGCGCCAACGCCCATATCGTCGGCAACTCGGCCGGCGGATATCTCGGCCAGCAGCTGGCGATGAACCACGGCGAACGGGTGCGCAGCCTGATGTTGTTCGGGTCTACACCGGGCTTGAAGAACAGCCAGGCGCCGAGCTGGATCCCGCAGATCCAAGCGAAAGGCATGCGCGCCTTTCTCGCTGAGACGATCGCCGACCGCCTGCCGCTCGACCAGGTCGATCCGGGCCTCGTCGAGTGGTTTCTCGACGAGGCTGCCAAGAACGACCCCGCCTATATCGGCAAATTCGTCTTGCTGATGGCGAGCTACGACTGGAGCGACCAGCTCCACCGCATTCAATGTCCGACCCTCGTCGTCGTTCCGGGCGCCGAGCCGATCGGCTCGACCGCCAATTACGAGCCGTTCCGCCGCCACGTCCGCGATGTCGAGATGCGGGTCTACGAAGGCGCCCCGCACAATATCTGCGACGCCTTCCCCGACCGTTGCGCGGCCGACGTGCTCGATTTCCTGCACCGCCGCTTCGGGCTAGGCGTCTGACGACAGCACCGGGTCGCTATTCGAAATCCGTTCCTGTGCTGCTGGCGGACTGGCCATCCGCGAGCCTGCTCCGAAACTCCTGGGCCAACTCTTTCATGCCGCGGATTGCCGGCTCGCCTGATCCGCTCGCCAGCCCTTTCGTCCTGCTCACACGTCGAAAATTCAGT
>JBJMQW010000571.1:0-11282 GCA_045802495.1 Allostellaceae bacterium | reverse complement strand
TGGCTTGATAATTCAGCCGGAGCTGGATCGAACGGAGAAGAAGGCGATGTCGAAGGCGAAATTTCAGCGGACGAAGCCGCACTGCAACATCGGGACGATCGGGCATATCGATCATGGCAAGACGACGTTGACGGCGGCGATCACGAAGGTGCTGGCGGAGAAGGGTGGGGCGACGTTTGTGCCGTTTGACCAGATCGACAAGGCGCCGGAGGAGCGGGCGCGGGGGATCACGATCGCGACGGCGCATGTCGAATACGAGACGGGGAAACGGCATTATGCGCATGTCGATTGCCCGGGGCATGCGGACTACATCAAGAACATGATCACCGGGGCGGCGCAGATGGACGGGGCGATCCTGGTGGTGTCGGCGGCGGACGGGCCGATGCCGCAGACGCGCGAGCATGTGCTCTTGGCGCGGCAGGTGGGGGTGCCGGCCTTGGTTGTGTACATGAACAAGGTGGACATGGTTGACGATCCGGAGCTGTTGGATCTGGTCGAGCTGGAGGTGCGGGAGCTGTTGTCCTCGTACCAGTTTCCGGGGGACGACATCCCGGTGGTGCGGGGGGCGGCGCTGTTTGCGCTGGAGGGCAGGAACCCGGAGCAGGGGGAATCCTCGATCGTGGCGCTGATGGAGGCGGTGGATTCGTACATTCCGCAGCCGGAGCGGGCGAAGGACCGGCCGTTTCTGATGCCGATCGAGGATGTGTTCACGATCTCGGGCCGCGGCACGGTGGTGACGGGACGGGTCGAGCGGGGGGTGGTCAAGGTCGGCGACGAGGTTGAGATTGTGGGGTTGCGACCGACCGCGAAGACGGTGGTGACGGGTGTGGAGATGTTCCGCAAGCTCTTGGATCAGGGCGAGGCGGGGGACAATATCGGGGCGCTGCTGCGCGGCACCAAGCGCGAGGAGGTGGAGCGCGGGCAGGTTCTGGCGGCGCCGGGGTCGATCACGCCGCATACGCGGTTTCAGTGCGAGGCCTACATCCTGACCAAGGAGGAGGGCGGGCGGCACACGCCGTTTTTTGGCAATTACCGGCCGCAGTTTTACTTTCGCACGACCGATGTGACCGGGACGGTGCATCTGCCGGAAGGCACCGAGATGGTAATGCCGGGCGACAACATCTCGATGGAGATCGAGCTGATCGCGCCGATCGCGATGGATGAGGGGCTGCGCTTTGCGATCCGCGAAGGCGGCCGCACCGTCGGCGCCGGCGTCGTCGCCAAAATCATAAAGTGACGGGCGCTTGCGACCGTCATCCCCGGACTTGATCCGGGGGATCTCGTGCCAGGCGCTGAGATGCCCGGGTCCGGGCATGACTATGAACGATAGGAGTGTAGCTCAACTGGTAGAGCACCGGTCTCCAAAACCGGGGGTTGGGGGTTCGAGCCCCTCCACTCCTGCCAGTCGTTGAAAGGAAATACCGGCGCGGACTTCCTGAAATAGGCCGGGCAAGGGGCCATATGGCTACCCGGCCTCCGTTGCCAAAGGTGATATAGATTGATGGCGAAGACGACCCCGATCGAGTTCTTTCAGCAGGTCCGTCAAGAGGTCTCGCGGGTGACCTGGCCGACCCGCAAAGAAACGCTCGTCACGACGGCGATGGTGTTCGTAATGGTATTTGTCGCGGCCGCCTTCTTTTTCGTGGTCGACCAGGCGTTTTCGGCCGGTGTAAGGCTGATCTTCGGGCTCGGGCAGTAGGACTGGGACGCTGGACGATGGCGAGCCGCTGGTATGTGATTCACGTCTATTCCGGCTTTGAGAAAAAAGTCGCGACCTCGATACGCGAGCAGGCCGAACAGAAGGGGCTGTCCGAGAAATTCGAGGAGATTCTGGTGCCGACCGAGGAGGTCGTCGAGGTCAAGCGCGGTTCGAAGGTCAGCTCGGAGCGAAAGTTCTTTCCCGGCTATGTGCTGATCAAGATGGATATGGGCGACGAGACTTGGCACCTCGTCAAGAACACGGCGAAGGTCACCGGTTTTCTTGGGGGGCGCGGCCGTCCGTCCCCGATCAGCGAGCACGAGGCGGCACGCATCATGCACCAGGTTCAGGAGGGGATCGAACGGCCGAAGCCCTCGGTCACCTTCGAAGTCGGTGAACAGGTCCGGGTCTGCGATGGCCCGTTCACCTCGTTCAACGGGTTGGTCGAGGAGGTCGACGAAGAGAAATCGCGCATCAAGGTCGCAGTATCGATCTTTGGGCGTGCTACGCCAGTCGAGTTGGAGTATTCGCAAGTTGAAAAGGTGTGATGCTGGCGGCGGGCGGCGTCATTGGAGACATAAATGGCAAAAAAAATCGTCGGTATCATCAAACTGCAAGTCCCCGCCGGCAAGGCTAATCCGTCCCCGCCGATAGGACCGGCGCTTGGTCAGCGCGGGCTCAACATCATGGAATTTTGCAAGGCGTTCAACGCCACAACGCAGAATCTAGAGCCCGGCATGCCAATCCCGGTCGTGATTACCGCCTATGGCGACCGCTCCTTCACTTTTGTCACCAAGAGTCCCCCAAACAGCTATTTTCTCAAGAAGGCCGCTGGGATCGAAAAGGGATCGCAGACGACCGGGAAGGTGAGGGCGGTCGGCCGGGTCACCATGGATCAGATCCGAGAGATCGCTGAGCAGAAGATGCAGGACCTCAACGCAAAGGACATCGAGGGCGCGTGCCGCATGCTGGTAGGCTCGGCGCGGTCGATTGGCCTTGAAGTGGTGGAGTAAGGCAATGGCGAAGACCGGCAAACGATTGAAAAAAGCCTATGAAGGCATCGACCCGACCGCGGCGCGCCCACTCGACGAGGCGCTGAAGGCAATCAAGCAGCGCGCCTCGGCGAAGTTCGACGAGACTGTCGAACTCGCGATGAACTTGAATCTCGATCCGCGCAAACCTGACCAGAACCTTCGAGGTGCTGTGATTCTGCCGCATGGCACCGGCAAGACGGTCCGGGTGGCGGTGTTTGCGCGGGGCGACCGGGCGAAGGAAGCCGAGGCGGCCGGCGCCGACATTGTCGGAGCCGAAGATCTCGCCGAAAAGGTCCAGGCGGGGCAGATCGATTTCGACCGGGCGATCGCCACGCCGGATCTGATGTCGTTGGTCGGGCGGCTGGGCAAGATCCTAGGTCCTCGCGGCTTGATGCCGAACCCGCGGCTCGGCACGGTGACACCGAACGTCGCCGAGGCGGTACGCGCCGCCAAAGGTGGGCAGGTCGAGTTTCGTGCCGAGAAGGCGGGGATCGTGCATGCCGGCGTTGGCAAAGTGAGCTTTACCGAAGAAGCATTGGCGGATAATGTGCGCGCCTTTGTCGGCGCGATCACGCGCGGAAAGCCGAGCGGCGTCAAAGGCACCTACATCAAGAAGGTCAGCATCAGCTCGAGCATGGGGCCGGGCGTCAGGGTCGAATTGTCCGGATTGGCAGAGGAGCCGAGAGTCTAGCCACCCAAGGCAGGCAGCGGGAACGGGTCGGAGATCGGAGTGGACCGAACGCAGAAGCAGAGGCTGGTCGAAAGTCTCCAGCGGGATCTCACAGTCACGGCTTGCGTGGTCATTACGCATCAGACCGGGCTCAGTGTCGCCGAGGTCACCCAGCTGCGGCGGCAGGTACGCAGCGCCGGAGCCAGCTTCCGTGTGACAAAGAACCGTCTCGCCAAGCGGGCCTTGACGGGCACCCCGTTCGAGTCGCTATCCCCGCTGTTCACCGGTCCGACAGCGATCGCCTTTTCGAGCGACCCTCTCGCCGCCGCCAAGGTGGTCGTCGAATATGCCAACCGCAACGACAAACTGACGATCATCGGCGGCGGGCTCGCGGGTCAGCAGATCGATGTGGCCGGAGTCAGGGAGTTGGCGAGCCTCCCTTCACTCGACGAGCTGCGAGGCAAGCTGATCGGACTGCTCCAAGCGCCGGCGGCACGGGTGGCGAGGGTTCTGCAGGCTCCCGCTGGACAAGTCGCGCGGGTCTTTGCCGCCTATGCCGAGAGTCAAGGCGAGGCGTCCGGTTCTGCTGTTTCAGAGAAATCCGAAATCGAAGGTAATCAGGAGTAAAACATGGCTGATTTGGTGAGGCTGGCCGATGATCTGTCGGCCTTGACCGTCATCGAGGCGGCGCAGCTGTCCAAGATGCTGGAAGAGAAATGGGGGGTCTCCGCGGCAGCCCCAGTGGCGGTCGCAGCGGTAGCCGGCGGAGCGGGGGCGGCTGCGCCCGAAGCGGCCGTAGAAAAGACCGAGTTCGACGTGATCTTGGCGGCCATTGGCGAAAAGAAGATCAATGTGATCAAAGAGGTCCGGGCGATCACGAGCCTCGGTCTCAAGGAGGCCAAAGACCTGGTCGAGGCCGCGCCTAAGCCCGTTAAGGAAGGGGTCAACAAGGACGAGGCGGCAAAAATCAAGAAACAGCTTGAAGATGCGGGTGCGACTGTCGAAATAAAGTAGGCCTGTCACGAGCTTTAGCACACGGGGCGGGCGTCCGATCGCCCTCGGCCGCCGCCCGACACCCAGAACTGCAAACCCGGGGCGCGAGCGGTCGCGCACGCCGGTTTTCGGCGTCTTGGTTCACACCGGCATATCTGGTTGGGGCGAGATGTCTGATGCCGATCTGCTTTTTTGCGGTGAGACAACCGCTATCTGACTGAGGCCGCCGCGCAGCGGCCGATAACGAGGTGCATGCATGGCTTTATCCTTCACGGGCAAGAAGCGGATCCGCAAGAGCTTCGGACGCATCGCCGAAGTTGCGCCGATGCCTAACCTGATCGAAGTTCAAAAGAGCTCATACGATCACTTCTTGCAGATGGGGGTCGTGCCCGAGCAGCGCACCAGTGTCGGGCTTCAGGAAGTCTTCAAATCGGTGTTCCCGATCCGCGATTTCTCCGACCGCGCGCAGCTTGAATTTGTGCGGTACGAGCTGGAGACGCCAAAATACGACGTCGATGAGTGCCAGCAGCGGGGCATCACCTTCGCGGCGCCGCTGAAGGTCACATTGCGTCTTGTCGTCTGGGATGTCGACGCGGATACCGGGTCACGCTCGATCCGCGACATCAAGGAGCAGGACGTCTATATGGGCGACATGCCGCTGATGACCAAGAACGGAACCTTCATCATCAACGGCACCGAGCGCGTCATTGTCTCGCAAATGCATCGCAGCCCCGGGGTTTTCTTCGACCACGACAAGGGTAAGACACATTCCTCGGGCAAATACCTGTTCGCCGCCCGGGTGATCCCCTATCGCGGCTCTTGGCTCGATTTCGAGTTCGACGCCAAAGATCATGTCTATGTGCGCATAGACCGCCGGCGCAAATTGCCGGCGACGACGTTGCTGCTCGCGCTGGACGACGCCGCGACCGAGGAATTGCGGGCGCGCCGCGCAGCCGAGAATCAGCCGCTGCAGCCCGGCGCAGCATCCGGCATGTCGAAGGAGGAGATCCTCGCCAATTTCTATGGGACCATCATTTTCCAGCGCGGCCCTCAAGGGTGGATGACGCCGTTCAACGAAGAGAACCTCAAAGGCAAACTGACGAATGATCTGCTCGATGCCCGAACCGGAGAGGTCGTGCTCGCCGCGGGCGAGCGGCTGACCCCGCGCGTCACGAGGCGGCTGCGCGAGGAGGGTCTCACGGATGTGCTGGTCACAGAGGAGGAATTGGTCGGCCGGTATTTCGCCTCGGATCTGATCAATGAGGAAACCGGCGAAGTCTATTTCGAGGCCGGCGACGAGATCACCGCCTCGGCCCTCGCGCAGTTGACGGGAGCCGGTGTCGGCCAGCTGCCGGTCCTCGACATCGATCACGTCAGCGTCGGTCCCTACATCCGCAGCACGCTCGCGACCGACAAGAACGCGACGCGCGAGGACGCGCTGATCGATATCTATCGGGTAATGCGGCCGGGTGAGCCGCCTACCCTGGACACGGCGGAGACGCTGTTCAACAGCTTGTTCTTCGATCCTGAAAGGTATGATCTGTCGGCGGTCGGCCGGGTCAAAATGAACTCCCGCCTGAACCTTGACACCGATGATACGGTGCGAATTCTGCGCAAGGCGGACATCCTCGCGATACTGAAGGTGCTGGTCGAGCTCAAAGACGGGCGCGGTGAGATCGACGACATCGATCATCTCGGCAATCGCCGGGTGCGCTCGGTTGGCGAGTTGATGGAGAACCAGTACCGGGTCGGCCTGCTGCGGATGGAACGAGCGATCCGCGAACGCATGAGCTCGGTTGAGATCGACACCGTGATGCCGCACGATTTGATCAACGCCAAGCCAGCCGCGGCGGCAGTGCGCGAGTTCTTCGGCTCATCGCAATTGTCGCAGTTCATGGACCAGACCAATCCGCTCTCAGAGATCACTCATAAGCGGCGTCTGTCGGCTCTCGGTCCCGGCGGTCTGACGCGCGAGCGGGCGGGTTTCGAGGTGCGCGATGTGCATCCGACCCATTATGGCCGGATCTGCCCGATCGAGACCCCCGAAGGTCCGAATATCGGTCTGATCAACAGCCTTGCGACATATGCAAGGGTGAACCAGTACGGCTTTATAGAGAGCCCCTACCGCAAAGTCGTCGGCGGACATGTCACCGATGAGGTTATCTATCTTTCGGCGATGGATGAGGGGCGCTACGCGATTGCGCAGGCCAATGCCGCAATCGACAGCGACGGCCGGATCGCCGCAGAGCTCACCAATTGCCGCAAGGGCGGCGATTTCGTCATGCAGCGGCCGGAGGACATTGACCTGATCGACGTTTCGCCAAAGCAGCTGGTCTCGGTGGCAGCGGCGCTGATCCCATTCCTCGAAAACGATGACGCGAACCGCGCCCTGATGGGATCGAACATGCAGCGCCAGGCAGTGCCATTGATCCGCGCCGAGGCGCCGCTCGTCGGCACCGGCATGGAGGAGACCGTCGCACGCGATTCCGGGGTGACGATCATCGCCCGCCGGGCCGGGATCGTCGACCAGGTCGATGCGACGCGCATCGTCGTTCGCGCCACTGAGGAAACCTCGGCCACCGCCTCGGGCGTCGATATTTACAACTTGCTCAAGTTCCAGCGGTCTAATCAGAACACCTGCATCACCCAGCGGCCGCTCGTCAAAGCCGGCGATCAGGTAATGGCGGGCGACATCATCGCCGATGGCCCGTCGACGCAGCTGGGCGAGCTGGCGCTCGGGCGCAATGTGCTGTGCGCCTTCATGCCGTGGAACGGCTACAACTTCGAGGATTCGATCCTGATCTCCGAACGCATCGTCTCCGACGATGTGTTCACCTCGATCCATATCGAAGAGTTCGAAGTGATGGCCCGCGACACCAAGCTGGGACAAGAGGAGATCACGCGCGACATCCCAAATGTCGGTGAGGAGGCGCTGAAGAACCTCGACGAGGCCGGGATCGTCTATATCGGCGCCGAGGTCAAGCCGGGCGACATTCTGGTCGGTAAGGTCACCCCGAAGGGCGAATCGCCGATGACGCCGGAGGAAAAGCTGCTCCGTGCTATCTTCGGAGAAAAAGCATCCGATGTGCGGGATACCTCACTGCGCCTGCCGCCGGGCGTTTCGGGCACGATCGTCGAAGTTCGCGTCTTCTCCCGCCGCGGGGTCGACAAAGACGAACGCGCTCTGGCGATCGAGCGGGCCGAAATTGAACGGCTTGCCAAGGACCGCGATGACGAGCGCGGCATCCTCGAGCGCAGTTTCGCGGCCCGATTGAAGGAGCTGCTGCTTGGTCAAATCGCCGTTGGCGGGCCGCGCGGCATGAAATCGGGAATCGAGATCACCGAGGAGGTGCTGGCGGAGTACACCCCGGCGCTATGGCGTCAGATCTCGATCCGCGACGACGCCAGAATGGCCGATGTCGAAGGCTTGAAGAGGCAGATGGACGACGCTGTCGCGGCCTTGACCTCGCGTTTCGAGAGCAAGGTCGAGAAATTGCAGCGTGGCGACGAGCTGCCGCCCGGCGTCATGAAAATGGTCAAGGTCTTTGTGGCGGTGAAGCGCAAACTGCAGCCGGGCGACAAGATGGCGGGTCGTCACGGCAACAAGGGTGTCATATCGCGGATCGTGCCCTGCGAAGACATGCCCTATCTCGGGGATGGCACGCCGGTGGACATCGTATTGAATCCGCTCGGCGTCCCAAGCCGCATGAATGTCGGCCAGATTCTGGAAACCCATCTGGGATGGGCCGCTGCCGGGCTTGGACAGCGCATTGGCGAGGTGCTCACCAAGGTCAAACGTGGGATGGCCAACGGCGAACTGCGCGGCTTCCTCGGCGAGATGTACCAAGGAGAGCAGCGAGCCGAGATCGGCAGCCTGGCGGACGAGGATCTGGTCGAGCTTGCCGGCAATCTCGCGCACGGCGTGCCGATGGCGAGCCCGGTTTTTGATGGTGCGCGCGAGGAGGACATCGTTTCGATGCTCGAGCAAGCGGGGCTTTCCGCTTCGGGGCAGGTCACGCTCATCGACGGACGGACCGGCGAGGCGTTCGATCGTCCCGTGACCGTCGGCTACATATACATGATGAAGCTGCACCATCTCGTTGACGACAAGATCCACGCACGCTCGATCGGCCCGTACAGCCTTGTTACTCAGCAGCCGCTCGGCGGCAAGGCCCAGTTCGGCGGTCAGCGCTTTGGCGAAATGGAGGTCTGGGCGCTCGAGGCCTACGGAGCGGCATACACCTTGCAGGAGATGTTGACGGTCAAATCCGACGACGTGTCCGGGCGAACCAAGGTGTACGAGGCAATCGTGCGAGGCGACGACAATTTCGAGGCCGGCATACCTGAATCGTTCAACGTACTGGTCAAGGAGTTGCGGTCGCTCGGTCTCAACGTCGAGCTGGAGCAGCGGGGCTACTGAGCGCCTCGTCCGAGACATCAGGTGTTTCTATTCCGTTGTTTCTATTCCGTCACCTCCGCGACGGTGCGGGGCCAGGCACGCGAGCAGCGCGCCGGCGGCCCCGGCAGCGCACCGTCGCGCGCATGACGACAGACCACAAGAGGGGTCGTTGATGAACGAGTTGATGAATATTTTTGGCCAGGTCAGCGGGCCGCAGAGCTTCGATCAGATCCGCATCTCGATCGCCAGCCCGGAGCGCATCCACTCCTGGTCCTATGGCGAGATAAAAAAGCCGGAAACGATCAACTACCGGACATTCAAGCCCGAGCGCGACGGGCTGTTTTGCGCTCGGATTTTTGGACCGATCAAGGATTACGAATGCTTGTGCGGCAAGTACAAGCGCATGAAGTATCGCGGTATTATTTGTGAGAAATGCGGCGTCGAGGTGACGCTCTCCAAGGTGCGCCGCGACCGCATGGGCCATATCGAGCTGGCCTCGCCGGTTGCGCATATTTGGTTTTTGAAATCCTTGCCGAGTCGGATCGGGCTGTTGCTCGACATGACTCTGAAGGATCTCGAAAGGGTTCTCTATTTCGAGAATTACGTCGTCATCGAGCCGGGGCTGACGCCCCTGAAGCAGCATCAGCTCCTCAACGAAGAGGAGTATCTGCAAGCGCAGGACGATTACGGCGACGACCAGTTTACCGCGTCGATCGGGGCCGAGGCATTGCGGACGATGCTCTCAGCGATCGATCTTGCCGAAGAGAAGGAGCGGCTGCGCGCCGAGTTGCGTGACACGAACTCGGAGGCGCGACGCAAGAAGCTCGTGAAGCGCCTGAAACTCGTCGAAGCTTTTGTCGAGTCGAACAGCCGCCCTGAATGGATGATCCTTGAAGTCGTGCCGGTCATTCCGCCGGAGTTGCGGCCGCTGGTGCCGCTCGATGGCGGCCGCTTCGCAACCTCGGACCTCAACGACCTCTATCGACGCGTGATCAACCGCAACAATCGGCTGAAGCGGCTGATCGAGCTGCGCGCCCCCGACATCATCGTGCGCAACGAGAAACGAATGCTGCAGGAGGCCGTTGACGCGCTGTTCGACAATGGCCGCCGGGGACGGATCATCACCGGAGCCAACAAGCGCCCGCTGAAATCACTGTCCGACATGCTGAAGGGCAAGCAGGGCCGGTTCCGCCAAAACCTGCTCGGCAAGCGCGTCGACTATTCGGGCCGCTCGGTTATCGTCGTCGGTCCCGAGCTCAAACTGCACCAGTGCGGGCTTCCCAAAAAGATGGCGCTCGAGCTCTTCAAGCCGTTCATCTACTCGAAGCTCGAACTTTACGGTCTCGCCAGCACGATCAAGGCAGCAAAGCGCCTGGTCGAAAAGGAGCGGCCAGAAGTTTGGGACATCCTCGAGGAGGTAATCCGCGAGCATCCGGTGCTGTTGAATCGGGCCCCGACCCTGCATCGTCTCGGGATCCAGGCTTTTGAGCCCGTGCTGATCGAGGGCAAGGCGATCCAGCTGCACCCGCTGGTCTGCACCGCCTTCAACGCGGATTTCGACGGCGACCAGATGGCGGTGCACGTGCCGCTCTCGCTGGAGGCGCAGCTCGAAGCGCGCGTGCTGATGATGTCGACCAACAATATCCTCAGCCCCGCCAACGGTAAGCCGATCATCGTGCCGTCGCAGGACATCGTTCTCGGGCTTTACCACATCACGATGGAGCGTCCGGGCGAGAAGGGCGAAGGGATGCTGTTCACCAGCATCGGCGAGATCGAGCAGGCGCTCGAGTCAAAGGCGGTATCGCTGCACGCCCGGATCAAGGCGCGCTATCACACGGTCGATGCCGAAGGCAAGCCGGTCGTCCAGCGCGTCGAGACGACGCCCGGCCGAATGCTGCTGTCGGAGATCCTGCCGCGCAACTCGGCGGTCAGTTTTGACCTGATCAATACCTTGCTGACCAAAAAAGAGATCAGCAACGTCATCGATCATGTCTATCGCCATTGCGGCCAGAAAGAGACCGTCATTTTCTGCGACCATCTGATGTCGCTCGGTTTCCAGCAAGCGTGCAAGGCCGGGATCTCCTTTGGCAAGGATGATCTGATCATCCCCGAGGAAAAGCGCCGTCTCGTCGCCGAGGCGCGCGACCAGGTCAAACAATACGAGCAGCAATATCAGGACGGCTTGATCACCCAAGGCGAGAAGTACAACAAGGTGGTCGACGTCTGGTCGCGCTGCACCGACAAGGTCGCCGACGAGATGCTCAAAATGATCCGCTCGGCGGCGCCAGGCGAGCCGGTCAACTCCGTGTGGATGATGTCGGATTCCGGGGCCCGCGGCTCTGCGGCGCAGATCAAGCAGCTGGCGGGAATGCGAGGCCTGATGGCCAAGCCGTCGGGCGAGATCATCGAGACGCCGATCATTTCCAACTTCAAGGAGGGACTGACCGTCCTCGAGTATTTCAACTCGACGCACGGCGCCCGCAAGGG
>JBJMQW010000570.1:0-42865 GCA_045802495.1 Allostellaceae bacterium | reverse complement strand
GCGCGGTCCATCACGTCGATTGGCGCCGCGGGGCCGGCGCGGCGGTAGATCGCGGTCACGGTGTCGAGCAGATATGAGCGCGCGGCGCCGAGCTTGGCCTCGGCGCGCGCCACCCCGGCCTGAACGACCGCATTGTCGGCGAGGCGGCCGGTGCCGCGCGGGGTCTTGCGCAGCGCCAGCTCGACGAAGGCGTCGAGCATGCCGCGGGCGATGCCGAGCGCGACGCTGGCGATGCCAACCGAATAAAGCGTCTGTTGCGGAAACGCATAAAGCGGGCCGGGTTCGCGCCGCAGGGTTGGGTCCTCGCGGGTGCCGGTAAACGCCTCGGGCACGAAGAGGTCGTCGACCCGATAGGATTCGGAGGCGGTGCCGCGCAGGCCGATCGGGTCCCAATTGTCGAGCAACGCCGCCCGCTCCACCGGGAAGAGCCAGGTCCGCACCGTCGGCCGGCCAAAATTGTTGAGGCGGAACGAGCCGTCCGGTTCGACTACCATGCCGTGCGCGCCCATCCAGCTAGCATGGCGGCAGCCGCTGGCGAAATCCCAGCGCCCGGTGACCCGGTAGCCGCCCGGCACCGCGATCCCGCGGCAATCGTTCGGCGGCCCCCAGGCGCAGGTCGCGCGCGGGTCGCCAAACACCGTTTGCGCCGCCGTCGGCTCGATGTAGGGTGCGAAGAGGCCGATGCTGTTGGCGATCGAGACACACCAGCCGACCGAACCGTCGTGCCGGGCCAGTTCCGCGACCGCCTCGATCGCAACCGCCGGGGCGACCTCGTCGCCGCCGACCGAGCGCGGGTAGAACATGCGGAAGAGTCGCGCCTCGTGGAGTTGCTCGAGCACCGGTTCGGTCAAGCGCCGCTTGCGCTCGATGGCGTCTGCCTCCGTGGCGATCGAGCGGGCGAGATCGCGCGCCCGCGCCACGGGGCTGGTGAGGCTCAGATCGTTCATAACGGCGTCCTGCAGCTCGGCTACGGGACGCCATTAAAGTGTCAGGCGAGCAGCCCCCGCAACGGCTTCACATCGCTGCTGTCCGGGAATACCGCCGCCTCCAGCCTTCCGCGATCGGCACAGAGGTGCTCCTCGAGCAGGCCCTTGAACACCGCGCGCAGGTCGGCCGTCGGCCGTAGGTCGCGGTTCTCGTAGAGATCGGTCTCTTTGAGACCCGGCCAATCGGCGATGACACGGCCGCCCTTCAATGCGCCGCCGGCGAGCAATGCGACGGTCGCGGTGCCATGGTCGGTGCCCTCATTGCCGTTGAGGCGGGCGGTGCGGCCGAACTCGGTGACGAGCACGACCACCGTCTCACGCCAGGCTTCGCCCATATTGCTCTCGATCGCGGCGAGTGCGCCGTCGAGCGCGCCGAGCAAATTGGCGAGCCGGCCCTTGGCCGCACCCTCCGCGACATGCGTGTCCCAGCCGTCGAAAGCCAACGCGCCGACGCGCGGGCCCTCCGCACCGGCGAGGAATTTCGCCGCGGTGCCGGCGGTCTCAGCAAAATAGGCGCGCACCTGCGCGATGCCGCCCTGGACGACCGGGCGGTCCTCGCCGAGCTCGGCGGTCATACCGCCCGCGCGTGCGACCGCGGCGAGGCCGATACGCTCCTCGAGCACGCGCGCAAAGGTCGGATCGGTGTGGCGATAGAGGTCGAGCAGCCGCAAGGTAGTGTCGTCGCCGACCGGCGGCAGCCGCGGCGGCACCCACGACAATACCGGCGCCGGACCGCGCACGACGAGCGGCGTGATCGGTCCGACGGCAAAGGCCTGCCCGCCATGCGGATCAACATGCCCGCCCGGCTCCAATGCCGCCAGGGTGCGGTTGAGCCAGCCGGTATCCGCAGCGCCCGGCTTTGCGAGCCCGCTTTCGAGCACGTCCTGCCCGTCGAAATGCGAGCGCTCGCGATAGGGTGTCGCGACCGCGTGCACAATTGTTGCCTGGCCTGCCTGGTACATCCGGTGAAAATTCGGCATCGCCGGGTTCAGCGCGAAGAAACCGTCGAGCGGCAGGGCTGGCGTCGCACCCTCCAATGCCAACCCCTTGTCGCCGCGCAGCTTTCCCCAGTCCGGGTCGCCGACCGGGGCGACGACGCCGAGCCCGTCGAGCGCGCCACGCAGGACGATCACAAGCAGCCGCGGGTCGCGGCCCTCGGCATGGGCGATGCGCGGCACTGAAGCCCAGGCGAACAACACCCCAGAGCCGAGCAGCAGCTCGCGTCTGGTTGGAGCGCGAAGATCGAGCGGCATCGTCACCTCCGCTGGAATTCCGGGGCCATCAGCAGAACCGTCATTGCCTGCGGCCGGCTCTCGGCGCCGATAACCGCGGCCCGCGTTTCCGTCGAAGCCAATGGTCCTAACGCGACCTCCATGACGGCTGCCGGTTCGAGGGCGAGGCCTTCGCGACGCGCAAAAGTGTTGGCGATCTCGAGCCGCTGCGGGAGGCCATCGAGCCAGGCGGCATTCTCGTCCGAAAAGCCTTTGGGCGCCGGCGGCCGCCATAACGGCTCTCCGAGCAGGTTCTGAGCCTGGATGATGCGGGCGATGTCGCTCGTCTCACCGGTCGCGCGCGATGCCGCCACGATCCATTCCGCCGGCCGTTTGATCTTCGCCTGTTCCGGAGCCCACGCCTCGGGAGCAGTGACCAGCACCTTTGTCACTTCCTTCAGGTCACCGTCGGTGTCGAGGAAACGTTGCGTCAGCCGATGGACCAGCGCCGGGGGCGGCTCGTCGGTAACGAAATGGCGCGCGAGCTTTGTTGCAACGTGCTTCGCGGTTGCCGGATGGCGAGCGAGGTCGGCCAGCACGGCGCGACCTTGCTCGGTCCCGGCATCGTCGTAATCCTTACCGATGACGGTTTGCGGGCCAGGCTCGTGCGCGCGCTTGATGTAGACGAATTCTCCGCCGTGGTCGGGGTCCGATACAGTCTGCCGTATCGTCCAGCCGGTCAGGACCTTGGCGAAATTGGTCACGTCAGCCTGCGTGTAGGTCGTGCGCACGCCGAGCGTGTGCAGCTCCAGGATCTCGCGCGCCAAATTCTCGTTGAGGCCGCGGTCGCGATTGACGCCGGCAATCGAGTTGGGGCCGATCGACTGGGCGTTGTCGAGGTACATCAGCATCGCTGGATGGCTCTCGACGGCGAGCAGCATGTCGGCGAACCGGCCCAATACATGCGGCCGGATTGCCTCGCGCTCATAGGCGCCGGCCATGACGGTCTTTTCCTGGTTGACGCAGAAATGGTTCGACCAGAACCACACCAGCCGTTCGGCAAAGCCGATCTCGGCATTGACCGCCGCGTCGATGCGCGCCTGCGCTTCATTGCGAAAAAGCTGCCGCGGCAACGGCATCGCCTCGGGCTGGGCCGGCGCAGCCACCATTTCCGCCTGCGACGAGTCGCGGCGCGCGCGCTTTTGACTGGCGTTGCGCTCGGCCCGGTATTCGAAGACGGCGCGGTTGGTGGCGCCGCTCGTCGGCAGCTCGGGGTTTGTGATCTGCCCTGCGTCCGGCCGATCGAGTTCGGCGAGAAGCGCGCCGCGAGGATCGGAAGCGATCGTTTCCGCGGAGCCGCCCCGCGGGCCGAACCCGAACCGGTGCAGCGCCAGAACCGCCGCTTTCGGATCGCGGGCCATCCTTCGTCCTCCCGATAGCCGTTAAGGCATTATAGGACGCAACCCAGGGTCACATCTCCGCGCTCGCCGGCTCAGCCGTTGCCAAGCCCAAGGATTCTTCGCGCCAGGGTCAGATGTGGTCTGTCGATCATCCTGCCGTCCAGAGCGATGGTCCCGGCGTCGGGATTTTCGGCAAACGAGGCGACTACCTTGCGGGCCCAGGCGACCTCCTCCTCGCTTGCGGAAAAGGCGCTGTTGATGACCGCAATCTGCGCCGGATGGATCGCCATCTTGGCCGTGAAGCCCGAACGCCGCGCGGCGGCGCACTCGACCGTAAGTCCGGCCTCGTCCTTGAAATCGGTGTAGATCGTGTCGATTGCCATCACCCCGGCTGCCGCCGCTCCGGCGAGGCACAGCGAGCGCGCCAAGCGATAGACATCGTCGTAGATGCCGTCGAGCCGACGGTTGTTGCCGCCGAGGCAGGCGGCCAGATCCTCCGCGCCCCAGGTGATCCCCGCGAGGCGGGGCGACACTCCGGAATAACCGCCGAGCGCAAACATCGCGGCCGGAGTCTCGGTTGCGATCGCGATGACCCTTATCGCCCCGTGCGCAATTCCGTAGGCCGCCTCCAGCGCGGAGAGGTAATGGTCGAGGGTGCGCAAATCCTCCGGCATGCATTTCGGCAGCAGCACCCCATCCGGCCTTCCCGGCACCACCGCGGTCAAGTCGTCGAGCGCGACGCCGCTCGCCAGCGGATTGATGCGGACATAGCGGCGGGCGAGCGCGGGTTCGGAGCCCGTCGCAACGAGGAAATCGTGCGCTTGCCGGCGCGCAAGGCCCCGGTTTGCCGGGACGACAGAATCCTCGAGGTCGAGTATCAGCGCATCAGCACCCGACTGCGGAGCACGCGACAACTTGCGTTCGCTATCGGCGGGAACAAACAGCAGAGAGCGCATTCATTCCTCCGTAGATCGGCATTTCATCAAGCCGGCGCGCCGGCAGATCGCAACAGTCTCGCCGCGTTGATTGATGCCCTGATGCTCGAATTCGACGATCCCGGCATCCTTGCGGGATTGGCTGCGCCGCTTGGATCGCACGATCGTCCGAGCGCGCAGCGTGTCGCCGTGAAAGACCGGCTTCGGAAACCGCACATCGCTCATCCCGAGATTGGCGACCGTCGTCCCGAGCGTCGTCTCGCCCACGCTGATGCCGATCACCAGGCCTAACGTAAACAGACTATTCACTAGGCGCTGGCCAAACTCAGTCGCTTTCGCGAACTCCTCGTCGAGGTGAAGCGGCTGAGGGTTCATTGTCAATGTACTAAACAGCACATTGTCCATCTCGGTTACAGTGCGACTGATTGCGTGCTCGAAAACTTGACCTTCTTTGAATTCTTCGAAATACAAGCCCGCCATGCGCCGTCTCCTTGCTCAGGGATCGATACGGAGCCCGCGCGGGAATCCGCTCGACCGGGATCGCGGAAAAACATAGCATGCGCTGCGCCGGAAGAGGATCAAGGGGGCCCGCTCCAGCCACGGCCGGGGCACACGGACAGGGCGGAAGATAGGGCGGGAATGGATATCAGCCAGCTCATTGCTGAAAATGGCGCCTGCTTCCACCTGATCGCTTTTATCTGGACGTTTCTCGAAGGGGAGACCTTTGTGCTGTTTGCCGGTTTTGCCGCCGCGCAAGGCCTCCTCAACCCGTTTCTGCTGCTCGCGGTGGTTTGGCTCGGCAGCTTTTCAGGCGACCAAACCTATTTCTGGATCGGCCGGTATTTCGGTCTGCGGCTGCTGAACCGATTCCCGAGATGGCGCCGTGGTGTCGAGGCTGCTCTCTATTGGCTCGAGCGGTACAACACCGGATTCATTCTGACCTTCCGCTTCATCTACGGCGTGCGGAATTTCTCATCCTTCGCCATGGGGATGAGCGCGGTCCGATGGCAGCGATTTATGACGTTGAATTTTATTGCCGCCGGTCTTTGGGCAGTCAGCTTTGTCGCGGTCGGCTATTTTCTTGGTCACGCCTTCCGCGCGGTTCTCGGTCATCTGGTGCGCTCGTTCAGCCTTGTCATGCTGATCGCCTTTGTTTTTTTCGCGATCGCCATATGGCTGTTTCACCGGTTCCAGAGGCGACGCCAGCTCCGGGTGCCGCCGGGCGCCAAGATTGTAACCCCGCCCCCGTGACAGCGGCGCCGATTATCCGAGGGCCGACTACCCGAGGATAGCGACCGGACTGCCGATCGCGATGCCGAGAGTGGCATCCGCGCGGCCGGAATTGACGGCAATCTCGGCGAGCCCGTTGGAGTTCTCGTACCAGAAGGCCTCGCCCTCCGAAACGTCCGAGAAGGTGCGCGCGCGCGACAGCACGCGGCCGGAGGCGTTGAGGCGCGCTTTCCCGGGTAACAGCGAAGCGCGCAATCCGGTCATCGCGTTGCCGTACCGGTCGATGTAGACGATCTCGGGCAGGTCGTCCGGCCAATCGAGGTGCCGCCCGCTTCCCTCGAGCCGGAGCGGGGCGGCCGGCCGCTCGCCGCGGGCGAGCCGGCCGGCTGCCGGCGCAAATAAATCGCGGCCGTGAAAACTAGCGGATGTCGCTGCGGACCAATCGACGACCTCCCAGCTCCGAGCCGTCTCGGCACGGCGCATTACGAGTTCGAACAGTCCGTTGTCGGGACCCACGTACCACCGCCCGTCCGCTTCAACAATGATGGCGGCGCGCGCGCCGCCAACTCCGGGATCGATCACTGCGAGGATCACTGTCCCCGGCGGGAACCATGTGGCGTATGCGGCCAGAAGATAAGCGGCCGGCCTAGGTCGCGCCGCCGGTGCGTCCGCGAAGAGATCGACAATTGTCGCCCCCGGCGCCGTGCGGTGCAAAACGGTCTTCACCTGTCCGGTATAAGGTCCCTCCAAACCAAAGTCGGTGAATAAGGCGATCATTGGGCCCATTTCGCTTGCCTCCTCGCGGGGGGAGATGATTCGCGCTGGATTACGGCCAAGATTGTGCTAGTCCTAATCTGCGCGCCGGGATTTGTCGCCCGAGCGTCCAATATTTGAATGGAAGATCTGGCTTTTCTAACCAATCGTGGGTTGAGTTAGCCTTTTTCTCGGCCAGAAGAACGACCTCTTGTACTTTGGAACTCTCCAAACAGAGAGCCTCGCCGGATTTGTTGCTCTTGAAATTGATGGCCCGGTTGGTATGCTCATGCTGCTCACGTCGACCCGGGGGATCTGCGATGAAGAAGCTTGTATTGGCTGCGGCGTTCGCTGCCGCCACGTCACTTGCGACAGCGTCGGCTGCCGACCGAAACTGCTACTCGGCGGCAGATATCGAAGCTGAGCAAGCAATTCAGTTTCAAACCGATCTTATGGTGATCAGCTCGGCCTGCCGAGACACGGTCTACGGCGAATTCCGGGCACGCAACAAAGACATGATCATCCATTATCAGAACACGATGATCGATCATTTCCGCCGGAGCGGAGCGCGCAACCCCAAGAGCGCCTACGACACCTGGCAGACGAGCCTCGCGAACGAGGCTGCCCGCAAACAGGCCGTCGTCTCGACGACGCAATTCTGTCACCAAGCGGCCGAACAGCTAAAGCTCGCCAGCACGCTCGACGCAAAGGCATTCCGCGAATATGCCGTTGCCCGCGCGGTGAACGGAACCCATCGGAGGTGCGCGAAATAGCAAATCGAGCAGCGAGTTGGACACCTGGTCGCACAGGTGAGCGAGCGCCATGCCGGTGGGGGGAGCCGGCATGGCGCCTGCGGGGCCCAACCCGTGATCAACGGCAGCGCAGCGGTTGAGGGGACTGTGCTGCAGGGGTCGGGCCCAACTTGCTCTCCTGATCAGCTAACTCGGCGATACCGCTTCCGGTTCCACCGCGCCGAGACACCAGAATGCAAAGCCGCCGTTCCGAACAGCCCAGCGGCTGAGAACAGGGTCATGAAGAGGTAGGCCCGTCCTCCATATGCTCCAAAGAGCGTTCCCGCGATCACCATGACGAGCCCGGCGCCGAAGCCTGAGGAAATCGCCGCATAAAGGCTCTGAGCGGACGCAGCAGCCGAGAGCGGCACCGAGCGCGACAGGAAATGCATTGCGCCGAGGTGGCTCGCCCCGAAGGTGAAGGCGTGCAGGAGTTGCAGGACGACGATTCCCGGCAACCAAGTCACCAGCGCCGCGAGGCTCCAACGCAAGATCCCGGCGGCGCCCCCCAGCGTCATCAATCCGAGCGGTCCAACCCGCGCGAGCAAGAACCGCCCCTGCCAGAACAGCACGATCTCGGCGAGAACGCCCTCCGCCCACAGGAAACCGATCGTCAGATCGGAGAGGCCGAGCGATCGCCAATGTAGCGTCCCGAACCCATAATACAACTGATGGCTGGCCTGCAGCGCGGACGCTGTCAATACAAAAATCCAGAATTTCACATCGCGGGCGACGGTGCCCATCCACGCTCCTCGGCCCGCAGGGGTAGCCGGACCATCCGCGTTCGGAACGGCAAGACAGGCCAGAAGCACAAGGAAGGACGCCCCGAAGACCAAGAGCAATACCTGGTCCCCGGGCGCCGCGGCGAGCACGGCGCCGCTTGTCAGCGAGGCGAGGATGAACGTGACAGAGCCCCAGACACGGATGCGACCGTAATCGTGGTCGCCGTTTCGGCAGGCAGCGAGAGTGAGAGTATCGCCAAGCGGCATCAGCGCCGATTGCGCCGTCAGCGCCACGAGATTGAGTGTGACGAGAACCGAGAACGCACCGATCGGCCAAAGCCCGGCATAGGCGGCCAGCGCCGCTGCGGCGAGTACCACCATGACCGCGCGACGCGCACCTGACCTGTCGGCGATCGCGCCGATCGCCGGCGTCGCGAACACTTTGGCCCAGATTGCCGCACCGAGCACAATGCCGATCTCGCGGGCGGTTAGGCCGCGAGCGGCGAGCCAGGCCGGCCAGAAGGGCAGCTGAATTCCGGCGACCAGAAAAATCGCGCCATAGAACAAAGAAAGTCGCGCGGCCGGATGCAAAAGAGCAGCTCTCGACATGGTGTGTCTCGACGGTCCGCGCGGCAATGCTTATGTGGCGAGGGTGCTGATCGGCGTTAATCAACTGGGCACGCTGCTGTCGGTGGTTATCATCGACGTGGTGCTGGCTGGCGACAACGCGATCGTCGTCGGAATGGCGGCGGCCGGGCTTCCGCCCCAGCGCAGACGGAACGTCATTGTGCTCGGCATCGCCGCCGCCACCGTGCTTCGCATCCTGTTTGCTTACTTTGCCGTGCAGCTGCTCGCAGTCATCGGCCTGACCCTGGCTGGCGGCGTACTCCTGCTCTGGGTATCGTGGAAAATGTACCGCGAGATCCGCGAGACATCGTTCCATGGTCCGGCGACACCAGCCGAAGCGGAATGTTCCGGCAGCCAGACGCAGCCCGCGCGGACGACACCAGCGGAGGCGCTTACCCGAATTGTGCTGGCCGACGTGTCGATGTCTCTCGACAATGTGCTTGCGGTGGCAGGCATCGCTCGCGACCATTTCTGGCTGCTGGCGTTTGGGCTTGTCCTCTCGGTTGCGTTGATGGGGATCGCGTCGACCTGGATCGCGCGGCTGCTCGACCGTATGTTCTGGATCTCATGGGTCGGGCTCGGGATCATCACTTTTGTCGCGCTACGCATGATCTGGGATGGTTCGACAGAGATCATCAATCAGAGCGCGTCCTTGATGCTGTCCTAAGCTCGAACGAACCTCAACCGCGACTGCACGCACCGCCCCCGAGGACACAGAATTTAGCGCAATGCGGATGGTTGAGCGGTACCGCGCCGCTTGCCTCGGCGAGGGTTCGGCCCAGTTCGAAGCGCGCATCGTAAGGCAGCAGGGTGCATGCAGTTACGGTCGGGCTGGCCGCACCTTTACGCTTTATGACCATTCGTGCGGTCGCGCACATAACGCTTTCCGGCGATTTCCCGAGGATGCCCCAACACGCCTCGGTGATCTCCGGCACGTCAGTTGCGGCATCCATTTCCGGGAACACCATCAGCGCCACCGGGTCGTCGACATCGATTGCCACCCCAACCTCCGCGAAGAGGCCCGCAAAACCGCGGCGGATCGCATCCTCCGGCTCACCCGATAGCCGACGGCTCGCGACATGCACGGAAAATCCGTTCCGAGCCAGCCATTGCAGCCCCTCGATCGTCGGTCGCCAGCTGCGCTCACCGCGTTCGATCTCGTGCACGCGCCGCCCGTAATGGTCGATGGAGACCCGGATTGTCAGCCTGTCACCATAGTGCTCTTTCAGCCGCAACAGCGCCGGCTTGCACTTGTTCATCGGCTTCATGGCATTGGTCAGCACCAAGGCGCGAAGGTTGCGGGACAGGACGTCCTCGAGCATTGACGACAGCTCGGGGTTCATGAAGGGCTCGCCACCGGTAAAGCCGATCAGCGATGTCGAGAAGCTGCCTTCGGCGATCTGATCGAGGTAGCCCGTCACCTCCGCCGCCGTCAGGTAGACGAGTCGGTCATTCTTGGGCGAAGATTCGATGTAGCAGTGGTGGCAAGTCAAATTGCACAGCGTGCCGGTATTGAACCAAAGAGTGTCGAGGGATCGCAGCGCAACGTGTGCTCGCTTCTCACCCTTGGCGGTGAGAAGCGGGTCTCGAAACTTGCGCAGATCCAATTCGGTAGTCGACGCCTCTGTCATCGGCCGGCCCGTGCAGGAAAGCAAACTGCAACAATCTTAGCGCAATATCGAAAAATGATCCCGGCGAGTGGTTTCCGTCGTATCACAGCCTCGTGAGGCGGCCGGCCGAGTTGCAGCCTGTTGATAACCTCACTACGCTCGCCATTTAGGGCTTTTCCGCGCTAAAGAACATGGAACATTCGATACCGCGTCACATTCGGCTGACTTCTCATCCCGGAACGAACGGTCAGGGCGCGTTCCCTCTGCGTTGGGGCGCGTTGGGCCCGTCCGAGCGCGGGCCAGTCGTGGCAAGTCCGGCCGCGCCCAAGTACCGCAACGCAGTCGGGTCATATTCCGGCGCATACGCGGTCTATCGCGCACTTGCGGTCGCGACGCGTGCGCTGGCTCGCGATCATCGTCCGGACCTCACCGATACCGCACCGGTCGCCCTGATCGGGCCGTGCCCGCAATGGGGCGACCCGGCAAAAATCGTCTCGCTCGATCCCTGGGGTCATCTCGTCGGCGAGGTCTTCGCCGAACAAATTGAAGCGGGCGTCGACATCCGTCCGACCATCGCAATCACCAGGGCACGGATCAACACGCCGGAACTTCGCCCGCTTCTCGCCGACGGCGTTCTGCGCCCGGATGGCAAAGTGTTGCTCGACAACGGCGAGATCCGTGTCACCAAGGCGGCGATCGATCCGGTGTGGCACCTGCCGGGGCTTGCCGCTCGCTTTGGGGTGCCGGAGGCCGATCTCCGCCGCACACTGTTCGAGGAAACGGGGGGGATGTTCCCCGATCTCGTTACCCGACCCGACATCGAGGTCCTGCTCCCGCCGATAGGCGGCATGACCGTCTATCTCTTTGGTGAGGTCGAGCGGATCGCCGAGCCCGGCGCCGTGATCGCCTGCCGCGTCCACGACGAATGCAACGGCTCCGATGTATTCGGCTCCGACATCTGCACCTGCCGCCCGTACCTGGTGCACGGGATCGAAGTCTGCGTCGAGACGGCGCAACAGGGCGGGGTCGGGCTCATCGTCTACAACCGCAAAGAGGGGCGGGCGCTTGGCGAGGTCACCAAATTCCTCGTCTACAATGCCCGCAAACGCCAATTGGGCGGCGACCGGGCGGACACCTACTTCCGTCGCACCGAATGCGTCGCCGGCGTACAGGACATGCGGTTTCAGGAGCTGATGCCGGATGTCTTTCACTGGCTCGGGATCCGCCGGATCGACCGCTGGGTCTCGATGTCGAACCTCAAGCACGATGCGCTGAAGGCGCAGGGCATTGAGATCGTCGAACAGGTCCCGATCCCGGACCAGCTGGTGCCGCTCGACGCGACGGTCGAGATCGAGGCGAAGAAGGCCGCCGGCTACTTCGCGCCATCGGGAATCCCGGATTTGCTGGAGCTCAGTCGCATCAAGGGTCGTGCTCTCGACGAGTGAAGCTTCTGCGGCTGCAGCGACGGCGCTGCTGAGCGCGGCAGCCGTGCGTGAGCGCTGCGGCATTGTCTTTGCCGCCGCCGAGCGCGGCGAGACCCGGCATTTTCGCCCTGTTCTCGGCCATCTGGACGAGGCGGTCCGTCGAGTTGTCGAGACCACGCGACGGCGCTATCCCAATCTCACTGTTCCCTATCACAGCCGATGGCGGCATTTCTCGGTCGGCGGGGTCAATCGTGCCGCTCTCATCGCTCCCGGTGCCGACACGGCGAACACGGCACGGGCGCGGATCGATCTCGCCGTTGTCTCTGTTCTGCTCGACGCCGGCGCCGGCGCGAACTGGCGCTTTCTTGAGGATAAGACCGGCCAGGTCGTGTCGCGCTCCGAAGGCCTCGCCGTCGCAAGCTTGCGGGCGATGGAGACCGGGTTGTTCTCCGTTGACCCCGCCGACCCGTGGCGGGCCGATGCCGAAGCCCTGTCGCGGATTTCTCCCAACCGCCTAGCCCACGCCTTTCAGCATCGTGCCGGGAACGAGCTTGTCGGGCTTGAGGGGCGCGCCGAATTGTTGCGCCGACTGGGAGAGGTCTGCGCCGCCTTTCCATCTCTGTTCGGTTCTCCGGCTCGGCTCGGCAATCTGTATGATCACTGGGCGGCGCGCGGCGAGCGAGTGTCCGCCCCGGAAATTTTGCGCACCCTCTTAGAGGTCCTGGGGACGATTTGGCCGGGCCGAATCAGGCTTGCCGCCATGCCGCTCGGCGATTGCGGCCGCCACTCGGCTGTGCCCGGCGATGGGCTCGTGCCGTTTCACAAGCTCAGCCAATGGCTCGCTTACTCGCTTGTCGAGCCGCTGGTCGCAGCCGGGGTGGAGGTCACCGACATCGACGGGCTTACCGGTCTCGCCGAATACCGCAATGGGGGGCTCTTCCTCGATTGCGGCGTGATCCAGCCGTGGGACCACAACCTATTGCAGCGGCCTCTGGAGGCGCTGAGCGAACCGGTGATCGAATGGCGGGCGTTGACCGTCGCGCTGCTGGATCGCCTCGCGTCCCGGGTCCAGGAGATGCTCGGCACGAGCGCACGAGAGTTTCCGCTCGCTTGCGTCCTCGAGGGGGGAAGTTGGGCGGCCGGACGGGAGATCGCCCTCGAACGCCGGAAGGACGGCGCCGCGCCGCTCACGATCATCAGCGACGGCACGCTGTTCTAGGTCACTCGCGCGTGCCGGCGTGCAAAATCCTGACTAAACAGACGTCCGATCGTTATTCCGCTGCCTGCTGCAGCGGGCGGAGGGCGGCCCGCATCTGCATCTCATAGGCATCGCGCCAGGCGATTTTCTCGTCGGCGAGGAAATCGCCGCTGCGCACCGCGGTATAGATGCCCGGATCGTCGACACAAGGCGGTGCTGTCCCTTCCTTCGCGAACGCACGGGCGGCGCGCAACAGCCGCCTTCGGGTGCGCGCGATCATCAGATCGCTCGGTGCCAGATTCTCAAAGGCGTGGTCGGTGATGGCGCCCATGCTCTCGGTCACCGCCTGGTCCTGGCCGTGGATGCTGGCGATGCCGGTATAGCTCTCCCCGCTCTTCTGCACCGCACGGTCGATCATCCAGTCGTTCGACGGGTTCTGCGTCAGGCGCCAGCGGCCATACCAGTCGGTCGTGTTCGGCAGATAGTCGAAGCCCAGTCGCGATCCCGGCACCATCTGCCCGTTCTTCAAGGGGCGCATCGATGGCGGCGAGCCCCGCCAACTCAGGCTGACGAACATTGTGTGGGTGTCGTCCATCGGCACCCAGGCGCGGGTGTTGACGCGGTCGAACGGGCCCTGCGGCGTCTGGGTCCAGAACGGAAACAGGAAATTGGCGAAACGCCAGTAGGTTTGACCCTTCTCGGCAGCACGATAGGCGCAATACATCGTGCCGTAACTTGTGTCGGTCACATGATATTCGGGCGCCCGATTGGTCACCGTCCAGCGCAGTAGGCTGTCCGGCGCCACATCGTCGGGCTGGACACTGCCGGTATGCAGAAAGCCGAAATGCGAGGTGTCGATATCGCCCTCGAGCGCCTGCAGCCAGTTGCATTCGCGTTGCACAAGCGAAATCTGCAACTCGGCTTCGGGCAACAGCGAGGCTTCGATCGCCGGCAATGGCGGCGCCGCTTTGCGCGCGCCCATGTAGACCCAGACGAGGCCATTGCGCTCGGCCACCTTATAGGCTTTGGCCTTGACCTTGTCCTTGAAGTCCTGGTGCGGCGGCGCGTTCGGCATGTCGACGCAATTGCCTTCCGCGTCGTATTTCCATCCATGATAGACGCAGCGGATGCCGTTCTCCTCGTTGCGGCCGAGGAACAAGGATGCACAGCGATGCGGGCAACGGTGATCCATGACGCCGACCCGGCCCGAGCTGTCGCGGAACGCGATCAGCTTTTCGCCCAACAGCACCAGCCGCATCGGCGCCCCATTGCGCTCGAGTTCCGACGACATCACCGCCGGGAGCCAGTACTGCCGCATCATCTCGCCCATCGTCGTGCCGGGGCCGACGCGAAGGAGGTCGTCACTGTCCTTCTGCTTGCTCATTCTTTACCTCATTTCGATCGTCATTCCGGGATGTCCCGAAGGGACAGGCCCGGAACCGATGAACACGGGCCTGTACTCACATCTGATCCGACTGCGTTCATGGGTTCCGGGTTCGCGGGCTGCGCCCCGCGCCCCGGAATGACGGCGTGGGTTTAGGCGCTTTCACGACCAATAGACAAAGCCGAGGCCGGTGCCGGATCCCGCAGGTGTCCGATAGCCGGGCGTATAGCTCGACCATTTGACGTCGAGGTGCTCCGAGGCGCCGGCGGCACAAATCCACATGCGGATCTCCGAGCTGCCCGAGTTGAGCTTCTTGCGCGGCAGGGACTGCAATGCCGCGGCGTCGTTGCGGCGGCAGGCGTCGATGACCGCCCGGTCGAGTTCCTCGTCGACGACGAAGTGGCTGAGGCCGCCCGAGCCGACGATGCCGATGCGTGCGTCGCCGGGATAGCTCTCGACCGCCGCGCGGATCGCCTGGCCGAGCCGGTGGCAGCGCCGCGGGGTCGGCTGGGTCGGCGGAAAATAGGTGTTGAGCAACACCGGCACCACCGGCAGCTCGGGGTCCTCCATCAACCGCTTGCGGACAAAGGCAAAGGCGTGGCCTTCGCCCTTGCCATCGGGCAGCGCGTCGGAAGCGACCGGGTCGAATTCCTGGTCGACCAACGAGTTGATCATATGTAGCGCTAGGCCCGACGCGACGGGATAATCCCTGGGCGCGGTTTCTTCGTAATAGCGCGCGGTCGCCCGTCTTGCCCAGTCGGGGCCGGAAAAGCCGTTGAGCGGCGTGTTGCGGATTGTCTTGCCGTAATAGACGACGAGCGCCGGCATGTTGTCGTCTTGATAGAGCTCCTTGTGGTCGTCGCCGATGACGATCAAGGCGTCGAGCTCGGCGCGGCGCACCGCGTCCTTCAGGCGATCCACCCCTGCTTGGGCTTCGGCGTGGCGGGCCGCGAAGCGCGCCGGCGTCAGCTCGGCGGCGACATGCGGCTCGGCGCGCCGCAGCAGATCCTGATAGCTCGCCGGTTCGCCCTCCTTGTCGAGAAAATCGCGCACCCCGTCGCGGTCGATAAACCTCGGCCAATCCTCGGCCGGTGCGTTGAGCATCGGCGTGTGCGAGGTACCGATCCCGAGGACGATCTTAGCCATGCCAGCTGCTCCTTTCCGCTGTTGGCGATCATCGCGCCGAGATCGAAAGGTATTGTCGATGGGCCGATCGCGTCAATGATTGGGGGAAGCGGAGCCCAACCACTTGCTATAAACATGATTTCGCCGGCTCTCATCGCCGCCGGGCAGGCCCAACAGCGACGCGCATCTCCCGACATGTCGGAGGGCGGATCGCCTTTGCGGCGCTGATCACCTGCCCTATAACAAACTGAAGGGATAACGTTTGGGTGAGTCTGACGATGGACATCGCCGCCGCCAAGAAATGTATCGACCAGCGCTGGGGCGACGAGATCGTTCCGGCGTTGATCGACTATATCCGCATCCCGAACAAATCCCCATCCTTCGATCCGGATTGGTCCATTCACGGATTTATGGACGAGGCGGTGGCCCTGTTCGAGCGCTGGGCGCACGACAAGCTCTCCTCCTTCCCCGATGCAACGCTCGAAACCGTCCGGCTGCCCGGCCGCACCCCCGTTATCCTGATCGACATTCCCGGTGAGGGAAGCGAAACCGTGCTGCTTTACGGGCATCTCGACAAGCAGCCCGAGATGACGGGTTGGACCGAGGGATACGGGCCTTGGATTCCGCGGCTCGAGGGTGACAAGCTCTACGGGCGCGGCGGCGCGGATGACGGCTACGCGATGTTCGGCGCGCTTAGCGCTTTGCTGGCGTTGCGCGAGCAGTCCATCCCGCAGGCGCGCTGCGTCGTTCTGATCGAGGCGTGCGAAGAATCCGGAAGTTATGACCTTCCGTATTATGTCGACCTTCTCGCCGCGAAGCTCGGTGATCCGTCTCTGGTCATCTGCCTCGATTCCGGCTGCGGCAACTACGATCAGCTGTGGCTGACGACCTCGCTGCGCGGCATGGCATCGGGCACCTTGACGGTGCAGGTGCTCGAGGAAGGGGTCCATTCGGGCGACGCCTCGGGCATCGTGCCATCGAGTTTTCGCATTTTGCGGCAGCTGCTGTCGCGTCTCGAAGATGAAGAGACCGGATCCGTCCGTCCGGCCGAATTTTATGCTCAGGTGCCGCCCGAGCGGGTGGCGCAAGCCCGCCGGGCCGCGGCAGCGCTGAGCGAGAATGTCTACACGAAGTTTCCCTTTCTGCCCGGCATGTCGCCAGTGACGGACGATCTGACCGAGCTGGTGCTCAACCGCACCTGGCGACCGCAACTTGCCGTCACCGGCATCGACGGGCTGCCGCCGCCCGAGAGTGCGGGCAATGTGCTGCTGCCCTCGACGGTTGCAAAGTTGAGCCTCCGCTTGCCGCCGACACTAAACGCGGCGGCCGCCGCGAGCGCGCTTTCTGGCGTGTTGGAGAAGAATCCGCCGTACGGGGCGCGGGTGCTCTTCACGCAAGAGGCGAGCGCCGCCGGCTGGAATGCGCCGCCGCTGTCGCCCTGGCTGGAGCATTCCTTGGCGCACGGCTCCCAGCTCGCCTTCGGCGCGCCGCCGGCCTACATGGGCGAGGGCGGCAGCATTCCGTTCATGGCGATGCTCGGCGAGAAATTCCCGCGGGCGCAGTTTGTCGTCACAGGCGTGCTCGGGCCCCATTCCAATGCGCACGGGCCCAACGAATTTCTGCATATTCCGACGGCCCGGCGCATCTCGCTGGTCGTCGCCCAAATCATCGCTGACCACGCGGTGCAGTCCGCCACGGCCGCCGACCGGCCCGTCAGCTGATTCTCTCGGCCGATTGCCCGGACCACGGGCGCTCCGTGGTAGGCGCCCCGAGATAGAAGCCTTGCAGATAACCAATCCCCTCGGCGCGCAGCAGTTCTGCGTCCTTGGCGCTTTCCACGCATTCGGCCACCGTGCTCAGCCCGAAGCTCTTCGTCAGACCCACCAAATGGCGCAGAAAAATCGGGCTTTCGGCGCTGTCGGTAAGGTTTCGCACAAACGAGCCATCGATCTTGACGATGTCGACCGCGAGCGCCTGCAGGTGCCGCAGCGAGGTGTGCCCGGCGCCGAAATCGTCAAGCGCAACCCGGCAACCCGCTTCACGCAGCGTGTCCACGAACCTGACTGTCTCTTCGATGTCAAAGAGAGCCGCGGTCTCGGTGATTTCGACGACCAGCCGGCAGCCGAGGTCCGGCCGCTCACGCAAGCGCGACATTAGTGAGCGCAACCACTGGCGATCACAAGCCGTCAGCCCTGACACATTCAGCCCGAGGATGACATCCGGGTCAGCGCCTAGCTCGTCGACCGTTTTTTCGAGAGCGAACCGGTCGATCAAGCCGATCAGCCCGGTATGCTCGACGGCAGGAATGAACTCCGCGCTACGGACGATATTTCCGTGCTCGTCGCGCATCCGCAGCAGGCACTCGAAGTAGTCGACCTTTCCGGTGGCAGCGCAAACCACAGGCTGGAAAGCAAAGAGGAGGCGGTCCTGATGCAGCGCCGACTTCACCATAGCCCCGATTGCGGAGCAATATTGGCGCCAATCCTGCCGCAGATGGTCCTGTTTCTGGTCCACGCCTTCTGCTTGCTTTGCGTTGGTTCCGGAGCCGGTCTCGGGTGATGGCGCGCCGCCGACCGATCCGGCGGGAGGCCGGGCCACTGCGACAACGTCGCAGGAGGCGCGCTCGATCGCAAGCTAGCCGCTCACGTCTTGAGAAATTCCTAATCGCATTTCATTCGGCAGGGCGAAAGCGCCGATCAATCCGGCGTATGAGACGTCAGGAACGGCAATACCGCATTGTTGAACTCGCGCGCTCGAACATGTGTGAGAAAGTGACCGCCCCGCGGAAAGATCTTGACCTCCGCCGCGGGGATCAGACGAGCAAGCTCTTCGGAGAAGTAGGCCGGCGTCACAATATCGTCTTCGGCGCCGATCACCAGGGTCGGGGTCTTGATCCGGCCCAGCTCGCTGGTGCGGTCGAAAGCCAGCATCGCGTCGATCCGGCTGGCGACGATCTCTGTTGGCGCGAAGGCAGCAAGGTTCTGGGCCTCGAGCTGGCGCAGCCGTTCGTTATTCCGGGCGACCCACCAGCTCGGATACCAGTAAAGCGTCGCCGATTGCAGATAGGTGCTCGGGCCGAGCCGCTGCAGCACCTCTTTGCGAAGCGTGAAGAGCCGGCGGAAGTAGGCGTCTGCCTTGGTCCAGGTCGCGGACAGCACGACGCTGGCCAGCCGGCTCGGATGCTCGATCGCCAAAACCTGGGCGATTGCGCCTCCCGTGGAGTGACCGATGACATGGGCACGCTCGACCCGCAGCGCGTCGAGCAGACCGATAACGTCGGTTGCCATCCGCTCGACCGTATACCCAATCCGCGCTTGATCGCTTTGTCCGATACCTCGGTGGTCGAAGGTTATAACTTCGTACCGCTTGGCGAATGTCGCGACCTGATCTTGCCAAAATGACGCAAATCCACCCAGTCCGGAAATGAACAGGACTGGGAAGCCCATGCCGTGCCGCTCGTAATAGAGCGAGCTGTCGCCGATTGAGGTGCGAGGCATCGATTCGCGCTTCATAACGGATGAGCGACCGTCGGTACCATCGCCATGGGGGGCTGTCAACGTGAAGTCCATGCACAGAACGCAGATGTGCATGGCGTTGCTGGCGATGCCTAAAACAGCCTGCCTAAGTTTTGACACATCGGACTTTTTCAATCCGTCGACAACACTCGGTTGAGCAGGTAGACCTTCAGTTAGCGGGAACCGATTTAAGGCGGCAGTGTCGCGGCGAAGCGGGAGCGAATGGGAACCATGAAAGATCAGCAGCAGACAGGAACGATCCGCTTCGGATCTTCGGGCGAAGGCGCCGTGTCCGGTGGAGCGCCTTCACACATCGCCTCCTCACGGCGGTCGACGAGCCGATCGCAGGATATCGACCGCTATGTCGGCGCGCGGATTCGCGAGAGGCGGATCATGCTCGGGCTAACCCAACAGCAACTCGCCGATCTGATCGGGGTGACCTATCAGCAGGCTCATAAATACGAGCGTGGCATCAACCGGGTATCGGCCGGCCGCCTGTTCGAGGTCTCGCAGGTGCTGAGCGTTCCGGTCAGCTATTTTTTCGATGGATTGGAGCAGGAAACCGACCGCGCGATCAGTCCGCGCGAGAGAATGTGCCTGGAACTTGCGCGCAACTTCGCGCAGATCCCGAACGAGCGTCACCAAGAGGCATTGAGCCAGCTCGCTCGCGTTCTCGCTGCTGCCGATTAGGTGCGGACTGGCGAACGTCCTCGCTGGGCCTTCGCCGATTTTCTTCCTAAATCGGCGGCCGTCGCCGGGCCGCCAACCCCATGATCAGCGAGATCACAAAGACAACGAGGAACACGAAGAACAGTATCTGCGCGATGCCTGCGGCGGTCGAGGCTATCCCGCCAAATCCAAAGATCGCGGCGATAATCGCGATGATGAAGAATACCAGCGCCCAGTAGAGCATAACGCCCTCCATTGACGGTCGAACCGGACCTCGGCTCATCAACGAGGCGTCTTGCGCGCCGGTTCCCGAAGCCGGGCAGTAACCGAAGTTGTAACCGGCGGCGGCGAGCACGGCGTTTGTGCGGTCTCCGGCACGACCCTTGAGATAATTGCGGTCCATGCGGTGCTCGGCTTTCTGTGCCCGATGACCGGCTCGACCACGGCGCGGCGCCGCATCTCACGGCGGATCGGCGCGGTCACGCGGCGCACTTGGCCGCTGATCCAGACGCGGAATACGGCAACATCCGCGCCGCGACGTGCTCTGGTTATTTGGCTGTAATGCGGGGCGGCGATTCGCGCGGGGTGACAACCACATCCAGCTTTTGCGACAAGCGCAACACAGTGATCGGCACGGGCTTGCCAACCCGCTCCTCGGTCATCAGCCGGTGCAATTCGTCGACATCGCCAACTGGGAGGCCGTCGACCGCGACGATGATGTCGCCGCTGGCCAGCCCGGCGGCACGCGCCGCCCCGTCGGGGGCTGTCGATTGAACCCGCACCCCGGTCTCGCGGGCCAGCTCGTGAAAGCGCACGACGCGGCGGGTCAATGGCACGTTTTGTCCGGCGACGCCGATATAGCAGCGCCGCACCCTGCCCTCGCGGATCAGCCGCGATGCGACGAATTCGACGGTAGCCGCCGAGATCGAGAAGCAGATACCCTGCGCCATCCCGATGATCGCGGTGTTGATGCCGACGACCTCCCCAGCGCCAGTGACCAGCGGGCCGCCCGAATTGCCGGGGTTGAGCGCCGCGTCGGTTTGGATCACGCTGTCGATCAGCCGCCCGGAGCGGGTGCGCAAGGAACGGCCGAGGGCGCTGACGACCCCAGCGGTGACGGTGCATTGAAAGCCGAAGGGGTTCCCGATCGCGACGACCAGCTGGCCGACCCGCAACCGGCGCGAGTCGCCGAGCCGTGCAAAGGCCGGTGAATCGCCGTCGAGGCGCAGCACCGCCAAATCAGTGTCGGGATCGTCGCCGATTAGATTGGCCGCGAGATTGCGCCCGTCCGGAAAGGTCGCCTGGATCTTGCGGGCGCCGCTGACGACATGGCTGTTGGTCAGCACATAAGCGTCGGGCGTGAACACGACCCCGGAGCCGGCGCCGTTGAGGCGCTCGTTCGCCCCGGTGACCTGCAGGTGCAAGACGGCGGGGCCGACCCGGTCGACCGCTCCGATGACGGCGCGCGAATACGCGTCAAGGAGGGCAAGGTCCTCGGGCGAGGCGAAAGTAGCCGCTGTCGGGGCGATAGGCTCGTTGTCGTTTATCGGATCGTAAACAAGGTTCAGGTCTGTATCCATGACAGAATAAAGTAGGAACATTTGCGGAGCTTGATAAGATGGGGACCCGTTAACATGGCAGGGCGGTGATCCGATGGCTGGTAGCGTCAACAAGGTGATTCTGGTCGGCAATCTCGGCCGCGATCCGGAGATCCGCTCGACCCAGGACGGCATGCGGATCGCCAATCTGGCGGTCGCCACTTCCGAAAGCTGGCGCGACCGGGTATCGGGCGAGCGCAAGGAGCGCACCGAGTGGCACCGCGTCGTGATCTTCAACGAGCGGCTCGCCGAAATCGCCGAGAAGTACCTGAAGAAGGGCGCTAAGGTTTATGTCGAAGGTGCCCTGCAGACCCGCAAATGGACCGACAATTCCGGCCAGGAGCGATACACAACCGAGGTCGTGTTGCAGCGCTTCCGCGGCGAGCTGACCATGCTGGATGGTGCAGGGGGTGCCCGCGGCGTCGGCGGGCCGCCGATCGAAGGCGGGTACGATGAAGGCTTTGGTGACGAAGCCCGCACTACGGCCACTCCTTCGCGGAGTCGCACCCCAGTCAACGACCTCGACGACGACATCCCATTCTGAGGAGCGGGGAGCTCCAATCGACCGCTATGACCGAAATCACGCAGAAGAAATCCATGATTCTCTCCGCCGTAAACATGCTCGTTCACGCGCACAACGCTGATTCCGTGCTTCATGACAGCGCTAGGCTGTGGTGGGACGCCTGTCTCTCGGGCACCGAGGGTATTGGCGGAGCTATCTAGGAGGAGAAACGGGGCTCAGAGCGGTGGATGATCGCCGGCATCCAGTTCGCCGCGCGCCGGGATAGTCTGGTTTCGATCGTCTCGTCCTCAAAGTCGTGAACTACTGGAGCCGATGTGAAGCGCTCACGATCGCTCAAGCAGTTGACATTGACGACCGCCTGTGTTCCCGCCGTCAGTTCAGAGACTGCTGCGATGAAGACGCCGCAGCGGCGGCAGATCAAAAAATCGCAGCTGCGTGTTCCGAACCGATAATTTTCGACGAGCGACCAATCGTCCGCCCAAACCTCGAATAGCCCTTCGGGGTCCGCAACGATGCGCGGATTATGACTACGGCAGAACGAGCACGTGCAGGCTCGCAGCGGACTGTCTTCCGGAGGCTGGGAAAGCCGAAGACGCACATGAATGTTGCCGCAGTGACATCCGCCCGAATGGTCCATGCCGAGGAATCTCGGGACGGGCGGCACCGGTGTCAACGTGCGCGTCTGTGCTAGAAATCGTGCACGCGTGACACCGAGGTTGAGCAGAAGAGGAGGACACGATGGGCCAGGTAGAGGGCAAGGTCGCTATCGTAACGGGCGGTGCGTCGGGGATAGGCGCGGCTTGCGCGGCCACACTGGCGCGTGAAGGCGCCAAAGTCGTCATCACCGACATCGACGATGCCAGCGCGCAGGCGGTGGTGGGCAAGATCGTCGCCACCGGCGGCGAGGCGATCTGCCTACATCAGGATGTGAGTATCGAGGAGGAATGGCCCGGCGTGATCGAGGCCACCGAGCGACGCTTTGGGCAGCTCAATGTGATGATGGCCAATGCCGGGATCGGCATTCTGTGCAAGGCCATCGAGATGTCGTTGGCCGATTGGCGGCGACAAACCGCGATCAACCTCGACGGGGTGTTCCTGTCGGTGAAATACGCTGTTCCGGCGATGCGCCGGGCTGGAGGCGGCTCGATCATCATCACATCGTCGGTTGCCGGTCTTCGCGGGTCGGCTGGTTTGGCCGGTTATTGCGCCACCAAAGGAGGCGTACGCCTGTTCGCCAAAGCCGCCGCTATGGAGTGCGCGGCAGAAGGCGACGGGATCCGGATCAACACCGTGCATCCCGGGGTTATCGATACGCCGATCTGGACCAAGATCTCGAGTTCGGCGGGCCGCAACACGCCGATCGACCCGAACGAAGTGTCCAAATCGGGTGTGCCGCTCGGTCGGGTCGGGCAGGCCCAGGATATCGCCAATGGCGTCCTGTTCCTAGCTTCAGACGCGTCCAGTTACATGACCGGCGCAGAACTCGTGATCGACGGCGGCATGACCGGCGGCGCGGTGCGTCGCTGGACCTGAGATGCGGACGACCCTGACGCTCGATAATGATCTCGCGGGGCTGTTGAAGCGGCGCGCGCGGGAGCTCGGCATTCCCTTTAAGGAAGCGGTGAATCGAACAATCCGCGCCGGTATCGGCGAGGCCACCGCGACCCGAAGCGATCCTGTGTCAAAGACGATCGCTGGATGACCCCTGCAAGGAAGCCAGAGAATCACAACTCCATCTCGATCCTTCGCTAAACTACTTCCGCCAGACGCAAATCCGTAAAAGGGTGCTTACAAGACTCACTGGAAAAATGGGGAGGAGGTTGCGATGAGCGATATGTCGGGTCCACCGTTTCGCGGCGACCATGTCGGCAGCCTGCTGCGTCCGCCTGAATTGCTGCGAGCGAGGGCGGAGCACCAAGCCGGCCGCCTCTCGGCCGAGGAGTTGCGCCGCGCCGAGGACGAAGCGATCCGCGACGCGGTGAGGCTTCAACAGGAGGTCGGGCTGCAGGGAGTCACCGACGGCGAATTCCGTCGCGGCTCCTGGCACATGGATTTCCTCTATCAGATCGGCGGGGTGGCCAAGACAGACCAGACCCTGCGCATCCAGTTCAGGAATGAGGCGGGGCCGGTCGAGGCGGCGCTCGGGGCATTTCGCATCGGGCACAAGCTGACCCTCGACAAGACGATCTTTGCCGAAGATTTCGCCTATCTGAAATCTGTCGCGCCGGCCGGAACCGTTGCGAAGCTGACCATCCCCTCTCCTTCGATGCTGCATTACCGCGGCGGCCGGGCGGTGATCGATCAGGCCGCCTATCCCGATATGGAGGCTTTCTGGCACGACCTCGCAGAGGTCTACCGCAAGCAGATCGCCGGCCTCGCGGCGCTGGGCTGCACCTATCTGCAGCTCGACGACACGAGCCTTGCCTATCTCAACGATCCCGCACAACGCGCCTATGTAACGAGCATCGGCGGCGACGGCGACCACCAGCACCTGGCCAATATCCGCCTGATCAACCAGGCGCTCGCCGGCAAACCACCGGGCATGACCGTGTGCACGCATATGTGCCGCGGCAACTTCCGCTCGTCCTGGGTGGCCGAGGGCGGCTACGACCATGTCGCCGAGGCGCTGTTCGGCGAGCTCGCCGTCGACGGTTTCTTTCTTGAATATGACGACGCGCGCTCCGGCGGGTTCGAGCCGCTGCGCTTTGTGCCAAGGGGCAGCAAGCGGGTAGTGCTCGGTCTCGTCACCAGCAAGCGCGCGGCGCTCGAAACCAAGGACGAGCTGAAGCGGCGCATCGACGAGGCGGCAAAATACGTGCCGCTCGACCAGCTTTGCCTCAGCCCGCAATGCGGCTTTTCTTCCACTGTCGACGGCAACGCGCTGACGATCGAAGAGGAAAAGGCCAAGCTGCGCCTCGTCGTTGAAACCGCCCGCGAGGTCTGGGGGTAACGGCGATGCAATCGTCCAGTAACGATCCCGGTCCGTTGAGCTCACATCAATAGAGGCTGAGGCAGTGAGCGGCCGTCGCGCGGCTTTCTCTATCGGAATTCGGCTTGCGTCCCATTACACGCGCGCTGGCTCGCCGGGTCAGGGGGCCGTTTCTCCAAGCTCCTGTTAGCAAAAATAACGGTGCGGGCAGGCTGCGCTCCGCCAGCGAGCCGACGCACGGCTGGGCTGTGGAAGGGCGCTGGTGCGCGCTCGGCGCGAAACGGCGCTTGAATGGCGAATATCGGCTCTGCTCGGTGCATGACCTCGGCGGGCCGCCGCATCGGCATGTGACAATCGTCAGGCCTTTCCGCAGCGGGCTCGATCCGGTCCTAATCGCGCTTATGGTTACGGCCGTGGGCGAGCGACGAGGTCGGCATGCTGGAAGAGAAGACCCATGAACTGATGATCAACATGCAGGCGGTGCTGCCGCTGATCGTCAGCAATGCGCTGAGCGCTATCGGTGCGATCGTCATCCTGCTGATCGGGTTGTGGCTCTCGGGCAAAGCCAACCAGCTCGTGGTCAGGGTGCTCAGCCGGACGCCGCATTTCGACGCGACGCTGAAGAGCTTCTTCGGCAGCCTCGCGCGCTACCTGATCCTGACGGTCACGCTGCTCGCGGTGCTGTCGCAATTCGGCATCCAGACGACGAGCCTCGTGGCCGTCATCGGCGCCGCCAGCCTCGCGGTCGGGCTCGCCTTGCAGGGCACGCTTTCCAATCTGGCGGCGGGCATCATGCTGCTGATCTTCCGGCCGTTCAGAGTTGGCCACAAGGTGCAGATCGGCGGCAGCGTCGGCGTGGTCAAGGAACTGTCGCTGTTCTGGACCGAGCTGGTGACCGACGACAATTTGCAGATCATCGTGCCAAATGGCGGCGTCTGGGGCCAACCCTTGCGCAACTTCAGCGTCTATCCGGCGCCTCCACATGCCGGGGAGGTGCGCTTCCGGACCGCGGAGGGTGCCGAACTCGAACCGGCAATGGAAAAGGTCCGCGCCATCGTCGAAGCCCATCCGCGCGTACTCGCCGACCCCGCTCCGAGCGTGCTGCTCGATCGCAGCGCGGCAGAAAACACGATCGAGATCGTCGTTGCGTTCTCCACCGCGGAGGACACGATCGCGGCTGTGAAGAGCGATCTGATCAAGGCGGTGCACGCCGCGTCCTATGCCGAGCACGGCAAGGCAGGGAACCGACTTTCCGTGGGCGCCGCCGAATAGGCGTCGAGCGATCGTTACCGAATGCCGGCCGGTATCCGGGAGGGGCGGTCGAGCTCGGGGGAAGATCGCGTTTATCAAGAGGACGCGTCGAATCACAGGTTTTGGGAGTTGACGTCGGCAGTGTTTCGCCGCATATGAATGAAATTTCATTCTCCTAGGAAAAGACCGCATGCCGCGCAATGAAGGCGATCTGAAGCAGAGGATCGATGCGGCGGCGCTGCATCTGTTCGCCGAACGCGGGGCCGACGCCACACCGGTGCCGATGATCGCCCAACATGCCGGCGTCGCAGTCGGGTCGCTCTACCGCTATTACGCTAACAAGGAGGAGCTGGTGGCTCGGCTGTATGCGGGGAACTATGCTGAGCTCGCCAAAGAATTGCGTCGTGTCGAGGCGAAAGAGTCGTCGACGCACGACAAGATCGCGGCGATGGTTTGCTTCATCTGCTGCTTTTTCGATCGGAGGTGGGACCTCGCCCGCTTCTTGCTGTTGGAGCAGCATGTCCGATTGAAGAGCTATTCAGAAGCCGCCAATCCGGTCGACATCGTCCGCCGCGTGATCGTCGACGGAATGCGCCGCGGCGAAGTGAGACAGCTCGATGAAATGTTGGCGACGGCGCTTGTCATGGGCCCGGTAATACAGGCCGCCACGTTCCGCACCTATGGGCGGCTTACCGGACCGCTGTCCGATGTCGCCGCGGAGATCGCCCACGGCATCTGGGCGGCGATCGCAAGGCAGTGAGACCCGACAATGAATAAGCAGATCGAATTGCTAAAAGCGCGGCGTTTTCTGCCGCTCTTTCTGACCCAGATTCTGGGTGCATTTAACGATAATTTGTTCAAGAGCGCCTTCGTCATGGTGATCACCTATGGCGTTGCGACGGGTTTCGATCCGGGGGCGCTGGCGGCGATTTCCGGCGGCATGCTGATCGCGCCCTATTTTCTGTTCTCGGCGACCGCCGGGCAGCTGGCGGACCGGTTCGAGCGCTCACGGCTATTGCAAATCCTCAAAGCCGCCGAGCTCGCCGCAGTCTTCGGGGCCGCGGCCGCGCTATTGACCGGAAACCTCGCGCTCTCGCTGGTGCTGCTGTTCGTGCTCGGGACACAGGCGGCGTTTTCGAGCCCGGTCAAATACGCCCTGTTGCCGCAACACCTCGCCACCGGCGAGCTCGTCGACGGCAACGCCGTGATGGAAGCAGGCACTTTTCTGTCAATCCTATTCGGCACGATTGCTGGCGGACTCGCGGTCGCGACTGCGTGGGGCCCCGCCGGATGCTGCGTCTTGCTCGTCTGCTGCGCCGGGATCGGCTTTGTCGCAAGCTTGCGGGTGCCGGCCGCGCCGCCGCCTGATCCCACCCTTCGCGTCGGCTGGAACCTTGTGACCGCGACGAGCGAAATCTTGCGTCAGGCATGGGAGCGTCGCGAGGTACGGCTCTCGATCCTCGGAGCGTCGTGGTTCTGGCTCGTCGGCGCCATCTCGCTGTCACAGTTCCCGTCTTTCGCAAAGACGACGCTCGGCGCCGGCAGCGGCGTCGTGATCCTGTTCCTCGCCGCTTTTTCGGTTGGCGTCGGCATCGGCTCGACGTTGTGCGGGCGCTTGATGCGCGGCGAGGTCAGTGCCCGTTATGTCCCGCTCGCGGCGCTCGGAATGACCTTGTTTTCATTGGATTTGGGACTCGCCAGCCATGCCATGGCGCCATCCCAGGCCGGGCTGATCGGCGTACTGGACTTTCTGTCGCAAGGCAGTGGCTTGCGGATCTTCGGCGATCTCCTGGGGCTGGCGGTCAGCGGAGGCTTTTTCATCGTGCCGCTGTACGCGATGATCCAAAGCCGCAGCGACGAGACGTCGAGAGCGCGGATCATTGCCGCCAACAACGTCGTCAATGCGCTGTTCATGGCCGGTGCTGCGGCCGTCACTGCAGGCCTGATCGCAGTCGGTCTCGACACTCCCGCGCTGTTTCTGATCCTTGCCATTGCCAACGCGCTGGTCACGGTATGGATCTGCAAGCTGCTGCCGCAGGATGTGCTGCGCATGCTGACCCGCGCGATGCTCCGTGTCGCCTATCGGGTCGAGGTCACGGGACTGGAAAATTATGCGGCGGCCGACGATCGGGTCATCGTGGTCCCCAATCACGTATCCTTTATCGACGCGCCGCTGATCGCCGCCTTTCTGCCCGGATCGCCGGTCTTCGCGATCGATCCGGCGCAGATGCGGCGCTGGTGGGTCCGCCCGTTTCTTGCCGCGGTCGACGTATTTCCGATCGAGCCGTCGCGCCCGATGGCGACGAAGTCGCTCATCAAATGGATCAGGGAAGGCAGCCGCTGCGTGATCTTTCCGGAAGGCCGCCTCAACGTCACCGGCGGCGCGTTGATGAAGGTCTATGACGGACCGGCAATGATCGCCGACAAGGCCGGGGCGATGGTGCTGCCGGTGCGTCTTGACGGGGTCGAGTTCACCCCGTTTTCACGGCTTGCGGGCCGTATGCGACGCCGCTGGTTTCCCAAGATCAGGATCACGATCCTCCCGCCGCGCCGGCTCGCGCTTCCCGCCGATTTGCGCGGGCGGGAGAGACGCCGGCACGCCGGCGCCGCGCTCTACGACATTATGTCCGAAATGATGGCGCGCCGTCTCGACCCGCCGAGCCTCTTTGCCGCCTTGCTCGAAGCGCGCCGCGTGCATGGCGGCAGCCACCGCGTCTTCGAAGACCCGGGAACAGCACCGCTGACCTACAACCGGACGGTCGCCGCCAGCTTTGTGCTCGGCCGCCGGCTCGCTCGCGGCACCAGCCGGGGCGAGACAGTCGGGCTGATCCTGCCGAACTCCGTTGGAGCGGCACTCGCATTTCTCGGGCTGCAGGCGACCGGTCGGGTGCCGGCCATGCTCAACCATACTTCCGGCCCGGATGGAGTGCTCTCATCATGCCGAACCGCCGGGTTGCGGCGGGTCATCACCTCGCGCCGGTTTGTCGAGCTCGCCAAGCTCACGGCCCTCGCCGAGCGCCTGGCCGCGGAAGTGGAGCTGGTGTGGCTCGAGGATGTGCGCGCCAGGCTCGGCCTTGCCGACAAGCTTTACGGCGCCGTCGCGCAGCTTTTCGCCGGACCGCTGCACCGCCGTCGCGCCGTTGCCGCGGGCGATCCGGCAGCCGTGCTGTTCACCTCGGGTTCGGAAGGCACGCCGAAAGCGGTGGTGTTGAGCCACGGCAATCTGCTCGCCAATCGGCGTCAGATCGCCGCTCGGGTCGATTTCAGCCCGGCGGATCTCGCTCTCAATGCGCTGCCGATGTTTCACAGCTTTGGTCTGACCGGGGGGTTTCTGTTGCCGCTCCTGTCCGGAGTGCGCGTGTTTCTCTATCCGTCGCCGCTGCATTACCGGATCGTCCCGGAGATCGCCTATGCGACCGGCGCAACGATTCTGTTTGGCACGGAAACCTTTCTCGCAGGCTATGCGCGCCGCGCCAATCCGTACGACTTTTATGCGTTGCGCTATGTCTTTGCGGGTGCAGAGCCGGTGCGCGAGGAAACCCGCAAAGCCTGGGCCGAGCGGTTTGGCAAACGTATCCTCGAAGGCTACGGCGTCACCGAATGCTCGCCGGTCATTGCGGTCAATACGCCGATGCACTATTGCGCCGGCACCGTCGGCCGGTTTCTGCCGATGATCGAGCACCGGCTGGAGCCGATTGCCGGGATCGAGCGCGGCGGTCGACTCTTCGTGCGCGGACCCAATGTCATGGCTGGATATCTACAAGACGGCGCGGTCGCGAGCCCGCCCGAGGGATGGTACGACACCGGCGACATCGTCACGATTGACAATGACGGGTTCGTGGCGATCGTTGGGCGCGCCAAGCGCTTTGCCAAGCTGGGCGGCGAGATGGTCTCACTGGCGGCGGTAGAGCGCATCGCCGAGGCAGCGGCGCCCGAGGCGCGCCACGCGGTCGTTGCTCGGCCGGATCCGCGCCGCGGCGAGAAGCTCGTGCTGGTGACCGAAGCGCGCGGCCTCCGCCGGGATCGGCTGCTCGACGCGGCCCATCGTCTCGGCCAACCCGAAATCGCCGTGCCGCGCGAGGTGATCGAGACGGAGCATTTGCCGCTTCTCGGCACCGGCAAGACCGATTACGCCGCCGTCACGCGGCTCGCCGATCATGAACTGGAAGCTTTGGCCGATGCCGCCCCGACACCGGAACCCGCGCCATCGCTGGTTCATGGCTAGCGATCCGAGAGGCACGGCCTTCGCAAGGTCGGCAGGACTACAACCTTAACCATTTATTGACAGTTAAAATGCAACAAACCTGTTGCCAAGAATGATCATGTTTTGTTCCTATGGTCGAACCACGATCCTAGGAGATGACGATGAGAGCATGGATCCTGTTCGCTGCTGCGGCCGCCATCCTCGGCGCAGCGGCTTGGTGGCATTGGCCGGCGCGCGCGCAGGGCGCTTCTCAGGCGGCCGTCGTCGGCGACGTGATCACCTTTGAGCAGTATCGCGAGTTCCGCATTCACGATCTGCAGCAGCGCCAGGGGCGTCTGGCGCGGCAGCTGGCGGCTCCTGGTCTCTCCGCTGCCGAGAAAACCGATCTCGAGCGGCGCAAGGCTTACTACGACCAGCTGACGGCGATGCCTGCCGAGGAACGGGACCAAATCTACCGCCAGCGCTTCGACCAAATCGACGCCAATCACGACGGCCAACTTGATCGGGAGGAACGCGCCGCTTGGCGCGAGAAGCAACGGGAACACTACCGGCAGCAGGCCGCCGAACGGGCCGCGCCGGCACCCCGACAATAGCACCCCGCCAATAATGGGAGCGGGCTGCGGAGGCTCAGGAAGAGGGGGCCTGCGCCTGCCCACCCTTCCTGCACCGTATCATCGCAAAAGTTCGCCGGTTGTTCAGAACGCCGAAGCCGTCCGCTATTTCATGGCGGGACGCTGCACCGCCCGGGTAGCGGCGCTCGCCACAGCCCGGAGCGAAGCGGTGACGATGTTGCCGTCGATCCCTACCCCGTAAAGTGTTGCGTCGCCGGTACCGCGGATCTGGACGTAGGCGGTTGCCTGTGCGTCGGCGCCGGCGCCGATTGCGTGCTCGCGATAATCCACGACGGTCAGTTCAACATTGCACTCACGCTGCAGCGCATCGACAAACGCTGCGATCGGACCGTTGCCGACGCCCTCGATCCGCCGCTCCACGCCGTTGACCAGGACAGTGGCCGCGATGCGGCGCTGCTCGGGTGCGCGCGGTTCCGGGTAGAGGCTGTAATCCGCCAGGTGAATTCCGTCCTTACGGAGATAGGTCTCTCCGAACAAGGACCAGATATCGGCGCTGGTCATTTCCTTGCCGGTGCGGTCGGTGACTTCCTGCACGAATTTGCTGAACTCGACCTGCAGACCGCGCGGCAGGTCGAGGCCGTAATCGGCTTTCAGGACATAAGCGACGCCGCCCTTGCCCGATTGGCTGTTGACGCGGATCACGGCTTCGTAGGTGCGGCCGAGATCCTTTGGGTCGATCGGCAGATACGGCACTTCCCAAAGCGGATCGTTCCGCTTTGCGAGGGCCTCGAACCCTTTCTTGATGGCGTCCTGGTGCGAGCCCGAAAAGGCGGTGTAAACGAGTTCGCCGGCATAAGGGTGCCGCGGATGGACGGGCAGCTGGTTGCAGTGCTCGACCGTGCGGATGATCTCATCGATATCGGTGATCACCAAGCCGGGATCGATCCCTTGACTGAACAGGTTCAGCGCCAGGGTCACGACGTCGACATTGCCGGTGCGCTCGCCATTACCGAAGAGCGTGCCCTCGACGCGTTCCGCCCCGGCCATCACCGCGAGCTCGGTGGCGGCAACTGCCGTACCGCGGTCATTGTGCGGGTGAACACTCAGGGTGATGCAGTCGCGGTCGCGAATGTGGCGGCCGAACCATTCGATCTGATCGGCGTAGATGTTGGGTGTCGCCATCTCGACGGTAGCGGGGAGATTGAGGATCGTCTTCTTGTCGGGTGTCGGCCGCCATACATCCATGACCGCCTCGCAGATCTCGACGGCGAAGTCGAGCTCGGTCCCGGTAAAGCTCTCAGGGGAGTATTGATAGACGATTTCGCTTTCCGGCATCGTTTGGGCCAGCTCGCGAATGAGCTTGGCGGCGGAAACCGCGATGTCGACGATCCCCGGCTTGTCGAGACCGAAGACGACCCGGCGCTGCAATGTAGAGGTCGAGTTGTAGAGATGCATGATGGCGCGCCGGGCGCCTCGGATCGATTTGAAACTTCGCTCGATCAATTCCGGCCGGGCCTGGGTCAGCACCTGGATCGTCACATCGTCCGGGACCAGACGTTGCTCGATCAGCTCACGGATAAAAACGAAATCCGTCTCCGACGCAGCCGGAAAGCCGACCTCAATTTCCTTGAAACCGAGCTTCACCAGCAGATCAAACATCCGCCGTTTGCGATCCGGTCCCATCGGCTCTACGAGCGCCTGATTGCCGTCGCGCAAATCCACGCTGCACCACAGCGGCGCACGGTCAACGACGCGCGTGGGCCAGCATCGGTCTGGCAGATCAATTGTCGGAAACGCGCGGTATTTATGAATCGGCATGCCGGGCATCGAAATCTCCTGAAGCGCTTGGGACCGCCGCCAAATGGGGTGGCCAGTTAAGTGGAAACAAAACCGAGAGGCGAGGCCGGGGTGTTTCAGCGCCACCGACCGCGACTAAGTCGTGTGCCCAACGCCGGCTCGATCTTTATCGCCGCGAAGCTGCGGAACCGAAGGCTCTTAGAAAACTGAGGCAGGGACATCAGCGCAACTGAGCGTAAGGGAGTTCCCGGGGCCGGGAACGAAAACGAGCAGGCTCGGCGTCCGGTTAGGGCGCCGAGCGGCTAAGTCGAAGCTCGTAACGGCTACGTTGCACGAGTTGTTGCTTAACAGAAGCGGCAGGTCGGGTCAACCGGCATGTCGGCCGGGCGCTACGGTAGGCTGCATTGTGGTCGATATGGTCGCGCAAGCCCTGGCGCTCCGCAGCTTGTCGCATTTCTGCAACTGTTGCTCTAGAGACACTATCGATTTCAAAATACAGCATGGCCGAAGGCTCGATTGACTCGTTGCCGTGGCTGAATAGTATTTCCAGAGTCGAATTCGGCGCGGGTGCTGTATCGATCTTGAATCGATAAGTAGTCGGCAAAAGCTCGCCTCTATGGTTCATACAGCGGAACCTGGAAAGGCGCTAGTCAGCCGAGACGCGTCGAGGGTTCGGGGGAACAGGCCGCCGTCGAGCGGCATCGAGACGGGGCGAGGGGACAAGTGTCGAATAATGCCAATATTGTGCCTTTCCCGTTAACGACACGGGGCATCTGGCAGCCGGGAGATGCCGCCCGTCCGCCGCAAAAGTACGAATTCACCGAGGAAGAACTGGCGGCGTTATGCCGCTGGTTTTCCGCGATGAAATACGCCTTTCCGGGAACCGAAGGTGTAATGATGGTCAGCCATCAGGAGAACTATTCCGCGGTCGGGCTCTACAACAGGGCGGGGGGCGCTCCGAATTGCCTAATCGCCAAGCACGAGGTGGGAGGCACAGCGCGTTTTTTCTGGTCGACCGAGTTTGATCCGCCGCGTCCGATTAAAGGCCTGTCCGAGATCACCGACGCCCATATCCGGGCAATTCGCCCACCGCGCAACGAAAAGGGGTGGCTCGATCCGAACGGATGGATGGGTGTCTACGCTTCACGGATGATCGCTACCCAACTGCAGATTGTGTAGCCCTCCGCTGCATTAGTCGCGAGCGTGGCAGACCTCGTGCCGGCCGATGCCGTGAAGGCGAAATTCGGCCTCGACGGTGCGAACGCGCCACTTGCCGAGATCCTCGACTGCTGATAGAATAATCCGAGCAGTTTGGAAACTAACACTCGTCAATGAAGTTCATCGCCCTGTACATTTGTTTTGCCGGCGTCGCGCTCACGACATGCTCTTACCTGCCGACCGCAGGGCCAACCACGGCCAGGGTCATCGACGAAGCCACGCAGGACAACCAAACCCGGTATGATCTCGTCGATATCGACGCCAACGTCGTTGCCGCCTTGTCGAAGCAGCCGGCGGCTAGCTTTCGGACGCGATTTGGGACGCAAGCCCATCCGCCGCCGCCGAAAATCGGCATCGGCGATAGCGTCTCGGTTTCGATCTGGGAGGCTGCCGGGGGCGGACTGTTCGGCTCTTCGCCGATCGCCGGTGTTTCCCCGGGCTCGCGCAATGTGGTGATCCCCGACCAGGTGGTCGGTCGCGATGGTGCGATCACCGTACCCTATGCCGGCCGCGTTCCGGTCGCCGGACGCACCCTTGTTGAAGTTCAGCGCAGCATAGAGCAACGCCTCGCCGAAAAGGCGATCGAGCCACAGACGATCGTTACGATCACAAAAAGTGTCACCAACTCGGCGACCGTATCGGGAGAGGTGGTCGCCGGGGCCCGAGTGCCGCTGTCGGTCAATGGCGATCGCCTCCTGGATTTGATCGCTCTCGCTGGAGGCGCGAAGTCTGCGGTCTACGAGACTTTCGTCCGGCTATCCCGGAACGGCGTCACCGTCACGATCCCGATGGAAAGGCTCGTATCGGATCCCGGCGAAAATATCTATGCGCTGCCAGGTGACGTGTTAACGCTGGTGCGCATTCCTCAGTCATTCTCGGTCTTTGGCGCTACCGGCGACAATTCTCAGGTAACGTTTAACGCTGAGCAAATAAATCTGGCCGAGGCGCTCGCCAAGGCCAAAGGCCTGCAGGATCTGCGCGCGGATCCGGCCGGTGTTTTTCTTTTCCGATACGAGCCGCCGACCGTGGTTGGTGCTCTCGGAGCGCCCCAATTGGGGACCGGGCCGGATAAGACGTCGCCGATCGTGTATCGCCTAGATCTCAGCGATGCTCACTCTTACTTCTTGGCACAACGTTTTCCTGTCATGGACAAGGACGTCATCTACGTCGCCAACGCCAAACTGAACGAACTGCAAAAATTCTTTACGTTGCTGAACACAATTACCGGCCCGGTGATCACGGGCATTGTGGTAAAGGGGTCGGTTAATAACAATCAGTAATTTGTAGCCGAAAAATTGACGCCAAAGGGCCGAGTATGGCTGTGATGGAGAGCTCGCGAAGCGGCGATCTGATTGTCGTCACCGGAGGCGCCGGTTTCATCGGGTCTCATATCATCCGCGACCTGACGCGGGCGGGTCATCGCGTGGTCCTGGCGGATCTGCTGCGGTCGGGCGTCAAGTGGCGCAACCTCGCCGCCTCTCAGCTCCATGACGTCGTTCGACCTGACGCCCTGCTCGATTGGCTCGGGCGCTTCGGCGATGATGTAGCGGCGATCGTGCATATGGGAGCTATCTCCTCCACGACCGAAACCGACGTCGACAAATTCGTCGCGAGCAACATTCGCGCAACCTTGGATTTGTGGCAGTGGTGCGCCGTAAATGGCGTGCGCTTCATCTATGCTTCGTCAGCCGCAACCTACGGCGATGGGGGCGCCGGTTTCAGCGACGAGCAGAGCCCTGCGGCTCTCGCCTTGCTCCGCCCGCTCAACCCCTACGGCTGGAGCAAGCACATCGTCGACCGGCGAGTAGTCGACGATGTGGTGCGCGGCCGCGCATGCCCGCCGCAATGGGCCGGACTGAAATTCTTCAATGTCTACGGGTCAAACGAGGCCCATAAGGGCGACATGCAATCAATCGTCAGCAAGATTTTGCCGGTCGTTAGAGCAGGCGGTACCTTCTCGCTGTTCAAATCCTACGATCCGCGCTATCGCGATGGGGGTCAATTACGCGATTTCGTATACGTGAAGGACTGCGTCGCGGTGGTTCGATGGCTGCTGGCGAACCCGAGCACCAACGGTTTGTTCAATGTCGGAACGGGTACCGCCCGCAGCTTCCTTGACCTCGTCCATGCGGTGGGCGCGGCTGCGGGCAGTTCGCCGGATATTCGGTTTGTCGACATGCCGGTCGCGCTCAAGGACAAGTACCAGTATTTTACGCAGGCGGATGTGACCAAGTTGCGCGCCGCTGGCTTCGACCAGCCGTTTCACTCGCTCGAGGACGGTGTCCGGGATTATGTCGCATCGGTGTCCTAGGGTTTTCGCCTAGGCCGCGTGGGTTGATCCTATTTGACTTGTCGCGGCTGATTTCCCGTGCCGGGCGTGAGACCCCGACCGGGATCGATCGGGTCGAGCTAGCCTACGCCGAGCATTTTATGGGCGCCGGCGGGATTGACCCCGGCGGGTCATTGTCCTTTACGATGCTGACGGCGTCCGGCCGGTTCGGCCTGCTGCCTAGAGAGGTCGCTGGGGACTACGTTCGGACCATGGCGGCGGCCTGGCGCGGCCAATGTTCATTGCCGCGGGCGATTCAGCGGACAAAACAACTCGGGAGAAGCGCCCGTTTTCACGCCCTCTGGACAGGCGAAAAGGCGCTGCGGGCGCAGTCGCGCGCTTCCGCCGGTCTGCCTGCCTACCTCCTCGTTTCTCACCATCATCTCGAAAAGCGCCGCGCCATTGCCCGCTTGCTGCGACAGACGAGGGCACGCTTCGTCTGCATGATCCATGATCTCATTCCGATCGAATATCCCGAATATGCGCTCCCCGGACAGGACGGCAAGCATCGGCGGAGGATCGAGACCGCTGCCGAATTTGCCGATGCTGTAATCGTCAACTCCAGTGTGACGCGCGACGCCTTCCGACCGTATCTGGCGCAGGCCGGCCGCGATCCGCCCGTGCTGGTGGCGCCGTTTGGCTCCGAACTGCCGGACTCCGTCCCAGACGGTCGGCCACCGTCGGCGCGGCCCTACTTCGTGTGCATTGGCACCATAGAAGCACGCAAAAACCACTTGCTGCTGCTCAATGTTTGGCGGCAGCTCGCAGCCGAACTCGGTGAGGCGACCCCTGCTCTCGCGCTGATCGGGCAGCGCGGCTGGGAAGCCGAGAGCGCGATGGATATGCTCGAACGCTGTCCGGCCTTGCGCGGGCTCGTTCGCGAATACCGCAATCTGCCCGATACGGAGGTGGCGCGGCTCATGAGGGGAGCACGAGCCCTTCTCCTTCCTTCCTTCGCCGAAGGCTTTGGGTTTCCGGTTATCGAGGCCCTCGCCCAGGGCATTCCAGTCATCTGCAGCAATTTAGCGGCATTGCGCGAGAATGGCGGGGATGTACCCGAATATCTCGACCCGCTCGACGGGCTCGGCTGGCGGGCGGCAATCCTCGATTATACGCGCCTCGACTCGGCCCGGCGGGGCGCGCAGCTGCGCCGATTGGGTGGGTGGAAACCTCCGCGCTGGGACGATCACTTCGCGCGGGTCCAAGCGTTGATTTCGGAAACCCGAATGGTGGACCGGCGATCAGCCGAGAGCCCGCGACGAAGCGCCCGCGGCACCGCCCAGGTTGACGCCCATCGGATGGCGGACATACGTTGAGTTTTTTCGAAAGGGAGACTGGCGATGTCGGAAACACCGCGCCTCAACGGAGTCATTGCTGCTCTGGAGCAGAACAAGCCTGCCTTTGTCAGCTTTTGCGCTGCGGAAATCAGCGTGGCGCAGGCACTGAATGCAGCGCCCTACGACGGCGTGGTGTTCGAGATGGAACACCGGCCATACGATATCCGCGCATTGCGCGATTGCTTGCAATATATGCTCGACCGCCGGCAAATCCTGCGGCGGGCAAGTCTGGCGCCGGCGGTCACCCCGTTTGTGCGAATTCCGCCCAATGGCGGCGAGACTAGCCAATGGATCGCAAAACAAGTCTTGGACCAGGGTGTCTACGGTATCGTTTGGCCACATGTCAGCACCATCGAAGAGGCGCGCAATGCGGTCACGGCCTGCCGGTATCCGCGGCCGCGTTCGGCTGAGCATTACGAGCCCGCGGGACAGCGCGGCGACGCACCTGCCGCGGCTGCACGGTATTGGGGATTGACCCAGCAGGAATATTACGCGCGCGCCGATGTCTGGCCGCTGAACCCCCAGGGCGAAATCCTGGTCGCCATCATGTGCGAAGAGGTGCGGGCGATCAAAAATCTTCCCAAGATGTTGGAGGAGGTGCAGGGTATCGGCGTCGTGATCATCGGCGAAGGCGATCTGTCACAGGACCTCGGGCTGCCCCGGCAATATGATCATCCTACGGTAGTCTCGGCGATCGACGACATTTTGGCGATTTGCACGCAGTACAACGTCGCTTGCGGGCATCCTCATGTCGACAGCAAGAACATCGAGACGCTGCTGGCGAAAGGTTTCCGTTATCTGATGCCGGCGCCCGTCTATTCTTACGCCGCTTTGGAGCTCGGTCGAAAAGCGTCTGGCCGTGCCTGATCAGCCCGGTATTATGCGCTCCAGTGCAGGCGATGGGGCGGGGATGTCGGGAAGGACCGCCGCCAGCTGCGCGTCGGAGAGGCGCATATGGCGCTCGAGGACTACCGCGAGCGCGGAGCGGAAATCGGTCGTAACGGCGAGGTCGCGCTTTTGATAGAGCTGTGTCGGTGCAAGGCCGGGCCACTCGCCGTAAATGCGCCCGCCATTTATGTCGCCCCCCAATACCCAGATCACATTGCCGTGCCCGTGATCGGTCCCGCCATTGCCGTTCTCGCGGACAGTGCGGCCGAATTCGGACATCACGAGGACGACGGTGTCCCGCCACGCTTCGCCCGAACTGCGGGCGAGGGCTGCGAGCCCCTCGCCGAGCGGGCGCAGCCGGTTGGCGAGCTGTCCTTTGTGGTTGCCCTCGTTGATGTGGGTGTCCCAGCCCCCCAGCCCGATCGCTGCAAGCCGGATGCTGGCATCGCGGCGGATCAGCCCGCCAAGCCGTGCCGCCTGCCTTGGAAACCCCGCAGGCGGCGGAGCGCCGTTGTCGGCGCTCTGCCGCTCGCTCCTTAATGCGCCAAGCAGCTGGGCCCGCGCCATTCGTCCCTCGCGATAAGATTTGCCGAGGGCGTCATCGGCCATATAGAGGCGATCGAACGCGACGGCCAAGTCGGGCCGGTCCAGCGGCACGGGTTTGGCTCCATCGGAACCGAGGGGCAACGTGGCGACCGCCGCCTTGCCCGCCAGGATTTGCGGCATGAGGGGGCCGATGCTGAGCGCGTCGGTCGGGCCGCGAGAACCGGGGAGCACCGACAGCAGCCGATTCATCCAGCCGTCCCGGGTCGTGCTCTGCCCGGGGGTCCCATTTTCGAGATAAAGCTGCGCATCGAAATGCGAGCGGGTCGGGTGGGGGGATCCCGCTGCATGGATGAAAGCGAGGTTGCGCTCGGTCCACAGCGGCAACAGGTCCTTTAGAGCCGGATGCAGCCCAAAATGCCCGTCGAGCGCCAACGCGCCTTCCGGTTTTCCGGGCGTGGCAATCGCAATCGACCCCCGCCCCTGGTAGTAGGCGGCTTCGGCATAGGGCACAACGACATTGAGCCCGTCGACGGCGCCGCGTAGCAGAATCACGATCAGCCGCTTTGGTCTACCATCGGCTGCCGCCGCCCAGCCGTGCTGGCCGATCGACAAGAGAGACAGTCCTGCCGATTGGAGAAGGTTGCGCCGATGCATCGGGATGGCCTATCGCCGCATAAAATCCGGGCTGCCGAGGATCAGGGCGGCTTGAAGCTCCTTCGGTGACGCATTTACGGCGTTCCACGTGGCGGCCGTCATCGTCGAGCCAAAGAGCGCCTTCAAATGCTCGGCGTCTGCCGGCCCGCTCTTCCCAGTAGCGGGCAGGGCGCCGCGCGCCAAGGTGGTCGCAAAGCCGATCCGCCGCGTCGTCGCGTCCGGGCTCAGCCAGGCCTCCTCGGTATTCTTGTAGCCGTCCGGCGTCAGACAGCCGAAGAGCGGCATCCCAAGCTGGTCCATCGCGCCGAGCAACGGGCGAACGTTGACCACAGGCAAGCCGGCGGCGCGGACGGCCGAGATCACAAATTGGTAGGGTGTTTTGTATTTCCGGCCTCGGCTGTCCCAAAACTCGCGGCTCGCAAACACGGTTTTGAGCAGTTCGCCGATATTGCCGTCGGTCGCCATGAATCTCGCGGCGAGCTTTTCAACAAGGGCGGACGGCGGATCGTCGGCCACCAAATACTGCGCAAGCTCAAAGGAGATATGACGGGCTGTGGCGGGGCTGCGGGCCAATATGTCCAGCGCCTCCTCACCCTCGGCCTTGCCGCGCGATCGGATCGGATGACCGAGGAACACCTTGGGACTGTAGTCGTGGCGGGCGCCCTCGAAGATGGCGGTATGCTCGGGAAACACCCGTGCATCCGGGCGGTTGAGCCCCCATCCGGTCAGGATGCGGGCGAGAGTGACTACGTCCTCCTGCGTGTATCCGCCGTCGGCGCCGAGCGTATGCAATTCCATAACCTCGCGCGCGAAATTCTCGTTGAGCCCGGCCTTGGCACCGCGCGCGCCGGGGCTGCCCGGGGCGCTGCTCATAGAGTTGTCGAGATAGACCAGCATGGCCGGGTGTTTTGCGGTCGCGAACAGCAGGTCGCGGAAGCGGCCGAGCGCAAATGGGCGAATCGCCTGCTGCTCATAATTGCCGATCCAGACGTCGCTGAGCCCCTTGCCGGAAAAGACGTTGAAATGGTTGAACCAGAAATCGACCATCACCTCTTGCAGCTGGCGTCGGCTAAGGATTGCTCGGAGAATGCGCGCCTCGCTAGCGTCGTGAAGGATGATGCGCACCCGTTCCTGCTGCGCCTTCTCCAGCTCCGGCGAGGGCTTGAAGCCGCGTGGAACGCGCACCGGCCCGTACAGTTGGCGCAGCTGAACCGGGTTGAGCCTCAATGTTTCAAGCTGAGCCAGCCGCCACCGCAGTTCCACCGGCTCTGGGACGGATGCGGGATCAAGCTGCTCGGCAATATAGCGCGCGATCCCGATCGTCTTGACGCGGCGAAACTCCTCGAGCGTCGGACCAAAGGCGAGTCGGTTCAGCATATGGACGATCTGCGGATCGGGGATCGCTTCGACTTCGCCCGCTTTGGTAGCCGGGCCGCAGAACAACAAGAACCCGGCGGCAATAATCCCGCCAAATCGTCGTCGTATACCCCTCAATGTTCCATTCATGTCGTGCCCGCCTCACCCCCCGGTCGCAGGCCGCCTGAGAATAATCAAGCTGCGCTTTGGCGCAAGGATACCCGTTAGCGGGCCAAGCGGGGCGGCTCACCACGGCGATTCTCACCGAGCCGCGTCGGTAGCGGGGACGGAATCGGGCCGGGCTGCGCGATAGGGGGTTCGCGCGTCGGTCACCGGCACGAAAAGGGGCTTGGCTTCTCACCCCCAGCCAGCGGGAGGGTAGGGGGTGCGAGCGGGCGCTAAAGTACTTGCGGAATCAGCATGAACAAATCGGTGTCGCCGGTCTCCTGGCCGGCCGCGGTTAGCATTGCGTGCACCTGGCCGCGATGGTGGGTCTGGTGATTGAAGAAATGTGCCACCAGCAATCCCTTCGGGGCACGCATCTCGCGGCCGGCGGCGCCACTAAACCACACCATGTCTTCCTCCATCCACGGATCGCGGACCTTCGCCGACCATCGGGTAATGTCGGAATCGGCCTTTTCGCGCGCTACGCTCAGCGCCGCGAAGTCATCGATGAGCCCGGCGCTCTGCTTGATCGAGACAGTGGGCTTTGGCCAATTGTCAAAGCGCGACATCCACTGCTGATCACCCCACAGCAGGTGATTGAGGGTGCCGTGAATCGAGCCCCAGAAGGCGCCGCGCGGCTGCCGCCTCTCGGCGTTGGACAGCCGCGCGGCCGCGCCATAGAGCCGGCGATTCATCTCGGCATTGTAGGCGGCCATGGTCCGCACATAGGCGGGAGTAATCATCGCGGTTCCTCGCAACCGGTTCGGGCGACGGCTTTGCTTGCTACCGCCGCGGTGAAGATTTATGGGTCACTGCGAGAGTGCTTGTACAGGGGAGAAGCTGATGAAGGCAGTGCTGTTCGACAGGCATGGCGGGCCCGAGGTGCTGCATCTCGCCGAGGTTCCGGACCCGGTTGCCGGACCGGGCGAAGTCGTCGTCGACATACACGCGGCCAGCGTAAACGCGGCCGACTACAAGGTGCGGCTGGGCGGAGGCGCCTACAGCAGCGGCGGTGTCAAGCTCCCTCACATTCTCGGCCGCGATTTCTCGGGCATCGTCAGCGCCGTCGGCCCGGAAGTCACCGATTTGAAGGTCGGCGACGCGGTATTCGGGGTCTGCGATCAAGGGATCGAGGGCGCCTACGCCGAGAAGATCGCGATCAAGGCGGACATCGTGGCGAAAAAGCCGCCGAGCCTCGGCCATGCCGAGGCGGCAGCGATGGCATTGACCAGCATCACAGCGCTTTGGGCGCTCGAAGACACGGCCAAGCTCAAGGCCGGGGAAACGATCTTGATCCAGGGGGGTGCAGGGGGCGTTGCCGGCTTCGGCATCCAGCTGTCCAAACATCTCGGCGCGATCGTGATCACCACTGCCAGCGCCGGCAACCACGATTATGTCCGCCGCCTTGGCGCCGACCGGGTTGTCGACTACAACAAAGAGGATTTCACAAGAACCGTTTCCGACTGCGACCTGGTGTTCGATACCGTCGGCGGCGATGTCCAGGTGCGCTCCTACACTGTCCTAAAGCCGGGCGGGCGGCTGGTGTGGATCGCGCCGGCGCCGACCGGGTTCAAGCCGACCCGCCAAGATGTGCAGGTGCTGCGCCCAAACGTCGCCCGCGACCGCGCCCATCTGCAGCGTATGCTGCAATTGCTCGACGCCGGTGCGGTGTCGCCGCCGGCGATTACGCGCTATGGGCTCGCCGACGCGGCAGAGGCGCACCGGGTCAGCGAAGAGCGTCACCTGCAAGGCAAGCTGGTCTTCGAAATCCGCTAAGAAAGAGGAGGAAGCAATCGCAGATAATCGGCAAAAGGTCATCGATCTCGACAAGAAGCGCATGAATGCGATGGCGCAAAAGGACATCGCCACGCTGAACGCCCTTCTGTCCGACGACCTCGTCTATACCCACTCCACGGCG
>JBJMQW010000569.1:0-4646 GCA_045802495.1 Allostellaceae bacterium | reverse complement strand
GGCCGATAGGGTCTCCAGATGCGCGCGCCAGTCGACCAAGTTGTGCACCTGCATAAGGTCGAAGCGCGGCACGCCCCATTTGCGCCGCGAGTCCCCGATCTGCTCGCGGCCGTCTCCGCCGGCCGGTGTCCAAACCTTGTCGGCCGCGAACACCGGCGGGTATCCGAGCTTCGCCAGACCATAGCCGACCGTGTCCTGGGATGAGCCGTACATGGGTGAGGAATCGATCACCGTTCCGCCTGCCTCGAAGAAGGCGGCCATCACCGCGACGGACTCGTCAAGGAGCACGGGATCCGTGCCGACATTGAAGGTGATCCAGGTGCCAAGGCCGACCACCGGGATGGCGGTGCCCGAGGACGGAATCACACGCACCTCCGGCCGTGTCGTCTCGGCCCGCGGTGCGAAACCCGGCGGCCCCGTCCCGGCTATTGCTGCAAGGCCGCCTTTCAGGATGGCTCGTCGGTGGAGGGGCATCGGCGCACCATTTCGTCGGTTGCGCTCCCGGGCCGGACACGAGCGTACCAGTCCGACACGGCCGGGCCGCATCGCCGGCGTTCTCGAGAATTAGCTTACGTCGGGCATCGACTAAGGTCGCGGCTCTTTCGGCCGTGATGACGAAGGCGTCGGGCACGCCGATCTGCCGTCTCTGCGATCCCCACAGTGACTGCCGAGAGTGACTCATCGTCGGAAGCGAGGGAAATTCGAACCCGCGGTCCCTCCCCCGAGGGAGTTGCCGATCAGTGTGGTCTCGAAAGGCCAGCACCTTCAAGGGGGGACCAGCAGTTCGAATCCGCTTTCCCAGCAGCGAGTCTGCGAACCATCGGTCCCGCTGTGGGGCAGGTCAGGTGGCGACGCCGGGCCGCCCAAGCTGATGTCACCCCCTCGCCCGCCCGCTCGACAACAGTGAACGCAAGGGCGGCTTCCCTAGACTACGCCGCGGCGCCGGAGGAATTGGAGGGGTTTGCAAATGAAGACCATCGATCTGCACGAGTTCACCGAGACAATCGCGTCGCGCCCGCGGTTGGTGGATGCGCTTTAGCCGGTCTTTCCGCCGCACCCAAGGGCCGGCGCCGATCATCCATTGCCGCAGCGTCTCGACCCCGAGGTCCAGGCCCTGAAGCTCGTGGTCAAAATCACACGCTTGAAGCGGCTCCGAAGGGCACGAACCCGATGTACCGGTTACCTGGCTGGCGTCGCCTGGATCCAATCCGTGATACGCTGAACGACGGCGGCCTCGATGCCGAGTACCCGCGGGTGCCATCGCTTCACACACCGGAGAGTGGATCTGATCGCTCTGTACATAGACCACCTCTTTGCGTGGAGAGCGGGCGAGCGCGGCGGGCGATGCGCGGAGCATCGCCGGGCAAGGTCACGGGGCAGGCGTCGTTTTGATTGGCGACGATCAGCACCGGCACGATGATCGCGGCAAGGTTGGTGTCGAATACGGTTTCGCCACCGGAGTTCTGACGCGTCACCGACGAGGTCAACACCAGGCCCGCCACCCTGCCGGTTAGACGGGCAGCGCCGTTGGCCGCGCCGGTCGTCCCAGCGCTGGTGCCGACAAGCCAGACCAGTGCGTTGGCTCTGGTGCGGGCGAAGGCGATGGCGCGGCCGATAGTATCCGCATAGGCCTCGGTTTGCCGCTTTCCGTTGGAGGGAGGCGTTATTGGGCGCACCGGGGATCTCAACCGCGAAACCCTGCGCCAACCACAGCGGCCGAGTCCGCAGCAGGAAATTGCCCGAATAGCGGTAGATCGTGCCGGAATCGGCGATCTCAACGGTTCCGTCTCCCCCGGCACCTACTTCATCTGCGCATGAAAAGCTGATAGGTTGCAGTTTTGTAGCGTGCAGGCGGGAGCGCTGAGCGTGGCCATCGCCCCAAGGGCTGAACTGAAGCGGCCGGTGCCGGTCGCACTGGCAATCGTGGCACTGCTCGGATGGATCGTGGCGGTGTACTTCATCTGGTCGATCTCGTCGCTGCGCAATTCCTCGACTAGGCAAATCGATCAGATCGCAGCGTCTCGCCAGCAACTCGCCACGGAACTGGACCAGCAGCGCCAGGCGGCCGGCACGCTCGCGGAGGTCCGGAAGAAGGCGGCCGAGACCGAGGCCGCCATCGATCAGGCGACGCGTGAGCGGGACGACATGATCGGCCAGCTCGCGGCCACTCGGCAAGAACTAAACGCCGCCAAGCAGCTCCTGGCGGATACCGGTGCGAAGGCCCAGGCGCAAACCCAGGCGCTCGCACAGCTACGAACCGAGACGGACCAGGCCGATCAGCGACTGGTTCTGGCCAAGACCGAAACCAGCAACCTGGAGCAGAATGTCGCCACTCGCTCGCAGGAGTTGGCTGACATCGGCCGGCGGATCGAGGTCGCCCGCAAACAGGAGGCCGAGACTCGTGAGTCTCTGGCAAATCTGACGAAGGAAGCCGCTGCGCGCTCATCCCAGATCTCGGACGCGGAAGCAGGCATACAGCGGGCTCAGTCGTCCAATGCCGAGGTGCAGAAGCAGCTCGCCGACGCCCGCGCCCAGCTCGAGGAGGTGACCCAGAACCGCACTGGTGCCGAACAGCAGTTGAAAATCCTGCAGCAGCAGGTCGACGACACGAAGAAAGCCAGTGCCGAAGCAGCGGCCACGCGGGATCAAATGCGGGCCGACCTGCAACAGACGCAGCAGCGGCAGACCGACGTTCAGCAACAACTCGCCAAGGTGACCGACGAAGTTGCGGCGCGGAACAAGGACCTCACGACCTTGGAAACCCAGCGTCAGTCGGCACGCCAGGAGGCCGCCGATACCCAGGTAAAATTGGCGGCGCTGCAGCAGGACGCGGAGCGGGCGCAGGCGTCATACGCCGAGGTACAGAAGCGACTCGCCGACGCCCGCGCCCAGCTCGAGGAGGTGACCCAGAACCGCACTGGTGCCGAGCAGCAGTTGAAAATCCTGCAGCAGCAGGTCGACGACATGAAGAAGGCCAATGCCGAGGCGGCCACCACGCGGGATCAAATGCGGGCCGACCTAGAACAGACGCAGCAGCGGCAGACGGAGCTTCAGCAACAACTCGCCAAGGTGACCGACGACGTTGCGGCGCGGAACAAGGACCTCACGGCCTTGGAAACCCAGCGTCAGTCGGCACGCCAGGAGATTCTGGAGACCCAGGCAAAGCTGCAATCGCTGCAGCAGGAACTCACCAATCGGTCCGGAGCGTTGCGCGAAGCGCCTAACGCTCCTGGCGTCTCGAGCGCAGCGCCCCAGGCACCGGGGCCGGACGTAAAGAGCGATTCGTCCGAAACCCCAAAGTAGTCGCAGCGCGGCATAAGGGCCGCGGCCAATAGCGCGACCACATGGCTCGGTTTCAGCTCATGCTGCATGTGACCTGCTTCAGTAAGCGTCAGCCGATTACCGCTGCTTGGTCCTGGTGGACGCTGTTCGGCGACGGTTTGCGATGCGGGTGATCCGATCCTTGATGGCCTGTTCATCGAGGCTGTTCGGATCGTAGCCGCCAAACCGATCCTTAACGTCTTTGACCTTCCCCCGGAAAAGTGGACACCGGGTTATGCGGCTTTTGCCTCTGCCTGCTGTGGGGTGATGTAGCCGATGGCGGAGTGAATGCGCCGCCGATTGTAATAGCCTTCGATTTAAGCGAACAGGTCGCGCCGCGCGGCATCGAGGGGGCAATCCCCAGCTCGCCTGCGATCCGGCTCAACGGCCGACCGCTGCTCACCAGCAGGGCTACCGCTTCCCGCTTGAACTCATCCGTAAAATGATGCCGTCCCTGGTCCATTCGACACGTTTCCGCTCCCGCTGGAGCTTAGCAAAGGTGTCCACCAATTCGGGGGAGCCTCAGTTCAGATTGCATATCGGGTGCTGGCATGAGCGCTGAGCGCGCGGGCGTGCCGGCCGTCGTCGAGGTGCGTCGCCGATGCGGGCGCCGGCGATACACAGTTCGCTCGCCGTGCCAGCGGCGATCGCCAATGCTGGCGATCATGCGGCGCGCCGGTTTCTGGAGTTTTTCGCCGCCACGATCCGTAACAAAAATACCCGGCTGGCCTATTACCGGGCCGCCTGCCATTTCTTTGGCTGGCTTGGGGAACACGGCATTGTCGAGCTTCTCGATATCGAGCCGATCCACGTCTCCGCCTATATCGAGACGCTGCAGGACACGGCCGCCAAGCCGACTGTCAAGCAACATCTGGCGGCGATCCGGATGCTGTTCGACTGGCTGGTCGTCGTTCAGGTCCTTGCCACTAACCCGGCGCACGCCGTGCGCGGACCAAAGCATGTCGTGAAGCGTGGCAAGACCCCGGTGCTGACCGCCGAGCAGGCCCGTCGGCTCATCGAGAGCATAGACATATCGACCGTCGTCGGACTGGCGCGATCGCGCGCTGATCGGCGTCATGACTTATGCCTTCGCCCGCATCGGCGCCGTCGTCGCTATGCGCGTCGAGGACTACTACCCCGAGGGCAAGCGCTGGTGGGTCCGCCTGCATGAGAAAGGCGGCAAGCGCCACGAAATGCCGGCGCACCACAAGCTCGAAGCCTTCATCGACGAATATCTCGCCGCCGCCGGCATCCGCGATGATGGCAGAGGTCCCCTCTTCCGCACCGCGCGCGGCCGAACCGGCGCGCTCACCAGCGAGCCGATG
>JBJMQW010000037.1:0-7726 GCA_045802495.1 Allostellaceae bacterium | reverse complement strand
CTTCGTTCTGGAGCGCCCGGTGAATCCAAAACCCGTCGAGACCGGCCTCCTGTATAACGATGATCCGAAAGCTTTGACCCGTCCGCAGCCTCGCCTTCTCCTGAAGTTGTGCGAAGCGCTCCATCAGCCCGGCGAAATCGCCGCCGCGAACCGAATGCTTTGACATCTTTTCCCCACCCCCTGGCGACAGTGAGGTGATCAGCCAGCTCGAGCGGCTCAATTCCAACGAAATGAAAATTGCACCAAGGTCGGTATGGATCGCGGTCAGTGGTTCGGATTTGTCAGCCCCGACGTTCATGGTCAGCTCCAAAAATGGACGGTAGCGATTCCTCACTTTGATGCGGAAGCAATCGCCACCCACAACACGTCATGGGATCTCGAAAAGGACGATGTGCAGGCCGACCCGGTAACCCTTCCGGGGAAGGCTGACACGGCTGGGTGAGATGAGCGAGGAGTACGCCCAGCCGCTGCACCGGGGTAGTGGCGGCAGCATGTACACAAGGAAAGCGCACGCAACACGGGAAGCCCCAATGCGTGATCAGGGATGATCAACCGGACGCCCGCGAGGGACAGGCCGGGCGCGCTGGGGTGGCGGAGAGGCCCGTAGTACCGCTGAAGCCGGGTAATGCTGGTGGAGGGAAGGGGCCTCAGTTCAGGACAGACGCCAGACGCGGTGAGGGACCTGGAGATTGGGTGACCTAGCAACTCCGAAAAGTGTTCAGAAACTGCAGGCGGCGTTACACGCGAAAGCGAAGGCGGAGGCCGGCTATCGCTTTTACGCTCTGTACGACAAGATCAGCCGCGACGACATTCTGGCGCATGCCTATGCCCAGTGCCGCTCCAACAAGGGCGCGCCCGGCATCGACGGTCAGGATTTTGCGGACATCGAGGCATACGGGGTCGAGCGATGGCTGGCGGAACTGGCGCTTGCGCTCAGGCAGGAGACTTATCGGCCAGAACCCATCAGACGAGTGTTTATACCGAAGGCCAACGGCAAACTCAGGCCGCTGGGCATCTCGAGCGTGCGGGATCGGGTCTGCATGACAGCAACACTGCTGGTGCTGGAGCCGATCTTCGAGGCTGATCTTCCGTCGGAAATCTACGCCTACCGCATTGGGCGAAACGCCCAGCAAGCGGTCGTAGACGTGGAGGAGCTGCTATTCCGTGGCCACCCGGACGTCGTAGACGCCGATCTCGCGGACTACTTCGGGAGCATTCCGCATACCGACCTCCTAAAGTCGGTGGCGCGTCGGATCGTTGACCGGCGCGCGCTGCATCTGATCAAAATGTGGCTGGAATGTCCCGTGGAAGAAACCGACCAACGGGGCCGGACGACCCGCACGACTGAGGCCCGGGATAGCCGTCGAGGCATCCCGCAGGGCTCACCGCTCTCACCACTGCTGGCCAATCTTTACATGCGCCGGTTTGTGTTGGGGTGGAAGAAGCTCGGCCTTGAGCAAAGCCTCGGCACTCGCCTCGTCACCTATGCGGACGATCTTGTGATCCTGTGCCGAAGAGGCAGCGCGGAGAAGGCGCTGCACCATCTGCGCGAGATCATGGGCAAGCTGAAGCTGACAGTGAACGAAGAGAAGACACGGATCTGCAGGGTTCCGGGCGGGGAGTTCGACTTCTTGGGGTATACGTTCGGGCGGATGTACTCTCCAACGACGGGCAAGGCCCGGTTGGGCTACCGGCCGTCAAAGAAGAGTATCAAGCGCATGGTCGAAAAGGTCCACGCGCTGACCGACCGAGCGGGTAGCTGGCAAGAGACCACAGAGCTCGTGCACATGTTGAACCGCGCGCTGCGCGGATGGGCCAATTACTTCAGTGTCGGCACCACCAGCAAAGCATATCGCGCGCTCGACACCTACACGGCTGTGCGGTTGCGCCGGTGGCTCCGATTTAAGCACAAGGTCAGGCGACGCAAGGGCGGGAGCTATCCACTCTCGCACCTTTACGGGCACTTCCGGCTCGTACGCCTAACACAGCTTGGTCGCGGCCCGTCGTGGGTGAAGGCGTGAAGTCTTGTCCGAGAGCCGGATGCGGGAAATCTGCATGTCCGGTTCGATGAGCGGAGCGTGAAAACGGGAACAACGGGCGACCTAGTGAGGCACCGCCAGACGAAAGGGGCGGCAACAGATATGGTCGACCTAAAGCCACCCGCGTCACACTCCGACTCTACCGAACCTCCCCGTTCCAGAGTGAGGCCGGGAATGTCTGGAATCGGCGCGAGTGAGCCATCGGCTCGCGGCCGCCTGTGCGCGTGCTGATGCCCCGAACCCGTCATTCGAGCCACGCATGAAGCTCGGCCGAGTCGGGCGGATAGGGTCCTCCGCGGCCAGGTCTTGAGGTGACGGGATCGCGCGGAGTCCGGACCTTGGCTCGAAGGCGATCGAGCGAAGCGAACCACGCTAAAACCGTGTGCCTCTAGGTGCGCTTTGCCGCAAGATGGATCAAAAAGGGGGGCGGCCTTTCGATGTGTGAGCTAGTTCACACTCAGCCTCAGTTGGGCGGAAATAAGCTGCCGGTGCATCATCAAGTGAGAGCGCTCAGGGAAGGCTTTGATGACGTCCACATCGATCGGCCGGCAGGCTGTCGTGGTCGGTGCCGGTATGGGCGGCTTGCCGGCAGCACGTGTCCTTGCCGATTTTTTCGAACGTGTCGTGGTGCTGGAGCGCGACGCCCTGCCGCTCGACGCCTCCCATCGCATCGGGATCCCACAGGGGCGCCATACGCACGCGCTCCTCGCCGGCGGACAACAGGCACTTGCTGACCTCTTTCCCGGGTTTGAGCAGGACCTCGTCGGCGGCGGCGCAGTGCCCGTGGAGACTGGCCTCGATCTTCGCTTTGAGAGACCCGGATTCGAACCTCCTCCGACACGCGATCTCGGTCTAGTTGTACGAGCCATGTCCCGGTCGCTGATCGAGTTGACAGTGCGGCAACGCGTAAAGCAATACTCTAATATCCTCATCCGCGAGCATTGCCAGGTTCAGAGTCTCGTTGCGATGCCGGATGGCGGCACTGTTTCGGCCGTTCGTTTCGAGAACAACGAGGGAAGGAGCGAGACCCTCTCCGCCGACCTGATCGTCGACGCCTCGGGGCGGGGCAATCTCGTCAATCGCGTCCTCGAAGCCGTCGGCCGACCACGTCCCGAAGAAACCGTCATCGGGGTCGACATCACATATCCCACAGCCGTCTTCGCCGTCCCCGACGATGCGCCGACTGAGTGGAAAGCCGTAGCCACGTTTGACCCTCCCGCCGAGGGAGGCCTCGCCGCGGTCATGTTTCCGCTAGAGCACGACCGATGGATTGTGACCCTCGTGGGCCGTCACGGCGAAAAGCCTCCTAGCGATCGAGACGGCTTTCTCGGTTACGCGCAACGGCTGCGTACTCCCACCATTTACGACGCCATCGAGAAAGCGGAGCAGCTTGGCGAGATTGTTCGCTTTGGGTTTCCCGCCAGTTTCTGGCGACATTTCGAACGGCTCGCGGAATTCCCTCGCGGGCTGCTTCCGTTCGGTGACTTGATCTGCCGCTTCAACCCTGTCTACGGGCAGGGTATGAGCGTCGCCGCCCAAGAAGCCCGGTTACTCCACGAACTTCTCAAGCGCCATGCCGCTGAGCCCGACCCGCTCGCCGGACTTGCCCCGGCATTCTTTGCCGAATCCGCGTCACTGATCGAGACGCCCTGGGCCTTGGCTGCAACCCCCGATTTGGCGCACCCCAAGACGGTTGGACAACGCCCCGAGGATCTACAGGAAAATCTTGATTTCACGGAGGCGTTGTTCCGCCTAGCCGCCGAAGATCCCGCCGTGCACAAACTGTTGTTCGAGGTATTGCATCTTCTCAAACCGCAGAGCGTGCTCAGTGATCCCGATCTCGTCGAGCGCGTCAAGGTCGTCGCGGCCCCGGCGTAGGATCCGGAGGAAAGGTGGTTCCAGCCGTTCTCCACCACCAAACCAACCGGTGAAGGCGCCGGGCTAGTCTCTCAATCAGCTGGGACATCCTCACCCCAACAGCCACAGCAGCACGATCTAGGTCAACAGCCGTATCGACGAAATCAGCGTGCGCCGACCGCGCTCATTCGTCGCTGGGAACCGAGAGATCCGCCGACATCAGCGACCGAAGTCGGAGTGACCACTTAGGATCGAGGAAATCGTCGGCACGCCCGCTGAACGGCTCCGCGGTGAGCAGCGCCACCAGGAAACTCGAGTCGAGGTACCAGGTCAGCGTTGCCAGTCTTTATCTCGCAGTTCTCTAAGGAGAGTACCCGCATCCGTCCTGGCGCGCTCCCGGTTTGCACGCCGTGCAAGCAGCCAGTCCAGATCCTCTTTGGCCATTGGACGGGGCGGCGGGCGCATTGGCTTTAGCTCGATCACGGACTGTCCGCGGCGGGTGATCACGATTGCCTCGCCCCCGACGGCTCGATCGATCAGTTTCGACAGTTGGTTTTTCGCGTCGGCGACGCTGTGTGTGCTCATTGGCAGGAGATAGCTATTATAGCTATCTGTCGAGGCGCTTGCATCGAGATTGTCGCGACGCAACCGCGTGCTTAGTCGCGGCTGTAACCCTTGAACGAGAGAAAGGCGCCGACCACCAGAAGAACGACCGCCCCCACAATGATCCAGCCGGTGCTCCCTCCAACCGCGGCCGCGATGGCGGCGAGCTGTGTCGGGAACAGCATTCGTAGAAGCCCACCGAGAACGGCGAGCCACCCGAGAACCGTAACAAGCACCGGCCAGCCGCCCGCCCAGATATTGTGAGCGCGCAAAATCGCAAGCCCCGCGACGAATAATAGGATTCCAGACACGAAGATGAGACCGGGGTCACGAGAGATCTGCTCAGCCAATGCAGGGAAAGAGCCCAAGTTGACCAACATGCCGGCAGCGATGGCGACGAGCGTGGGGCCGATCAGACCGGCGATCATCTTCGAAATTGTCACGGTTCGCCCTTCCCGATTGAACATACCAATTTAAACCGAACAGATCGAGAATTCCGCTTGCCCGGTCCCGCCGAGACGGTAAGGTCCAATTGCGGATGACGGTGCTCACAACCTCGCTCGATCGACGCTCGGAGGCGTTCGCGGCGAATGCGACGGCGATGCGCGCGCTTGTTGAGTTGTGTCACGCGCCCGCGCGAGACCGCTCTTCCAATTGCTGCAACCGGCGCTCGAAATCACTGGTTTCCACCACCCGGACAAAGATCTCGACGACGCGGGCGAGGTCCGCCGCCTCGCCGGGCGTGATCGCGCCTTACATGGCCGCAGTGGTTATGGCCGCCACGACCCCCATCAGTGTCCCGCCGGGGCACCGCCGTCCAGCTTGACCTTGCGCAATGTCAGCGCGAGCAGCACGGCTGCCAGCGAGATCACCATCAGCATCCAGAAAACATCCATATAAGCGAGAAAGGATGCCTGCGCCTGTACCTGCTGTCCAATCCATTGAATGGCCTGCTGATGTGCATCGGCCGTCGAGCTGCCCTGGGCAGTGAAATAGTTTGTCGCCTGATGCAGCGCGTTTTGATATTGGGGGCTCGACGGTATCGCCTCGCCGACGAGCTGGCTCTGATGCAACTGCTCGCGGCCCCACAGCACATTGGAGGTGAGAGAGATGCCGATCGAGCCGCCGGTATTGCGCGCCGCATTGAGCATGGCCGAGGCCTGGTCGGTCTTGCCGGACGGAATGCCATCGTATGACGCGGCTATGATCGGCAGGAATACCAGCGGCAGTCCGATGCCAAGCAGCATCCGCGAGCGCGCGAAGAACCAGAAGCCGAGATCGCCATACACATTGGTCAGGTCGTACATCGAGAGCGCCGTAAATACCGCGCCGACGACGATCAGATATTTGGGCTGGACCTTGGCCGAAAGACGGCCGGTGACAAACATCATGACCATCGTGACGAGGCCGCCCGGCGACAGCACGAGGCCGGCCCAGGTCGCCGTATAGCCGAAATCCTCCTGCACCAGCCGGGGCAGATATTGGGTGGTCGCGTAAAGAATGGCGCCGGTCGCCAGCATCACGACGAAGCAGGCGCCGAATTGGCGCGTCCCGACCATCCCAAGGTCGACCATCGGATTGCGGCGGCTCACTTCCCACGGGATCATCAGCACGAGGGCGAGCGCGCACACGATCGCGACCGTGGTGATAAACGACGAGGCGAACCAGTCGTCCTCGAGGCCCCGGTCGAGCACGATCTCGAGCGCGCCGAGAAAAGTCGAGACCAGCACGAGGCCGACGAGATCGATCCCGCCTCCTTGCTGCCGCAGGCGTCGGCGCTCTGCGACGGCGGCCGCGGACTCACGCAGGAGCAGTGCGATCAGCGCAAATGCCAGCACGCCGATCGGACCGTTGACCATGAAAGCCCAGCGCCAGGAGAAATTGTCGGCCAGCCAGCCGCCGAGCGCCGGCCCGACCACCGGTGCCACAACGACGGCGACGCCGAACAATGCGAAACCTTGGCCGCGTTTCTCCGGCGGGAAGGCATCCGCCAGGATCGACTGGGCGACCGGCACCATGCCGCCGCCGCCGAGACCCTGCAGGATGCGGAACAGCAGCAGCGCCTGTAGATTCCACGCGTATCCGGACAGCACCGAACTCATGGTGAACAGCGCCAGGCAAATGAGGAAGAAACTCTTGCGGCCGAGCCTCCGGGTGAGAAAGCTGCTCGCCGTCAACGCGACGGCGTTGGCGACCAGATAGGTCGTCACGACCCAGGACGCCTCGTCCTCGCTGACGCCAAGGCCGCCGGCGATGTAATTCGACAGCACGTTGGCGATGGTGGTGTCGAGCACCTCCATGAACGAGGCGAGCGCAACCAGAACGGCGATGAGCCACGGGTTCGTGCCTGTGCCGCTGGCTGCGGCTGCGCTCACACCCACCTCCTCAGCCCCTCGTAGAGCGAGGGGTGTGGATTGACCCGCACCATGGCCTCGACGGACATGCCGGGGCCGAGCGCGACATCGGTTGGCGGATTGTCCATGACGATCTTGACCGGCACGCGCTGCACGATCTTGACCCAGTTGCCGGTGGCATTCTGGGCCGGGAGGAGCGAGAACGCGGTGCCGGAGCCGGGCTGCACGCTAGCGACATGGGCGTGGATCGTGCGCTCCGGATAGGCGTCGATGTCGATTGTCACCGGCTCCCCAGGCCGCATCGCGTCGAGCTGCGTCTCTTTGAAGTTCGCCCACACCCAGATGTCGTCCGGCACGAACATCGTCAGGTTTGTGCCGGGCTGCGCGTATTGGCCGACCGCGGCGCTGAGCTGGACGACACGCCCCGGCTGGTCTGCCGTGACGGTCGTATAGGAAAGATTGAGGCGAGCCTGGTCGCGCTGCGCTTTGGCTTGCGCCAGGCTGGCGACGGCGCTGTCGCGTTGCGCCTTCAGCGCTTCGATTTGGCGCTGCGCCGATTTGAGCGTCGCTTGCGCGCTGTCGAGTGCAGCCTGGTCCTGATGCAGCTGCGAGGTATATTGCTGGGCGTTCTGAACGGTGCCCGCGATCGTGTGCGACAGGTATTGGTAGCGCTTTGCCTGCTCCTGCGCAAACACCAGCGCGGCCTGCGCCTTGTCCACCTGGGCCTGGTCGGCGCTGATCTGCGCCTGCTGCATAGCAATCTGCGCATCGCTGTTCTCGATGCTGGCCCGAGCGGCGGCCACTTGCGCCTCGGCCTGGGCGAGTGCGGCGCGGTCATTGCGGTCATCGTTGCGGGCGTTCACCTGGCCGGCG
>JBJMQW010000036.1:0-10380 GCA_045802495.1 Allostellaceae bacterium | reverse complement strand
GACGCCCGCTTCGCCGTGCTCGTGTTTTCGAAGACGGCCGGGTATCGCCACGATTCGATCCCGCAGGGGATCCGCGCCATCGAGGCACTGGGGGCCACGCATGGATTTGCCGTGGAAGCGACTGAAGATGCCGGGCGCTTCAGCGACGCAACGCTCGCCCGATACGGGGTCGTCATATTCCTCAACACCACAGGAGACATCCTCGGCTCGGCCGAGAAGTCCGCATTCGAGCGATACATCCGATCGGGAGGCGGGTTCGTCGGCATCCACTCGGCGAGCGACACTGAGTATCGGTGGCCGTGGTATGGCCGGCTTGTAGGCGCCTATTTCGCCAGTCACCCCGCGGTCCAGCGCGCTACCGTCCAGGTGGTGGACGCCGACCATCCTTCGATGAAAGACCTCCCGCCGGTTTGGGAGCGCGTCGATGAATGGTACAATTTCAAAGACAATCCCCAAAATGCGGTCCGTGTCCTGGCTACTGTCGATGAAGCGACCTATTCGGGGGGCGGGATGGGTGCCGACCATCCAATCGCCTGGTGCCAGGACATCGACAGCGGCCGCAGCTGGTATACGGCGATGGGCCACACCACGGAATCGTATGCCGAGCCGCTGTTCCGTCTTCACCTGTTGGGCGGCATCCAGAGCGCAGCGGGAGTTGCCCGGGGTTGTGCGGTCGATGGACAAAACAAGAAGTAGACCCATGATTATTGACCATACTTCTCCATTAAGCTTCATATCTTGTTGTTGGGCTACAGGCCTCTGCGACGACTGAAGCCTTGCTTGACCCGCGGCGGCGCGATGACCTCTTTACGGAGTTCGTCGAATGCAGAAGCGGAAAATCCCTACAGTGAGACGCAGGGAATTTGAGCAGGGCGGCGGACCCACATCTTGTCTTTACTGCCGCGAACGGCGGGGCGAGAGCGCAGTTATTCGTCCGGCAGGCCAGCTCGGCGTAATCCGACATTGAGCGTCTGGTCCTGGAGCGCCCAATTTTGGGGATTGGCGACCCAGGCGTTGTAGAGCCGCATTCGTGCGAGCGAATTGATTTTAGGATTCAACTTGACGGATTCGACGAGAGCGCTCTTGGCGGCGTCGATATCGCCTCGGAGGCCGAACGCGCCCGCCAAATATAGATGCGGGTACCAAATCCGAGAATTCGCAGCGCGCGCTTGGCCGAGGAAGTCGATGGCTTCGTCTATATGGCCCAAGAGGAGATAGCAAGTCCCTAGTGCCCAATACAGAGGGGTCATTTCCGGGTCATTCGGATTGAGCCGGATCGCTTTTTCGATGTGGGGAATTCCCGCTTCGGGATGCCCGAGGAACATTAGTGTCGCGCCGAGCTGGTAAAGCGCGCGCGCATCATTGGGGTCCAGCGCAATCGCCATTTCATACTCTCGCTGGGCCTCGGGCAATCGGTTTTGCATTCGGCGGAGCAGCCCCATTGCAAAGTGGGCCGTCGAACTGTTCGCGTCGCGCTCGAGTGCTTCTTCGAGCAGCTGCTCGGCGCGCGCCGGATCCTGCTGACGAGAGTTGCTCCAGCCATCGGCTAATTTGCCGCCGAGCACTTTGGCGAGGCTGATCCTCGCCTCGACCGAGCGCGAGTCGATCTCGAGGGCCCGTTCAAAAGCGGTTTGAGCCTCTTGCCAGGTCGCCGCGGAATATGGCCGGTGAAGCCATGCCCTCCCCCTCATGATCAAATCACGCGCCTCGGGAAGAATCCTATTGGGCTCGCTCCGGCCAGCCAATGCTTGCGCGTCTTCCCGTTTGAGAGTCCGCGCCAGGCCGCCAATGATCTTCTCCTCAGCGTCGGCGAGGCTGGTGCGATCGGTGTCGGCCTGTTCAATCCAAAGGCGCGTCCCGTTTTCGGCATCGATCAGCACGACGTTTAGCCGAACCTGCTCACCCGCCCGCTGGACGCTGCCTGCGAGAACATAGCGGATGCCGAGCTCGCTGCCGACCTGCCTCGCGTCCATGGATTTGCCCTTATAGGTAAAGGCGGTGGTGCGGGCGATTACCAAGCTTCCGGGAATCCGCGAGAAATCGGTGGTCAGGTCTTCGGTGATCCCATCGGCAAAATACTCTTGATCCGGATCGTCCGAGAGGTTCGAGAAGGGAAGGAAGACGATGGGCAAAGATCGCGCTGCGGGCGTTGTGGCATACTTATCCCCGGCGGTGCCGGGTACAGGTGGGGTTTGCGGGGTTGCGGCAACGGGTCGTTGGATCGGCGCCGTTGACGGATTTCCGCCGAACCATGCCCACCCGGCCACGATCCAGATGCCGATGGTAGCGACAATACCGACAGTGATGACGACGCTCCGCAGTTGGATGCGTCGGTGTGCCGAAGGGGCTTCTTGTCGCTCCGAGAGAGCCAGCGTCGATGCTACCGCATGCGCACTCATTGCATAGGCGCGCATTGGCCCTGCCAGGTTCTCGAGGGTGCTCTCTCCGATGTCCCCGAAGGTGTAAGGGAGCTTGTCGGCGATAAGGTCGCGGACGGCGCGAGAGATGCAGACGCCCCCCGGCTTCGCCAACGCCTCCAGCCGTGCTATGGTACCGATGTTGCCGTCCTGCTTAATGTCGTCGGTGTTAATGATGGCAAGATCAACCCCGACGCGGAAACTGAGCCGCGCATCCTCAACTGTATTAGCATTGCGCCGGATTACGGCTTGCTGCATCTCGACCGCACAGCGGACCGCCTCCACCGCACCGAGGAACTCGACGAGCATGCCCTCGCCTGTGGTTTTAACAACCCGACCGTGATATTCAGCTATCTTTGGGTCGATGAGCTCACGGCGATACGCCTTTAGGCGCTCGAGCACGCCTTCCGCGCCCGGTCTTATCAGGCCCGAATAACCCGTCCGATCAGCGAGACGGCGCGTAGCGGCGAGGATCAACGAGCTCTCGTCGCCTGCCCCCATCAGGTGCGAGTAGCCGACCACATCAACGGTGAGGAGTGCGGCGAGACGACAGGTTGCAGCCATGGCTCGGAGTGGTAGTAGAGCGCCGCTTCGCAGTATATTTGATGGAGCGTCTCTTTCCAGCGCAAGCCGGTTGCCACCAGATCACGTTCGATTTGCCGGCTGCCCCGGTCGAGGGCCTGCCGAGCCGCCGAAGATCAGCCGCGTCGCGACGTGGAAGCCGTGACAGCCGAGCTCGGCGTCTCTCGGCACGCCATAAGCGCTCGCTCACACATGGAATTGGGGACGCATTACCTGCGGCTTGCACCGGTTCGGGGCGAAGAATGAGACAAAGTCGGCCTCCATCGCAAATAACCGGCCTCCTTGGGCCTCAGGCTGCGGCACATCGCACGTATCGGCCGCAGCTTCAGGGGGCGTCGCGCTCAAGCACCCTGACCCGCCGCACGGTCGACCGCAGCAGCGCAATATGCAGCGCTAGCCCCGTCTCGAGACCAGCAAGCACGACATGGCCGGAACCGGTCAACCCGAAGTCCTGTCGGGAAGCGATGCCGAAAGACCGGCATCTTGGTCGCTAAGGCCGGACTGAATTGCGATACGGATCAGCTCGGCGGTGGTGTCCGCGCGGAGTTTGGCCTTGATCTGGCTGCAGTTATTTGCCGCCGTCTTGTAGCTGATGCCGACCGTATCGGCAATTTGCAGCAGCGTAAAACCTTTGGCCAAGAGGCGCAGGATCTCGAGATCGCGCCCGCTCAAGTCCTTCAGCGGGTCGGACGGTGTTCTGATGTTCGAGAACACCAGCTCCTCGGCGAGATCGTGTTCGATGTAGGTGTTGCCGGCGGCGACACGCCTGATCGCTTCGAGAAGCTCCTCCGGCGGCGCGTTCTTGGTTACATAGCCCGCCGCACCGGCTTGCAGCGCGCGCGTCACATGGATGTGATCCTCGTGCATGCTGAGAACCAGGATACGAGCTCCGGGCTCGATGGTTCTTATCCGCGCAATCACTTCGAGCCCGCCAATCCCGGGCAGGTTGAGGTCGAGGATCACCACGTCCGGTGTGCGCTCTCGGATGATGTTCAGCGCCTCCCTGCCGCTGGCTGCCTCACAGACCTCCAGTTGCGGCTCGCCGGCCAGGAGCCGACGTAATCCGGCACGGACGATTGGATGATCGTCGACGATCAGCGCCTTCGTCATCCGACCGGCTGAACCGAATGCGGGATAGCGCCCGCGTCAGCTGCGGCCGAGCACGGGAGGATTACCTGCAAGGTGAACCCTTCTTCTGCACGGCTCGACAAGTTCAACTGGCCGCCGATCGCTTTGACGCGCTCGGCGAGGCCGACCAGCCCATAACCCATTCTATGAGGCTGTGGGGTACCTCCGCCATTGTCCGCGACCTCGACTCTGATCTCGTCTCGACCGTGGGCGGTGGCGTGATCGATTGTAATGGCGATTGAGGTTGGCGCGGCATGGCGCACCGCGTTGCTGACGGCCTCCTGAACAATGCGGCAGATCGTCGTATCAAGTAGTTCTCCAAGGTTTTCGCAGTCGGGAGAGATCGCGATTTCATAGCGGATCTCCGGACGCCGCCGTCGCCAGAAGGCAACGATATTTTCGACCGCCTCGCCGAGCCCGAATTCCGCCAGCCCGACCGGACGCAGCCGGGAAAGCATTCGCCTCACCTGACGCTGCATGTGACGAACCGCGTCGGCGATCAAGTCGACCTGTGTGCGCGCCTCGGCTGACCGCCCCTCCTGCAGGAGACGCGACGCGGTCGAGGCATCGACATTGATGGCGAAAAGAAAAGGGCTCACCTCGTCGTGGAGGTCACGCGCAAGATCGCTGCGTTCCTGTTCCTGCAAGGTCAACAGCTGCTCGTTCAGGCGCCGGTTCTCGGCATCGGCTTTTGCCAGCCGTGCCGTCATTCGATTGAAGCTGTCGCGCAGACGCGACAACTCGGGTGTCAGCCGCCCGCTGATCCGCGCTCGGTAACGGCCGTCCCCCAGTTCCTCCATCGCCGCAGCAAGGTTGTCGAGCGGCCGCAGCGCGCGACCGATAAACACGTGGATCAGCAAGATCGTAAGGCCGCAGAACAATAAGGGGGCCGCCAGACTGTCGCCAAACTCGTTCCACACCCCAAGCATCTCGTTATGCGGATCGGTCTCGATCGTGATCGTCCCAAAGTCGCGACCGCCAACCGAGACCGGAATCCGCTCCATCGCCGATGTCACACCGACGAACCCGACGAACCAGCCCGGGACTGCGCCAAAAGGCGACGCTTCAACCGCCGGCGAAGCGACGGCGTTCATTTTGCCGGCCAGCGAAACACGAAGATGGCGGTTGCCCTCGAACGAGGCGATGAGACCATCCAATTCACGCTCCGGATCGGCCGCGTTCTGCAGCCGGTACACCGCGCTCTCGAGCGTTTGCCTGCCAACCGAGAGGGCTGCGCCCATCTCGGTCCGCACCGAGCGTGACGCAGTGCCGTACGCGATCACGCCGCCGAGGGCGAGACTGGCCAATAGAACGCAGCAAACCAGCGCGATCAGGCGCAATCGCAGCGACATTTTCGCCTGTCCCATCTCAACCGGCCAAAGGATGCCACGCTGCCGGGTTCACGCATACCCCGCTCGTCCAGGTCCTTGCGCGGTATCGGGAAAATTCCGGGCAAATCGGGAAAGCACCTCCGCTCGTTCTGGAGCTAAATCGACGCAGGCGTAACGGCCAGGGAAAATCTTGCGAAGGCTCTAGCCTTCAGGGTCATTCACACGATTCACCAAGCAACCAAGCACCTCGCTCGATCCCGCTTCACCGGCGAAAGCCGGTGCCCACGGCGGAAGTGGATCCTGGCTTTCGCCGGGAAAGCGAGAAGGGCGTCTGCTGAATCATCTGAATGGTTCTGAGCACTAGTGCAGGACGAGCATTCATGGGGGTGGCCTGGGCCGACATCATGGCCGGCGCGATGACGCCGCAGGCCGCGGAGAAGGCGTTCAAGCGGATCGAGGAGATCTTCGCCAAATATCCGTCAGCCAGAGCTGAGCCCGACCGGGGGGGAACAGCTTTGCGATGATCTTCGGCAAGTGCGTGTGCATACCGCCCTCGCCGAAGGCGGCGCTTCTGGCGCTAAGCTATTCTACGGCGTCCTGCCCGGTGTCCCGTCGGCCAGTTATGAAGATGCGATCCGCGACCAACTCGTGGCGGCCGGCGCCAGCCAGGAGGCGGCAATGGCGGAGGTCAAATGGCTCGTCGATTGCTTTGCCAGCCATGTCGTGCCAAAAAATTTGCAGCGGTCTCAGACCAAGCAACTAGGACCTGCGAAAGCGCCCGAAGGAAGGAAGCAGCATGAAAAAACTTAGTCGGCGGTCAGTGTTGAGTGGTTCTGCGAGCCTCGTCGCGGCCGGAGCGATGGCGCGACCCTATATCGCCAACGCAGCGGCCACGACGGCATCCGCGTGGTTCGCCCAGGGCTTTGTTCAGAGCGAGGACGTGGCGCTGCGCAAGCTTGTGGCGGATTACGAGAAGGCCAGCGGCAACACGATTGACCTCAGCATCATCCCGTTTGTGGCGCTGCGGCAAAGGGAAGTCGCGGCGATCACCAGCGGCGTCGTTCCCGAGCTGATGGAGGATGCGGATTTTTCATTTACCCCGCTGAACGCCTGGGACGACAAACTTCTCGATGTCAGCGACATTATCGAAACCCAGAAATCGCAATACAGCGAGGTCGTTCTGCTTGGAAGACACCTCTACAACAATGTAAAAAAGGAGCGCAGCTATTACGGAGTACCGATGAAGTCGGCATCCGTTACCTTTCATATCTGGCAATCTCTGGTCGAGAAGGCGGGCTACAAAATATCCGACGTCCCAAATACCTGGGATGCCTTTATCGATTTTTTTCTGCCGATGCAAGCCAAGCTGCGCAGCCAAGGAATGCGTCACGTCTATGCACTTGGCTTGGAAGTGAGCACGAACGGGGTCGATCCGCTGGCCACCTTTTACGCACATATGATCGCCTATGGCGGCAAGGACCTGATTACGCCGGACGGCAGGCTGCATGCGGACGACCCGCAGGTGCGCGCGGCGGTGATCAAGACGCTGACCCGGTTCGCCAAGCTCTTCAAGGACGGTTATGTGCCGCAGGGAGTGGTGAACTGGAACGACCAGGACAATAACAACTCATTTCATTCCAAGGAGATCGTGCTCTGTTTCAATGGCTCTCTTTCGCTAGAATTGGCATTGATCGATAAGAAACAAGAATACGCCGACAACGTTACTCGTGGCCTGCCGCTCGGCAATGACGGCCAACCACTGCCGGCGCAGATGGTCGAGTTTGGTCTGGTCATCCCCAGAGGGGCCAAGAATGTCGACGTCGCCAAAGAATTCTTGAAATATGCAATCGAGCCCAAGGTGCTCAACGAATACCTGAAAGGCGGGCTTGGCCGCTGGGCGATTCCCTATCCGGAGCTGGTCAAGACCGACCCATTCTGGCTACAGTCCGGCGACCAGCATCGCACCGCCTACATCACGCAAACCTCGACCGGTCCGACGATCCCGCTCTACGAGGCCTACAGCCCGGCGGCGGCCCAACTCGATTCCGAGCACGTCTTTCAGGTGGCTTGGAACGATATCGTCACCAACGGAGTGGCGCCCGAGGCGGCGGCAGACAAGGCGCTCAAACGAGCGCAAGAGATTTTCGCTAAATACCCGATCACACAGAGCTGAAAGGCGAGCCGAGAGTATCCTGTCGCGTCTGGACCCTCGCTTGAGAGGAATCGAGCTCACGCCTCGCTGCAACTGACATCGGCGGTCCGCGAGGGATGAAGTTGCCGCCTGTTCGGCGGCTTCGTCTTCGCCCCGACGGGCTAAAGCATATCCGAATCCTCAAGCTGCTGGGCGTGATCGGGAAAAATTCTCGGGAAAATCGGGAAAGCGCCCCTGCACGTTCTGAGGCTAAATCGACGTCGTCGTAAGACCACGGAAAAATCTTGTGGGGAGGACGATGCTTGGCCTGAGGCAGATCCCGGTCGTAGCAGCTTTGTCGCTGGCCCTTCTGGCGGGCGTGGCTGAAGCGCAAGATTCTGGCCCTGCCGCCGAACAGCATTCGGAGGCCGCAATCACGCTACCCCCGGTCGAAGTGGTCGGAGCCGCGCCGTTGGGAGGCTACATCGATCGTGACAAGGTTCCGGGCACTGTTCAGACCCTGAGATCGGAAGACTTTACCCGCACGGACTCGCCAATCGTCACGGATACGCTGTTTCAGCGCACTCCCGGCATCACATTGTCCGACCCCAATGGCAACGGCGCCGCTCAGGAGCTGAGCTATCGCGGTTTCTTTGCGTCGCCATTGCAAGGGACCCCCCAGGGAATCGCCGTTTATATGAGCGGCATCCGCTTCAATGAGGCGTTCGGCGATACCGTAAACTGGAACCTTATTCCCACCAACGCCATCGACCGCTCCGATCTATGGACCAACAACCCGGTATTCGGGCTCAATGCGCTGGGCGGGGCGATCAATCTGACCATGAAGAACGGCTTCACCTACCAGGGGTTCGAAGGCGAAATCCAAGGCGGCTCCTTCGGCCGGTTTACGGGAGACGCGCAATACGGCGTGCAAATCGGCAACTACTCTGCCTATTTCTCCGTGCAGGGTTTACGCGATGGCGGCTGGCGGCTCAAATCACCGGCGGATATTGCGCGATTGTATGCCGATCTCGGCTGGCGGAACGACGGGGGCGAGCTTCATCTGATTGCGGCCGGGGCAACCTCGTCCTTCGGAGTGGCCGCAGCGACCCCCGTTCAGCTTCTCGATCTCGACAATCGTGCGATCTTCACCACCCCGCAGACGACGGACAACAAAATGGGGCTTGTAGCCCTGAACGGAAAATATGCGCTGACCAACCTATGGTCGCTGCAGGGCAATCTCTACATACGCGGTTTTTCGCAAGATCACGTCGACGGCAACGGGGCGGATTTGGAGCGGTGCAGCAGCAGCGCGAGCCCGCAATTTATCAATCATTTGTGCCTCGAGGATGACGGCTTTCCGCGACCGAACCCGCTGACGACGGCATTTCGCAATCAGTTCGCCATTCTCGACCTGAACAACAACCCGATCCCTTGTCCCCCGGGAAGCGGCAATCCTTGCGCAATGACCCCGTACGGAACGATCGACCGCACGGCAAACCATGCCACGACTTTGGGCGCTTCGCTGCAAGCAGCCAGCACTGCAAGACTGTTTGACCACAGCAACAATTTCCTGGTCGGCGGCAGCATCGATCGCAGCGTCGGCAATTTCAATGCGGACAGCACACTGGGCTTCATCAATCCCGACCTTACTGTCGCGGTCAATCCCGCCATTCCGGGCAATGGTGCGATTATCCATACGCTTGGGGGGTTCGGGTATGGGCCGGTCAGCACCGATACGCGAAACATCTATTACGGCCTCTACGCGCTCGATACGTTCGACATCGATGAGCGTTTCTCGGCGACCGCAGGGGGGCGCCTGAACATTGCGAGCATCGGCGTCAGCGACACGCTCGGCACCAGCCCCGAGCTCAACAGCAATCAGACATTCACCCATTTCAATCCGGTAGGCGGCCTGGCCTACAAGCTCACCCCGACCCTCACGGGTTATTTTGGCTATTCCCAGGCGAACCGCGCACCGACGCCGCTCGAACTCGGCTGCTCGAACCGGGCGAACCCGTGCCTGTTGGAGAACTTCCTTGTTTCCGACCCGCCGTTGAAGCAGGTGGCGGCGGCGACCTATGAGACTGGGTTGCGGCAGAGCTTGCCGTTGAGTGACGGAAAGCTTGAATGGAAAGCCGCGCTGTTCCGCACCAACACCAGCGACGACATCATAAATGTCGCCAGCATCATCTCGGGCCGCGGTTTCTTCCAGAATGTTCCCGGCACGCGGCGCCAGGGGCTCGAAGCGACCATCCAGTATCAGTCGACGCAATGGTTGATCTATGCGGGCTACAGCCTTCTCGACGCCACATACCAATTTACCGGCGACCTCCCGTCTCCGAACAATCCCATGGCCGACGCGGATGGGAATGTTCATGTAACCCCGGGAAATCGGATCCCCGGCCTCCCGCTCAACCAGGGAAGATTGGGGGTCTATTTCTCGCCGACGCCGCAGTGGACGGTTGGCGCCGACATGGCCGTCGTCGGGAGCCGGTATTTCGTCGGTGACGACGCCAATCAGAACCCCAAGCTGCCCGCCTATTGGCTGGTCAACCTGCACGCCTCCTATCAGCTGACGAAGGAAGTGCAGATCTTTGGTCTCATCAACAACGTGTTCGACAAGCGGTATTCGCTGTTCGGAACCTTTTTCGACCCGGAGGATGTCGCCAATGTCGGATTGCCGATCGTATTGACCGACCACCGCACCGAGGTGCTGGGCGCGCCGCTGGCCGTCTATGGGGGCGTACGCATCACCTTTTGAAAAGCCTAACTAAACTCCGTTCGCCTT
>JBJMQW010000568.1:0-20740 GCA_045802495.1 Allostellaceae bacterium | reverse complement strand
CGATGACAGTTGATGATTGCGTGCAGATCAGCCATTCGCTCTCCGCCATTTTAGACGTCGTCGATCCGATCGCCAGCGGATACATGCTCGAAGTCAGCTCTCCAGGGATCGATCGCCCGTTGGTGCGGCCGGACGACTACGATCGCTTCAGCGGCTTCGAGGCGAGGGTCGAGCTCTCCCGGCCCCTAGATGGGCGCAAGCGCTTCCGGGGCCGCTTGCTCGGGACCTCGGAGGGCAAGGTTCGTCTTGCCATGGAAACCGGCGTCGTTGAATTGCCACTCAATGACGTAGCCCGTGCAAAATTGCTGCTTACCGATGAGCTGATCGGGGGGCGGTCCGAAGTCCCCGATACACACGCGAATTGAATGAAGTAAAACCCGAGAACGCCATGCAATCGACCGCCACTTACGCCCGCCCGGAACTGCTGCAAGTCGCCGATACCGTCGCGCGCGACAAGGGCATCGATCGTGACGAGGTCCTGGAGGCGATGGAGCAAGCCATCCAGAAGGCCGGCCGCTCCAAATACGGTCAGGAATATGACATTCGCGCCGAGATCGACCGCCATAACGGCGAGATCCGATTGTTGCGATTCCGCGAGGTCGCGGAGGCGATCGAGAACGAAGCCACCCAGATCCCGCTGGGGGAGGCCAGGCGATTGAACCCGGAGGCCGAGATCGGTGATTTCATCACCGACCCGCTGCCGCCGATAGATTTCGGCCGAATCGCCGCGCAGACGGCAAAGCAAGTCATCGTTCAAAGGGTGCGCGATGCCGAGCGTCAGCGGCAATTTCTCGAGTTCAAAGACCGGGTCAGCGAGATCGTCAACGGGCTCGTCAAACGTGTCGAGTTCGGCAATGTCGTCGTCGATCTGGGACGAGCCGAGGCGATGCTGCGCCGCGACGAGCTCTTGCCGCGCGAGAGCTTTCGTCAGGGCGAGCGGGTCCGCGCCTATGTTTACGACGTGCGCCAGGAACCGCGTGGGCCGCAGATCTTCCTGTCGCGTACCCACCCGCAATTCATGGCCAAACTGTTCGCGCAGGAAGTGCCGGAGATCTACGATGGTATCATTGAGATCAAGGCCGTAGCGCGCGATCCCGGGAGCCGGGCGAAGATCGCCGTCATTTCGCGGGACAGCGGAATCGACCCGATCGGCGCCTGCGTCGGGATGCGCGGCAGTCGCGTCCAGGCGGTGGTCGGCGAGTTGCAAGGGGAAAAGATCGATATCGTTCCGTGGTCGTCGGATCCGGCGACGTTCGTCGTCAATGCGCTCGCGCCCGCCGAGGTCGCAAAAGTGGTCATGGACGAAGAACAGCGCCGCATCGAGGTCGTCGTCCCCGATGATCAGCTGAGCTTGGCGATCGGACGCCGGGGACAAAATGTTCGGCTCGCCTCGCAGCTGACCGGGTGGGACATAGACATTCTGACTGAAGCCGAGGAATCCGAGCGGCGCACCGAAGAATTTCGCAGCCGCAGCCAGATGTTTATCGACGCGCTCGATATCGATGACGTTATCGCTCATCTTCTCGTCACCGAGGGGTTTACGTCGCTCGAAGAAGTGGCTTATGTGGCGATCGAGGATCTCGCTGAAATCGAGGGGTTTGACGCGGATGTGGCGGCTGAGCTCCAGGAACGGGCGCGCGTCTCGCTCGAGCGACGCGACCGCGAGTATGAAGAGCAGCGCCGGAAGCTCGGTGTCAGCGACGACCTCGCTTCGCTCGAGCGGCTGACCCCCGGAATGCTGGTGGCGCTCGGCGAGAATCAAATTACCACGCTTGACGATTTTGCCGGCCTCGCCGGCGACGAGCTGGTCGAGCTTCTCGAAGCGTCAGACAAGGGCGGGGTCACACTCGAGCTTGAAGATGCGAATGCGCTCATCATGCAGGCCAGAGCTCATTGGTATGAGGACGAGACCAAGCCCGTGACCAATTCCGGCGGGGAGTAGGCGCGACGGGTAGTAAACAGCGCCTCGCGGCGGTTCGTCGCGACGGCCCACCGGCGACACCCGGACCCTATCGCCGTTGCGTCGCCACAGGAGAGATCCGTAACCGTTCTCGCATGCTCCGCTTCGTCATCGGACCGAGCGGAGAGCTGATCCCTGACGTGGCTGCAAATCTCCCGGGTAGAGGTCTATGGATAACGCCGCGCCGCGATGTTCTCGAACACGCAGTGGCAAAGGGGCTCTTCGCGCGGGCGGCCCGCCGGCCGCTCGTCTTGCCCGCGGGGTTGGGTAATCGAGTCGAGATCCTGCTGGCCCGGTGCTGCTGCGATTTGATTGGCCTCGCGCGCCGCTCCGGTCTTGCAGTTGCCGGATTTGATAAGGTGTGCGAGGCGATCCGCCGCGGAAGGGCGGGCGCGTTGCTGTCGGCAATTGATGGCGCCGACGACGGGCGCGGAAAAATCCAGGCTCTCGGCCGGGATCTGCCGATCGCTGCCGTGCTGACGGGGGCTGAGATGGGGGCGGTTTTCGGGCGCGATCGTGTGGTACATGTGGCGCTCGGCAGCGGCAGCCTGGGCAGCCGCTTGATCCGGGATGCCGAGAAACTCGCGGGGTTTCGGTCAGGAGCGACGGTCGATCAACCAGTGGAAACCGCCAGAGCCGGGCCGGCGCGGCCCGACGGTAGTGTTGGAGCGAGATGAGCGACGCAAAGAATCAACAGCAGAATACGGACGACCAAGAACAGAAGCGGCCGCTGACACTGGGACGCGGCGGCGGCCGCCTGGAGCTGCGCAAGCCCGTCGAGACGGCGCAAGTGCGCCAGAGCTTCTCCCACGGCCGGTCGAAGACAGTCACTGTCGAAGTCCGCAAGAAACGCTCGATTGCGCCGGGCACGCCAGACGCTGGTCGGAGTGAGGCCCCGCCGGTCACTGCGCGGGAGCAAGCCGCTCCGCGACCGTCAACCGCGGAGCCCCCTCGCCGTGTGGTCGTCCTTCCTCGGGCGCTGACCGCCGAGGAAAAAGCGGGCCGCGCTCGTGCGGTACAAGATGCCCGCAAGGCCGACGAAGAAGCGCGGCGACGTGCGGCCATCGTCGAAGCCGATCGACGCCGTCAGGAGGAAGAGCGCGCAGCCGAAGAGGCGCGTGTCCGCGCTGAAGAGGAAACCCGCAGGAAGGCCGAAGAGGAGGAGACGCGCCGGCGCGTCGAAGAGGAAGCCCGCCAGCGGTCGGAAGCCGAAGCGCAGCGCCGCAAAGAAGAAGAATCCCGCCGCGAAGTCGCCGAACGAGCTGGCAAGGCTGCAGCTGCGAAAGTTGCGGCGCTGGCCGCGGCGGGCAAAGTCGCGGTGCCGCTGGAAGAGGAAGAGGAGCCGGGCGCCGCTCAGCGTCGCGGGGCCCGGCCAGAGGCCAAACGGCCGACGATGCCGGTGCGGCGTGACGAGGTGCGGCGCCGTACCGGCAAGATGACCGTCACTCGCGCGCTCTCCGACGAAGAAGGAGAGCGGATGCGTAGCCTCGCCTCGGTCCGCCGGGCGAGGGAGCGCGAGCGGCAACGCCACCATCTCGGTGAGCAGGAGCAGGTCAAGGTTGTGCGCGAAGTCGTCATTCCCGAAACGATTACCGTGCAGGAACTGGCGAACCGCATGGCCGAGCGCGCTGCCGATGTCATCAAGGTATTGATGCGCATGGGCGTAATGGCGACGATCAATCAGGTGATCGACGCCGATACGGCGGAGTTGATCGTCACCGAATTCGGACACCGCCTGCGGCGGGTGTCGGAGGCTGATGTCGAGATCGGCCTTCGTGGTGAGGACGATTTGCCCGACGCGCTCGAACCGCGCGCCCCGGTCGTGACCGTGATGGGCCATGTCGACCACGGCAAGACCTCACTGCTCGACGCGCTGCGCGAGACTGACGTCGCCGGCGGGGAGGCAGGCGGAATCACGCAGCATATCGGCGCCTACCAGGTCGGCCTTCGAAGCGGCAAGCAGATCACGTTTATCGATACGCCGGGCCATCAGGCCTTTACCGCTATGCGCGCGCGCGGCGCCAATGTCACCGATGTTGTCGTGCTGGTCGTTGCGGCCGATGACGGGATCATGGAGCAAACCGTCGAAGCGATCCGCCACGCAAAGGCGGCCGAAGCCCCGATCATCGTCGCGATCAACAAGATCGACCGACCGGATGCGAGGCCCGAGCGCGTTCGCCAAGAGCTGCTACAGCACGATCTGGTTGTAGAGGAGCTGGGCGGCGAGGTGCTCGATGTCGAGGTATCGGCCTTGAAGAAGACCAATCTCGACAGACTGGAAGAAGCCATTCTGCTGCAAGCGGAATTGCTCGATCTCAAAGCAAACCCGGATCGTCCTGCCGAGGGCGTCGTCCTGGAAGCCAAGCTCGAGCGCGGGCGAGGCGCCGTTGCGACCGTACTGATCCAGCGCGGCACGTTGCGGGTCGGCGACATTTTTGTCGCCGGCAGCGAATGGGGTCGCGTGCGTGCCCTCGTCGGAGATCGCCGCCAGAATCTGGAGGAGGCCGGACCGTCGACGCCGGTCGAGGTGTTGGGCCTCAACGGAACCCCGCTTGCCGGCGACGATTTCGTGGTCGCGGAAAATGAAAGCCGCGCTCGCGACATAGCAGATTTTCGTCAGCGCCGGCGGCGTGACACGCTCGCTGCGTCGGGCGGGCGCGGGACGCTCGAGCAGATGTTCTCGCAAATAGCCGCAGGCGTCGCGAAGGAATTGCCGACCGTCGTAAAGTCGGATGTGCAAGGATCTCTCGAGGCGATCGTCGGCTCGCTCGAGAAACTGTCGACAAGCGAGGTATCGGTCCGTGTACTGCACTCGGCTGTCGGCGGGATCAACGAGAGCGACGTGATCCTCGCCAAGGCATCCGGTGCCGTGATCATCGGGTTTAATGTCCGCGCAAACCCGCAAGCGCGAGACCTCGCGCGGCGTGACGGTGTCGAGATTCGGTACTATTCGATCATCTACGATCTGATTGAAGACATGCGCGGCGCGCTGTCCGGGCTCCTAGCCCCCACCCTGCGCGAGCGCTTCCTCGGAAACGCCTCGATCCGCGAGGTGTTCAGCATCACCCGAGTGGGCAAGGTTGCTGGCTGTATGGTAACCGAGGGCACCGTGCGCCGGGGCGCCAAAGTTCGTCTTCTGCGGGATAACGTCGTAATCCACGAGGGCTCGCTCAAGACGCTGAAGCGGTTCAAGGACGAGGTTCGCGAAGTCAATCAGGGCTATGAATGCGGCATGGCATTCGAGAACTACCAGGACATTCAGACTGGCGACACCATCGAGTGCTTCGAAGTAGAGGAAGTGGCGCGCGCCTTATAGCTTCCTCCCTTGCCCGCAGCGGGAGGAGACCGGCGCGAGCTGCGTCAGAATTGATGACGGCGAAGAAACAACACGCTCGGCAGCGATCTCGCGCGAGTGGGACAGGCGCAGAATCGGGAACCAGCCAACGCCGCCTGCGCGTCGGGGAAGAGCTGCGGCATGCCTTATCAAGGATCTTGCGCGAAGGCGCATGCCGCGACCCGGCTCTCGCTCAGGCGAGCATCACCGTCACAGAAGTCAGGATGAGCCCGGATCTGCGCAACGCAACCGCATTCGTGATGCCGCTGGCTGGCGCCAATGCATTGGAAATACTGGCAGGCCTCAAGCGCAGCGCGGCTTTCTTGAGGGCGCTTTTGGCGCGCGAAGTCGCGCTTCGCAATACCCCCAGCCTCGCGTTCGAGTTCGACGATTCTTTCGATTACGCAGAGCGCATCTCCGCCTTGCTCGCCCGACCCGATGTCGCGCGCGATCTCGAGGCCCAGTCTTTCCCACCAAAGGAACGCTCCGGTGAGGGCTGATCGCGGCCCCCACGGCTGGCTCGTCATCGATAAGCCGCCCGGCCTCACCTCGAACCGGGTGGTTCAATTGGTCCGCCGCAGCGCCGGGACAAAGACCGGGCATGCAGGCACCCTCGATCCGCTGGCGACCGGCGTGCTGCCGATAGCGATCGGAGAGGCGACGAAGACCGTGGGGTATGCGATCAACGGAAGCAAATGGTACCGATTCCGCATTCGGTGGGGTGTTGCGCGCACTACCGACGATCGCGAGGGGGAGGTTATCGGCGAATCTGCGTTGCGCCCATGCCAGGAGGCGATCGAAGCGGTGCTCCCTCGGTTTACCGGCGTGATTCCGCAAGCGCCGCCCGCATTCTCGGCCATCAAAGTGGGCGGGCGCCGGGCCTATAGGCTCGCGCGAAGCGGCGAGCCGCCCGTTCTGCCCACGAGACCAGCGGAAATCTCAGTGCTGCGGCTCGCCGGCGTCCCCGATCCCGATCACGCGGATTGTGAAGCGCTCGTCGGAAAGGGGACTTACATCCGAGCGCTGGCGCGCGACCTCGGTGTTGCTCTCGGCACGTTTGCGCATATTGCGGAACTGCGGCGGCTTTCGGTCGGACCTTTCACGGAAAAGCACGCTGTTCCACTGGATTTCATCATGAAAGAGGGACATATTTCGCGAGCCTCCGGGTTTTTGCTTCCGATCGAAACCGCGCTGGACGACATCCCGGCGCTGGCTGTGACGGAAGCCGAAGCCGCCCGGTTGCGGAGCGGGCAAAAGATAATGCGGGGGCGTTCCGGGGAACGGGCCGACCTCGACCGGTATGACGAGGGAGCGGTGCTCGGGGCTTGGCACAACCAGGTCCTGGTCGCACTCATCAAGCTCGAAACCCACGGGCTCCGACCGGTGCGGGTCATCAATCTCTAAAGGAAACTCAATCGATGTCGATTACTGCGGAACGCAAGCAAGCGCTCATTGTCGAATACGGGGCCAAGACGGGCGACACGGGATCACCGGAGGTCCAGGTGGCGATCCTGAGTGAGCGCATTCGAAACTTGACCGACCACCTGTCGACCCACAAAAAGGATTTCCATTCGCGGCGCGGCTTGCTGGTCATGGTGGGCCAGCGGCGCCGGCTGTTGGATTACCTCAAACGGTCGAGCGCCGGACGCTACGAGACTTTAATCGCACGACTAGGCCTGCGCCGCTGACCCGTGTCGACCCCGCGCCAAGGCCTCCCTCCACACCTCACGACGGAACCAGGCGGTTTGCGGGGGCCCCCGGCAGCGCCGGATCCGCTATGCGGCGCCATTTTCGTCGCCTGCCCCGGCGTCGTCTAGCCGGCGCCCAATTTTCAAAAAGGAAGATACGGAATGTTTCATGTTTATCGTAAAGAGCTGGTCTGGGGCGGACGCCGTCTCGTGCTCGAAACGGGAAAGATTGCTCGTCAAACGGATGGTGCGGTGCTCATCACTTACGGCGAGACGACGGTACTGTGCACCGCAGTTGCAATGAAATCGGCAAAGCTTGGTCAGGACTTTTTTCCGCTTACAGTCAACTATCAGGAAAAAACCTTCGCTGCCGGAAAAATCCCGGGAGGCTTCTTCAAGCGCGAGGGTCGGCCGTCCGAGAAGGAGACCCTGGTATCGCGCCTGATCGATCGGCCTTTACGGCCGCTCTTCGTTCCCGGCTTCGTCAACGAGACGCAAGTCGTTTGCACGGTGTTGAGCCACGACCTCGAGAACGATCCCGATATCGTCTCGATGATCGGCGCCTCCGCGGCCCTGACGATTTCCGGGATACCGTTCCTCGGGCCGATCGGCGGCGCACGGGTCGGCTTCATCGACGGAAACTACGTCTTGAACCCGACCTTGGGCGAACTGCCCCGCTCTCGGCTCGACCTCGTCGTCGCCGGCACGAGCGAGGGGGTCTTGATGGTCGAATCGGAAGCCAAGGAACTTTCCGAGGAAATCATGCTCGGTGCCGTGACCTTTGGGCATCGCGAGTTCCAGCCGGTGATCCAGGCGATTATCGAACTGGCCGAGACCTGTGCCAAGGAACCATGGAGCTTGCCGCCGACGCCGCCGGAAATCGCTGACATCGAGGCGCGACTGCGCGACACGGTCGGGCCCCTGATCGATGCCGCTTATCGGGAGCAGGGAAAACAGGACCGCAGCAATCGGCTCGACGCGGCAAAGGAAAAGGTGGTCGAGAAATTCCCCGACGACGCGCAGCGCGCAATCGCTCTCAAGCTCTTCAAAGACCTCGAGAAAGAAATCGTCCGCGGTGCCATCCTACGCGACGGCCGCCGCATCGACGGGCGCGGCACTCGCGCCGTCCGTCCCATTTCCTGCGAAGTCGGCGTTTTGCCACGGGCGCACGGCTCAGCCCTGTTCACCAGAGGAGAGACGCAGGCGCTCGCGGTCGCAACGCTAGGGACCGGTCAGGACGAGCAGATTATCGACGCGCTCGAGGGTGAATACCGGGAAAACTTCATGCTGCATTACAACTTCCCGCCATACGCCACAGGGGAAGCCGGGCGCTTGGGCTCCCCCGGGCGGCGCGAGATTGGACACGGCAAGCTGGCTTGGCGCGCAGTCCGCCCGCTGCTTCCCGGCAAGGACAACTTCCCCTACACGATCCGCGTCGTCTCCGAGATCACCGAGTCGAACGGGTCGTCGTCGATGGCCTCGGTTTGCGGCGCTTCGCTTTCGCTGATGGACGCGGGTGTGCCACTGCTCCGCCCGGTGGCGGGGATCGCTATGGGGCTGATCAAGGAGCCTGAAGGGTTTGCGGTGCTATCGGACATTCTCGGCGACGAAGATCATCTCGGCGACATGGACTTTAAAGTCGCCGGCAGCGAAATCGGTATCACTGCGCTACAGATGGACATCAAGATCACCTCGATCACCGAGGAGATCATGCGAACCGCCCTCGACCAGGCCCGCGAGGGCCGCGCTCACATCCTCGGCGAGATGGCCAAGGCCTTGACCGGCGCCCGTAACGAGGTGAGCGGCAACGCGCCACGGATTACGAGCTTCAGCATCCCAAAGGAAAAGATCCGGGAGGTGATCGGCTCCGGCGGGAAGGTGATCCGTGAAATCACCGAGACCACGGGGGCGAAGATCGACATAGACGATGACGGCACTGTCAAGATCGCCGCGGTCGATGGCGACGCCGCGAAGGCGGCTATCGACTGGGTCCGCGGCATCGTCGCTGAACCCGAAGTCGGCGTCATCTATAACGGGAAGGTCGTCAAGGTCGTCGATTTCGGGGCCTTTGTGAACTTTCTCGGGTCGCGTGATGGGCTCGTGCACATCAGCGAACTCGCCCCTCAGAGGGTCGGCAAAGTCGCCGATGTGGTCAAGCTGGGGGATGCCGTAAAGGTCAAAGTGCTCGGCTTTGACGATCGCGGCAAAGTCAAGCTGAGTATGCGCCAGGTCGACCAGGCCACCGGCGAAGATCTCGGCTCACGGCGCCACGAGCAACCGGAGCAACAGATAAAGGCGGCAACCTGATTACACTCTATGCCGTAGCGACGGTGCCCAACTTCCCGCCCGGGGAGTGGTTTTTGGAACGACAGGTTTTCCGGCCATGATCCGGGGCGCCGGCGAACTACGCGGGCTTTGTGCGGGCCGTAGTATCGGCTACTTGGGACCGGCCGTGCCGGGGGCTGTCTCGAAACCGGAAGTTCGCGCGGGCGTGCTCCCGCCCGTGATCGGTCACCGTGGCGCCGCCGCCAACGCACCTGAGAATACGCTCGCTGGCCTGCGCGAGGCGGCGGCACTCGGTTGCCGTTGGGTCGAGTTCGATGTTCGCCTGACCGCAGATCACCGACCAGTGCTCCTGCATGACGAACGCCTCAAACGCACCACCGGCGGGCGCGGCAAAGCCAGTGCATTGTCCCTAGCCGCAATCGGACCTTACGACGCGGGTCGGTGGTTCGCTCCGTCTTTTGCTGGAGAGCGCATACCGACCTTGGAGGAGGCGATACTGCTTGTCGCCGAACTGGGCCTCGGCGCGAATGTCGAGTTGAAGGCATCGCGAGGCCGTGCGGACGAGACGGGAACAGTGGTCGCCGATTTCCTCGTGCGGCACTGGCGGGCTGAGCTGCCGGCCCCGATCATCTCAAGCTTTCAGCAAAATGCGCTGGCGGCCGCGCAGGCTCGCGCGCCGGGAATCGCCCGCGGCATGCTGTTCCGGGTGGTTCCCAAGAACTGGCGCACTATCGCCGAGCGGCTGGCCTGTACGACAATCCATGCTGATCACCTGCACCTTGCTCCAGCCGTGGTCGCCGAGATACGAGAAGCGGGGTATCCCGTGCTCGCCTATACGGTCAATGATTCTGACCGGGCGAAACATTTGTTTGCCCTTGGGGTAACGTCGGTGTTTTCAGATGCTCCAGGATGCCTGTTGGGTGCTTTGGGAGGTCGAGCCGATGGTCAGCCGACCATAACCTCCCGGTACTCCGCAGCCACCGCACGGCAAGGATGAGCCTCGTGAAACCTCTCAACCGCCTCGTCATTTCGGGGCGGGAAGTTTTGCCCCTCGTCGAGGGCGGCAAGGGCATTTCTGTTTCAAACGGCGAGAGTTCCGGGGCGTGGGCTGCGACCGGCGGTGTGGGCACCTTCTCGGGGGTCAATGCCGACAGTTACACTGACGCCGGCCTGCCGATCCCGCAGATCTACCATGGCCGCACTAGGCGCGAACGGCACGAAGAGCTCGTCGCCTATGCAGTCGCCGGCGGAATTCACCAAGCGCGCGTTGCTCACGAGCGATCAAACGGCGAAGGCCGCATCCACATGAACGTGCTCTGGGAAATGGCTGCGGCCGAGCGCGTCCTGCACGGGGTGCTGGAGGGCGCCAAGGGCCTCATTCACGGCGTTACTTGCGGCGCCGGCATGCCGTATAGGATCGCCGAGATCTGCGCCAGATATGGGGTGTATTATTACCCTATCGTCTCGTCGGGCCGTGCGTTCCGGGCATTGTGGAAGCGTGCCTACCACAGGTTTCGCGAATGGCTTGGCGGGGTCGTGTACGAAGACCCCTGGCTGGCCGGCGGGCACAACGGGATTACCAACAGCGAGGACCCTGAGCGCCCCGAGCCACCCTATCCGCGCGTCCGCGAGTTGCGCGATCTGATGCGCGATTTTGGGCTCGCGGCGACGCCGATCTTCATGGCCGGCGGTCTCTGGTATCTGCGCGAGTGGGCCGACTGGATCGACAATCCCGAAATCGGCCCGATCGCATTTCAATTCGGCACGCGGCCTCTGCTGACCCATGAGAGCCCAATCCCGGAGGTCTGGAAGCGCAAGCTGCTGACCTTGCGGGAGGGGGAAATCTATCTCAATCGCTTCAGTCCTACGGGTTTCTATTCCTCGGCCGTACGGAACGGATTCCTCAACGAATTGCAAGAACGGTCGGAACGTCAGGTCGCTTATACCGTCGAGCCGGTTGGCGAACATGTGGCCGCATTTCGGGTCGGCGCGCGCGGTCGTGTAGTCTATTTGACGGCGCACGACAGGACGTCGGCGGAGGGATGGGTTGCGGCCGGCTTCACCGAAGCGCTGCGTACGCCGGATGCGACGTTGATCTTTGTCGCGCCGCAAAAGGCGCTCGAGATCCGCACCGATCAGATCGCTTGCATGGGCTGCCTCAGCGCCTGTCAGTTCTCCAACTGGGCGCAGAACGATGCGCTGACCACCGGGCGCAAGGCCGATCCACGAAGCTATTGCATTCAGAAGACATTGCAGGCGATTCGCCATTCCGATGATGTCGAGTTCCAGCTGATGTTTGCCGGCCACAATGCCTATCGTTTTGCCTCGGACCCGTTCTATGCCAACGGCTATGTGCCCTCGGTGCGAGAATTGGTTGAGCGGCTGCAAACCGGAGATTGACCTTCCGGCGGTCCAGCTCGGGTTCCTTGAAGGCGGCCGAACGGCTGTTCGTGGCGGTGAAATTTATACAGTTTGGAATTTTTCTGATCTGTTGACTTGGTCCCTGCCGAAGATCAATATCTAGCTACCAACCGGCTCGGCCGCACTTCCTGCGACCGCCCGTTCCAAGCAGCAGAGGGACGGATGGCGTACGCAACGATCCTACGAACGTGAGATAAGCAGAAGGAGCGATGGCACCCCGCCGCGCTCAAGACGGTGGCTGGCCGCCCAAGACGGAAGGTGTTACTGGTTAGCGAGTTACAGATCAAACAAGGAGGAGACCGAAAAGATGGCATATCAAGATGACATCGCTTTGATGGCCCACCTGATGCGGCGCGCCGGGTTCGGTGCGGGTCGCGATGAACTTGAGGCGCGTGTTGCCAAGGGCTACGAAGCGACGGTAGAGGAGTTACTGCATCCGGAGACACAGCCGGAGGTGGATGCCTATACGCTGTTGCGTTATCAGCCGGCGTCGTTGCTCCCGGGCGGACAACCGCCGATGGGCAACGTCAACTGGATGTATTACCTCGTCAATACGAAGAGGCCGCTCGAAGAAAAGATGGCCCTGTTCTGGCATCATGTCTTCGCCACCGGCAACTCAAAGGTAGACAATTACGACCAGTTGCTGGAGCAGATCGAGCTGTTCCGCGAGAAGGGCATGGGGAATTACCGCAACCTGTTGCTCGACGTCGCGAAAAACCCGACGATGATCTTCTGGCTCGATAACCAGCAGAATCACGGCACCGCGGTCAATGAAAACTGGGGGCGCGAACTGCTCGAGCTTTTCAGCCTCGGCGCCGGCAACTACACCGAGACGGACGTGCGTGAATGCTCGCGCGCCTTCACCGGCTGGACCTTCGAGACCAAGATCCCGCGCGCACCCTATGGCCGCTTCCCCTGGAAGTTCGAGTATCGCCCCGAAGATCACGATGACGGCGAGAAAGTGTTCCTCGGTCACAAGGGCCGGTTCAACGGCGAAGACATCATCGACATCGTCGTGCAGCAGCCGGCTTGCGGCAGGTTCATCTGCCGGCACCTCTACAATTTCTTCGTCGCCGACGAACCCCAGGTGCCCGCTTGGCCGATCGAGGCGCCGCAAGACCAGAAGGCGATCGACACTTTGGTCGGGGTCTTCCGCGACGCGAAGTTCGACATAAAGCCTGTGCTACGCACGCTGTTCAACTCGGATTTCTTCAAGAACGCCCGCTTCAAGCATATGAAGTCGCCTGCCGAGGTCGTTGTCAGCACATTGCGGCTCGTCGGCGGCCATGAGCTCCCGAAGCCGGGCATCGGCGAACTCTCGATGCAGCCCACCTATATGGGCCAGGACCTGCTCAACCCGCCTTCCGTCGAGGGTTGGCACACCGGGAAAGAGTGGATCAACAGCGGCTCGCTGATGGCCCGCGTCAACTTTGTTGCGGAGAAAATCGGCGATACGTCACTGCCTGGCGTACAAGCGATCATCAGCCGGCTGAAGTCACGTGGCTCGCTCAGCCCCGAACAGCTCGTCGATGGCTGCCTGGACCAGATCGGCCCGGTCGAGGTCGGCGCTGACACCAAGCAGGAGCTGCTTTCCCAGGCGAAAGAATGGGGCCAGGTTACTTGGGACAGCGACTCGAACGCAAAGATCGCGGATCAGCATGCCGCAGAAATGCTGCAGCTGATCGTCGCCACGAGAGAGTATCAATTCGGATAATTCGGACTCATCAGACGAGGAGGAAGGCGCAATGCCAGCAACACAAGAGACAAAGAAGGATCCCGTCATAGTCGTTCTGCAATTGACGGGTGGTAACGACTATCTGAACACCGTGATCCCCTACAATAATCCGCTGTACCGCGATAACCGGAAGGCGGTGGGGATCCCCGATAACCAGATCATGCACCTCGACAAGGACTACGGCATTCCGCACTACATGGCGCCGTTGAAGCAGTTCTGGGATGACAACAAGCTCGCCATCCTGCACGGCGTCGGCTGGAAGGAGTCGCCGCGGTCTCACTTCCGCGCGATGGACATCTGGCACACCTGCGAGCCGATCAAGGTCGGGACCGAAGGATGGCTCGGACGTGTGGCGCGCGAGTTCGACCCAAAGAAGGAAAACGTCGTCACCACCGTCAGCTTCGGACCAAGTCTGCCGAGGTCGCTGGCGGTGCCGGGCGTGCCGGTGGCCTGCGTTGCCGGCCCGCTGGAAAAATATGGTTTCCTGCCGACCATTCAGGGGCAGCAGCGCAAGCAGGTGCTCGAGCGTTTTGCGGCGATGTACAAGCCGGCGATCGGTACCGGCGCGGTCATGGACTACATGGCCGATACCGGCATCGACTCGTTGAAGGGCGAGGATATTCTGAAAGTAGCGCCACAGAAGTACTCGTCGACGGTGCAATATCCCAACACCCCGATCGCCCGTAAGCTCAAAGGCATCGCGCAGACCCATCTGGCGGATCTGGGCAGCCGAATCTTCTACTGTGATCACAGCACGTTCGATACCCATGCCGGCCAGAACCCCGGCCACCAGAATTTGTGGACGGCGGTGACCGAGGGTGTCGACGCCTTTATGAAGGATCTGCGCGAACACGACCACGCCGATAATGTGATCATGCTGCTGTTCTCGGAGTTCGGCCGTCGCGTACGCGACAACGGCTCGGGGACCGATCATGGCGCGGGCGGCGTCGCCTTTGTGCTCGGCGAGAAGGTCAAAGGCGGCCATTACGGCGAAATGCCCTCCTTGGATGCCTCCAAGCTCGTCCAGGGCGACCTCGACCCGAACATGGACTTCCGCAGCGTCTACTCAACGATCCTCGACAAGTGGCTGAAGCTCAATCCGGCGCCGATCGTCAACGGCACCTTTGAGCAGCCGGCCTTTCTGAATTAGGAGGCAGGATAGGCGGTTTTCGCCCTCCTCCCCGCAGCGCGACTGCGGGGAGGAGGCGGAATGGAGGCAAGTAGGCGGAGATCAAAGAGGAGGAGCGCTATGCCGCTCACAACGGTTCACGAAGGGCGAGTCTACGATTGGAGCCATGCCGTCGGGCGTAACGCCGCTCGTGGCCCTGGGTTCAATTATATCCAGACGATGTGTCTCGGTAAGAACGGCGTTCTCTATGCCACCAACCGAGGCAATGAGAATAACTTCGGGATGCACGTCAACAAAGTGCAGCTTGGCGCTCCCGGCGATGAGGAGCATATCGCCGATTTCTGTGAATACGGCGAAGGCGATGGAAAGTGTACCTGGCCATTTGGGGTCGCCGTCGACAATAACGACCATGTGTATGTGTCGGACGACTGGACGAACACCATCTCCGTGTTCGACAGCAGCGGCAAATTCCTGCGGAAATGGGGCAAGACCGGCAGCGGCGACGGCGAACTGATGCGCCCCGCCGGTCTGGCTGTCGAGAAGAACGGCAACATCATCGTTGTCGACAGCGGAAACAACCGCCTGCAAGTCTTCACCCCGGACGGGAAATTCGTCGGCAAATGCGGCGGTCCCGGCACCGGTGACGGTCAGTTCAACCAGCCTTGGGGTATCACCCTCGACAAGGACGGCAACATCTACGTCGCGGATTGGAAGAACCATCGGGTTCAGAAGCTGTCCCCCGAGGGCAAGTTTCTGATGAAGTTCGGCCAATATGGGAAGGTTGAAGAGCCCGAGGGCGCCTATGCCGTGACCATGTTCGGACCGTATGTGGCTGCACAATCAGAAACCGCCGGATATCCAAAGCCGGGCACTCTCAACCATCCGACCGATGTCGCTGTCGACCCCGATGGGGATATCTATGTCAGCGACTGGGGCAACCATCGGGTGTGCGTCTTCGATGCCGAGGGAAAGCCGATCTGCAATCTGATTGGTGACGCGCAAGTGTTGTCGAAATGGGGCCAGCAAACCGTCGATGCCAACCCCGACATGGCGAAGGCTCGGCGCCGGGTAAAGAGCCTTGAACCGCAATACCGCTTCTGCTTCCCGACGGCGGTGGAGTTCGATCCGGCCACCGACAGCGTCATCGTCGCGGATAGCCAGCGGAATCGCCTGCAGATATACAAGAAGGTTCGCGATTACAGCGACTTCCAAGCGAACCTGTAATTAGGAACCGCTGACGAGCTGACGAGCGCGGGTCCGAATCCCGCGCTCGTTGGAGCGCCGGCACCGGCCGACAAACCCGATCTGCTTGAAGCTTCAACGATCTGCTTGAAGCTTCAAAAACCAGACCGAAATACGATCGGTCGCAATAAAGTTGTTTGGGTTCGCCATGACTCCGCCTATATTTGTTGCATGACGATGATGCCCGCTACCTCTTTAGCTCTGCGGCGCCTCCGCGCGGCAAATTTGCGCCCTACGCGCCAGCGCGTTGCTTTGGCTCGCCTGCTGCTTGAGAGCGGAGATCGTCACGTTACAGCGGAGCAATTGCATGGCGAGGCGCTCGCCGCAGGAATTCGGGTCTCGCTCGCGACCGTATACAATACTCTCCACCAGTTCACCGATTCAGGATTGTTGCACGAGGTGGTCGTAGAGCCGGGTCGGTCCTATTTCGACACCAACATATCCGACCATCATCACTTCTTCTGCGAAGAGACCGGCAAGTTGCAGGACATCCCGGGCGAGGATCTTACGGTAACAACGCTTCCGCTGCCTCCTCCCGGGACAGAGATCAGCCGCGTCGACGTGATCATTCGCGTCCGCCCGGAAATTCAGTAACCGCGCCCCGGAGAGGCGCCCCAAACTCGCACGCTCCGTTTCTTTTTGTCGGTCGCTCCTTCAAGGGGCGCCTATATTTGTCCGTGCGGCATCCTCGAATTTTAATAATTCTAAACTATTTAACCGAAGCGACCCCTGCCCATATCCCCGGCATGGGCTGAGCTGCGGGTTTCGTGGCGCGCCCCGGGCGAGACATTTGGAGAGACGGATGGCGTCCCTGAAGAATTCGAAGACCGAGGAAAACCTCAAGGCCGCGTTCGCCGGCGAGAGCCAGGCCAACCGGCGCTACCTCTATTTTGCTCAGAAAGCGGATATCGAGGGTTACAACGATGTGTCGGCGGTGTTCCGCTCGACAGCCGAGGGCGAGACGGGTCACGCTCACGGCCATCTCGAATATCTCGAGGAGGTCGGCGACCCGGCGACCGGCAAGCCGATCGGCGCGACCGAGGATAATCTTCGGGCCGCGATCGCCGGCGAAACCCACGAATACACCGACATGTATCCGGGGATGGCCCGGACGGCTCGGGAAGAGGGCTTTGAAGAGATCGCCGAATGGTTTGAGACCTTGGCGAAGGCCGAAAAATCCCATGCCGGCCGTTTCCAGAAGGCGCTCGACGCGCTTTAATCGGAACTAGCGCCACACACCGAAGGGGGCGGGAGCACCGGCTCTGCGCCTCCCTTTTCTGCGACCGCGCCAAGCAAGAGATCAGCGATGAAAGAAGGCAGTCTGGAAGCCCCGACGCGGCATGCGATCGCGTGGGAAGATCCGGACTTTTCCGACCGGGCGAAAACCGAAGCCGAGATGCACCGCATCTTCGACATCTGCCACACCTGTCGCCGCTGCTTCAATCTGTGCGATGCGTTCCCGCGCCTGTTCGACCTGATCGACAATTCGGAAAGCGGCGAGCTCGATACGGTGGCGTCGGCCGACTACCGGAAGGTCGCCGACGCCTGCACCCTGTGCGACATGTGCTTCATGACGAAGTGCCCCTATGTGCCGCCGCACGAGTTCAATGTCGACTTTCCGCACACGATGCTGCGCTACCGGGCCGTCGAGCGCCAGGAAGGGTGCATCCCGCTGCCGCAGCGTGAGCTCGTCAAGACCGACCGCAATGGCCGCATGGCTGCAGTGGTCGCGCCGCTCGCCAACTGGGCGAGCGATCGCGACAACACATTGACCCGGCCGTTATTGGAAAAGCTGACGGGCATCGACCGTAAGGCCGCGCTGCCGAAATACCACGGGCGCACCTTTGTGATGCGCGCGAGAGGTTCGACGCTGGAGGTAAACCGGACCGCGCCCGCCCATGGCCGCAAGGCGGTCCTCTACGCGACCTGTTTTGTCAATTACAACAATCCGAGCATCGGGGAGGCAACCCGCGCCGTCCTCGCCCGCAACGGGGTCGAGACGGAAGTGGTTTACCCGCAATGCTGCGGCATGCCGCAACTGGAGCAGGGAAACCTCGCGGCCGTGGCGCGCTCGGCGACCCGAATTTCCGCACTGCTCGGCGCGTGGATCGACAAGGGTTACGACGTCGTTGCGCTGGTCCCGTCCTGCGCGCTGATGCTCAAATTCGAATGGCCGCTGATCGCGCCCGACGACGCTGCGGTCGTGAAACTCTCCGGGGCGACCTTTGACGTCAGCGAATATATCGTCGACATCGCCCATAAGGAAGGGCTCGCCCCCGGGCTATCGCCGCTCGACGGCGGGGTCACGGTTCAGCTCGCCTGCCACGCACGCGCGCAAAACATGGGGCAAAAGGCTGCTGAGATGCTGCGCCTGCTCCCCGAGGCCGATGTTGCGGTGATCGAGCGATGCTCGGGCCATGGCGGGTCTTGGGGGGTGCTCAAGGGTAATTTCGAGACCGCCGTCAAGGTCGGAAGGCCGGTCGCCCGCCAGGCGCTGAAGAATGCCAAGCCGTTCATATCCTCCGAATGTCCGCTGGCCGGCCTGCACATCGCGCAAGAAATGCAAATGCTGGCAGGCGACGAAACTGTTCCTGAGCGCGCCCTGCACCCGATCGAGCTGATGGCTCGCGCCTACGGCATCTCGGGGGAATGGTCCGACAACGCAGTGAGAAAGTCATGACCGAGGCGTCATTACTCAATAAGCGTCGTTTGACGCGCAAAGACATTCTGCCGCTCGCCGAATATGCCGCTATGCGCAGCGGCGAGCGCCGGCGGATCGCCGATCTGAAGCGGCATCGTCGCCTCGAAGTCGGTCCTTTTGCGACCTTTTACTTCGAGAACTACGAGACGATGCACCACCAGGTGCAGGAGATGCTGCACATCGAAAAGGGTGGCGATGCGCAGATCGAAGACGAATTGGCGGCCTACAACCCGCTCATTCCGCGGGGAAACGAGCTCGTCGCAACGGTGATGATCGAGATTGATGATCCGGTGCGCCGGGCCAGGACGTTGTCGCAGCTGGGCGGCATCGAGAATTGCGTGTTTCTCGCTGTTGCCGGCGAGCCGGTCCGCGGCGAACCCGACCCGACGCGCGAGAACTCCAGCCCCGAGGGCAAAGCGTCGTCGGTGCAGTTCCTCAGGTTCCAGTTCGCCGCCAGTCAGATCGCCCGGTTCAAGACTCCCGGCACAGAAGTGGTCGCCGGGTTCGACCACGCGAACTACCGGCACATGGCTGTTCTGCCGGAGCCGGTCCGGGCGGCGCTCGCCGGGGATTTCGATTAGCCCGCCGGACCCCCGCCCCGGCTGTAGAGGAAACCGGTCTCACGTCTTCTGAGCGACGGCGCTCCGTGGATTGAGGTTCTGGATGTGCCCGCTCTCGGTGCCCGCCGTCGGATCGATGACGGCATTGATGAGCGCGGGCTTGCCTGACGCGAGCGCCTCGCTCAGCGTGTTGGTGAGGCTCGGCGTGTCGGTGACGTGGTAGCCGGCCCCGCCGAACGCCTCGATGATCTTCTCGTAGCGCGCGTCGCGGAGTAGGCCGGTCGGCGAATATGGCCTGTCCTTGGGGTCGCCACGGTAGACGCCGTTATTGTTGAAGACGACCGTCGTCACCGGCAATTCGTAGCGGCAGATCGTCTCGATCTCCATGCCGCTGAAACCAAAGGCGCTGTCGCCTTCGATCGCGACGACCGGCTTGCCGGTCACCGCGGCAGCGCCGATCGCGTAGCCCATGCCGATACCCATGACCCCCCAGGTGCCGCTGTCGAGCCGGTGGCGGGGCTTGTCCATGTCGATGATGTTGCGGCCGAAATCGAGCGTGTTGGCGCCTTCATTGACGACATACACATCCGGCTGCGTGGCGAGCGCATTGCGGACGGCGCGCAGAGCGCTGGAGAAGTTCATCGGGCTCGGGTCAGCGTTGAGCCGTGCCGCCATGCGCTCGATGTTCTGCTGCTTGCGCTTGCCGATCTCGTCCATCCAGGCCGCCTGCCGCTTGACCTGTCCGGGTTTCACTGCCGTGTTGAACGCCGCGAACACCGATTTGATGTCGCCGAGGACCGGGGCCGCGATAGCCCGGTTGCTGTCGATCTCGGTCGGCGAGATGTCGATTTGGACGAATTTTGTGTGCTCGTTCCATAGCGGCGCGCGGCCATGCGAGAGCAGCCAGTTGAGCCGTGCGCCGGCCAGCATCACAACATCGGCATTGCCGATCGCGTAGGAGCGCGCAGCGGCGGCGGATTGCGGATGGTCGTCAGGCAGCAGGCCCTTCGCCATCGACATCGGCAGGAACGGAATTCCGGTGGCTTCGAGGAATGTGCGGATTTCCTCGTCGGCACGCGCATAGGCGGCGCCCTTGCCGAGGATCACCAGCGGGCGTTGCGCGTTCGCCAGCAGCTCGATCGCTCGCGATACCGAATGGGGGGCCGGCGGCGAGGCGGGCGCCGGGTCGACAACCTTGACCAGCGATTTGCGCGCGGTCTCGACATCGAGAGCCGAGCCCAGCACCTCCGCTGTCAGATCGAGATAGACGCCGCCCGGGCGCCCCGAGGAGGCGGCGCGGATCGCCCGCGCAATGCCGATGCCGATGTCTTGCGGCCGGTTGATGCGGTAGGCCGCCTTGGCATAGGGCTTGGCGGCATTCAACTGGTCGAGTTCTTCGTAGTCGCCCTGCTCCAGATCGACCATCGCCCGGTCGCTCGACCCGCTGATCAGGATCATCGGGAAGCAGTTCGTCGTGGCATTGGCCAGCGCGACCATCCCGTTCAGAAAGCCGGGCGCCGAGACGGTCACGCAGATCCCCGGCTTCTGCGTCAGATAGCCGGCGATCGCGGCCGCGTTCCCGGCCGACTGCTCGTGCCGAAAGCCCAGATAGCGGATGCCTTCGGCCTGCGCCAGGCGCAAGAGATCGGTAATCGGGATGCCCGCCACCCCATAAATCGTGTCG
>JBJMQW010000567.1:0-11160 GCA_045802495.1 Allostellaceae bacterium | reverse complement strand
GCGCCTGGGCGTCGATCACGTGCTTCTCGAATTCGCGCGTCAAACTACGCTGCTTGGCGGGATCCGTCTCGTGCAGCATCGCCTGGTACAGATCGATTTCCTTCTGATCGTCGTAATACCCGTAATTCTCGGTGTACACCGAACGGGGCAGGACCTTCTGGGTGTCGAGCAATGGGTTGACCACGCTCGAGCAATTGGCTTCGAGCACGACATCGAAATTGCCGCTGCGCATTGCTTCGAACCACGGACCGGTCGGCACGACGCGCTGCGTCGCATGCAGACCGACCTTGCTCCACTCATCGATCAGCCAAGTCCCGACATATTTGTAGGGCTGATCGACATTCCGGTTCAACAGTTCGAAGCTGAGGCCCTCGGCTCCCGCCTCCTTCAGGAGACGCTTCGCCTCGGCGCGCGACTTTTCGATATCGGGCCAGAATCCCGCGATAGTCTGGAGTTCTTCCTTGGTCGAGGCGAGCGGCGAGCCGGGAAACACAATGCCGCCGACGGTATGCACATTGGCGATTTTGGCGAGAGCCGGCGCGCCGTGCCATTGGTCGATGGCGAGCAATAGGGCGCGCCGGACCCGAACGTCGTCGAAAGGTTTCTTTTTATGGTTCGGGGTCACCAGATTGCCGCAGTTCCAGTCGCTCTCCTGCACCGCGAGCTTGTCGCCAACCTCCTTGACCAGCTGATCGCGGGCCGAGGGCGGCAGGCCGCGGAATTCCATTGCCGCCCGGTCGGCGCGGATCGCCTCGACCCGAACCGCCTGCTTGTCGGCGTAGATCCCTGTAAAACCGTCAAGATAGGGCAATCCCTTGTGGTAATAGTCGGGATTGCGCACGCCCTTTATCGACTGGCCGGTCTCATAGCCGGCGAACTTGAACGGGCCGGAGCCCAGGATGTTTTTTTCGTACCAGTGCGGGTCTTTATCGAGGATCTCTTTCTTGTAGATCCACGCGAAGGGGTCGGCGAGCGCCGGCAGAAACGCGCCGGTGGCAAACTTCAGACGGAAGACCACGGTCGACAGATCGGGCGCCTCGACCTTGTCGACCATGACGTAATAGCTTTCACGCGCGCTGGTAACGCCCTGCGGCGGATGGATGATCGCGTTCCAGCTTGCCGCCACGTCGTTGGCGGTCAGCGGCGAGCCGTCATGAAATTTGACGCCCTGGCGGATCTTGAACGTATAGGTCTTGCCGCCGTCGGTCGGCTGCGGCATTGCCGTGCAAAGGTCGCAGACAAAATCGGTGGTCGAGGACGGGTTTTCCGGGTTTACCCGGATCAGCACGCTGTAAAACGACGCGGCAGTATGGATCGTCGCATAGGTCGTCTCGCGATGGCCGTCAAAGCTCGGCGGCGCATCGGCCGGTATCATGTAGTTCAAGCTTCCGCCGCGCTTCGGCTCCTCATCAGCCGCTGCCGGAAGGACAACAAGGGTGCCTAATAAGATTGTCAGAATAGTTCTTGTGATTTTCACTAAACTACTCCTTGTCCTCAACTATTTGTCGAGCCAAACGGTTCCCAAATCCTGATTGACGTAATGGCTGGGGCCGATCTTCCAGCCTTTGACATAGGAGCGGTACGGCACGACCCGCTGCCACCACAGCAGGTAGATCGCATGCGCCTGCTCGTCGAGGACGTATTTGTTGAACGCGAGCAAATCGGCGTGCTGCTTGGCCTTGTCGAGTTCGCGCAGTTGCCTGTCGTACATCTCGATTTCCTTCGGGTCGTCAAACTGCCCGTAGTTCGAGCTGGACACCGAATGCGGCAGGTATTTACCGACATCGGCGAGCGGATTGACGACGTTCTGGCAATTGCCCTCGGTAGTCACATCGAAATTGCCGCTGCGCATCGCGTCGAACCACGGCCCGGTCGGCAACACCCGCTGGGCGACGTGCAGTCCGATCTTGCTCCACTGATCGACGACCCAGATTCCATAATATTTATAAGGCTGATCGACGTTGCGGTTCAGCAGCTCGAAGCTGAGCCCCTCGGCACCCGCTTCCTTCAACAGCCGTCTCGCCTCCGCCCGCGACTTTTCAATGTCGGGCCAGTAGCCGGCAATCTGCTGCAGCTCCTCCTTTGTCGGGGCGAGCGGCGAGCCTGGGAACGTCAAGCCGCCGACCGTATGAACAATCGCGATCTTGGACAGCTCTGGCGCGCTGCCCCAGCGGTCGATGGCCAAGGTCAGAGCCCGCCGCACGCGGACATCGTCAAACGGCTTGCGCTTGTGGTTCGGGGTTATCACCCCGCCGCAGTTCCAGTCACTGGTCTGTAAGGTGATTTTGTCGCCGAGAGCCTTTTTCAGCTCGTCGACAGTGGCGGGCGGGAAGCCGCGAAATTCGATTGCGGCCCGGTCGGCGCGGATCGCCTCGACTCGCACCGCCTGCTTCTCGGCATAGATGCCAGTGAACCCGTCAAGATAGGGCAGCCCCTTATGGTAGTAGTCCGGGTTCTTCACACCCTTGATCGACTGGCCGACCTGATAGTCGACGAATTTGAACGGGCCGGAGCCGAGGATGTTCTTTTCGTACCAGTGCGGATCCTTGTCGAGGATCGCCTTTTTGTAGATCCAGGCGTAGGGGTCGGCCAATGCCGGCAGAAACGCGTCGGTGGCGAACTTTAGGTGAAAGACCACGGTCGTCGGATCCGTAGCCTCGACCTTGTCGACCATGACGAAATTGCTCTGCCGGGCGCTGATAACGCCGTTTGGCGGAAAGATAATCGCGTTCCAGCTGGCGGCGACATCCTCCGCCGTCAATGGCGAGCCGTCGGTGAATTTGACCCCTTCGCGGATCTTGAAGGTGTAGGTCTTGCCCCCGTTTGTCGGCTGCGGCATGGCCGTGCACAGATCGCAGACGAGGTCATCGGTCTTGCCCGGATCGTACGGGTTGGCGCGGATCAAGACGCTGTAGAAAGGGGCGGCCGAGTGGATCGTCGCGTAGGTCTCCTCACGATGCGCGTCGAAGCTGGGCGGCGCGTCCGCGGGAATCATATAGGTCAACGTACCGCCAGATTTGGGCTCCTCATCGGCTGCCGCGAACGTAGCCGATGCTGCCATTCCGATAAAAACCGCAACTGCCGGCGCTTTGAGTTTCACGATTCCTCCCTGCCGTTATTTGTCCAGCCAGATCTGTGCCAGATCCTGGTTGATGAAATGCGTAGGGGCAATCTTGAAACCCTTGACATAGGACCGGTACGGCACGACCCGGTGCCACCACAAAACCCAGATCATATGGGATTGGTCGTTCAGTACGTGTTTTTCGAACTGGCGCATCAGAGCGCGCTGCCGAACCGGGTCGGTCTCGTGCAGCATCTTTTCGTAAATCTCGACTTCCTGGGGATCGTCGTAATTGCCGTAATTCTCGCTGGAGACCGTCGCGGGCAATGCCTTTTGCAGATCGAGCAGCGGGTTGACCATGCCGTGGCCCGGAGCCTCCAGCACGACGTCGAAATCGCCATTGCGCATCGCCTCGAACCAGGGGCCGGTCGGAACGACCCGCTGCTTCACATGCAATCCGATCTTGCTCCACTCGTCGATCAGCCAGGTCGCGACATATTTGAAGGGCTGGTCGACATTGCGGTTGAGCAGCTCGAAGGAAAGCCCCTCAGCCCCGGCCTCCTTCAACAGTCGGCGGGCCTCGGCCCGTGACTTCTCGATATCGGGCCAGAACCCGGCGACCTGCTCGAGTTCCTCTTTGGTTGCCGCCAATGGCGAGCCGGGGAATACGATCCCGCCGACCGTCTTGACGATCGCGATCTTCGATATCGCCGGTGCGCCGTGCCAGCGGTCGATCGCCAAGGTCAATGCGCGGCGGACCCGCGGGTCGTCAAACGGTTTGCGCTTGTGGTTGGGGGTCACCGCGCTGGCGACATTCCAGTCGCTCTCCTGAACGGTAATCTTGTCGCCGAGCGCCTTGACGAGCTCGTCGCGAGCCGAGGGCGGCATACTGCGGAATTCGATGGCTGCACGATCGGCGCGGATCGCCTCGACCCTTACCGCCTGCTTGTCGGCATAGATACCGGTGAAACCGTCGAGATAGGGCAATCCCTTATGGTAATAATTTGGGTTCCTCTCGCCCTTGATCGACTGCCCGACCTGATAATCGACGAATTTGAACGGACCCGAGCCGAGAATGTTCCTCTCATACCAGCGCGGATCCTTGTCCAGCTTTTCCTTTTTGTAGATGAAATTGAACGGGTCGGCGAGCGCCGGCAGAAAGGCGCTCGTCGCGAATTTGAGATGAAAGACAACGGTGCTCGGGTCGGGCGCCTCGATATTGTCGACCATCATATAATTACTGGAACGCGCGCTCAATTGGCCATTGGCCGGAAAGACAATTTTGTTGTAGCTGGCCGCGACGTCGGCAGCAGTTAGTTGCGAGCCGTCATGAAATTTGACGTCTCGCCGGATCTTGAACGTGTAGGTCTTGCCGTTATCGGTGGGCTGCGGCATCTCGGTGCAGAGATCGCAGACGAAATCGGTGGTGTTCGCCGGGTTCTCAGGATTGACCCGGATCAGCACGCTGTAGAAGGGTGCTACCGAATGCACGGTCGCATAGGTGCTCTCGCGGTGCCCGTCAAAGCTCGGCGGTGCATCCGCCGGGATCATGTAATTCAGGCTGCCGGCATGCTTCGGCTCCTCCTCGGTCAGTCCCGGCGCGGCAAAAGACACCGCGCCGAGCAGCATCACCGATATTTTCAATACCCATTTCACTGAGAGTGACACTCCTATTTATCGAGCCAGACGGTGGCCAGGTCCTGGTTCACGTAATGACTAGGGCTGATCTTCCAACCTTTGACATAGGACCGGTGTGGCACCATCCGATACCACCACAGCAGAAAGATGTCGTGCGCCTCGGTGTCGAGCACATGCTTCTCATATTCGCGCATCAGTGCGCGCTGCTTGGTGAAATCGGTCTCGCGCAACATTTTGTTATAGAGCTCGACCTCCTGGGGGTCCTCGAAGTTCGCGTAATTTGCCGCGTAGATCGAGCCGGGCAGATATCTCTGCACGTCGAGCAGTGGGTTGACCACGCTCTGACAATTGCCGGTCACGCCGACATCGAAAGCGCCGTTGCGCAGGGCCTCGAACCACGGACCGGTCGGCAATACGCGCTGCTTTACCTGCAGCCCGATCTTGCTCCATTCGTCGATCACCCAGGTAGCGTTGTACTTGTATGGCTGGTCGACATTGCGGTTTAGGAGCTCGAAGCTCAGTCCCTCGGCCCCGGCCTCCTTCAATAGGCGCTTCGCCTCGGCTCGGGACTTTTCGATATCCGGCCAGTACCCGGCGAGCTGCTGCAACTCCTCTTTGGTCGCCGCCAGAGGGGCGCCGGGAAACGCAATGCCGCCGACCGTGTGCACATTGGCAATCTTGGCGAGTTTCGGCGCACCGCCCCAGCGGTCGATTGCCAGGGTCAATGCACGCCGGACCCGGGCATCGTCAAACGGTTTTCTCTTATGATTCGGCTCAATGATCGTGCCGCAGTTCCAGTCGCTCGTCTGCACAGTGATCTTATCGCCGAGAGCGCCGACGAGCTCGTCGCGCACCGTGGGCGGGAAACCGCGGAACTCAATCGAGGTGCGATCGGCGCGGAGCGCATCAATCCGTACCGCCTGCTTCTCGGCGTAGATGGCGGTAAATCCGTCGAGGAAGGGCAAGCCCTCGTGATAATAATCGGGGTTCTTCACTCCCTTGATCGATTGCCCGATTTCGAGCCCGGTAAATTTGAACGGCCCCGAGCCGAGGATGTTCTTCTCGTACCAGCGGGGATCCCTATCGAGGATCTCCTTCTTGTAAATCCAGCTGTAAGGGTCGGCGAGTGCCGGCAGAAATGCGCTGGTAGCGAATTTCAGCCGAAACACTACGGTTTTGGGGTCGGGAGCCTCGATCTTATCGACCATCAGGTAATGGCTCTCGCGCGGGCTCAAGACACCTTCGGGCGGGTGAACAATGTGCTCCCAGCTTGCCGCCACATCCGCTGCCGTCAGCGGGGAGCCGTCGTGGAATTTGACGCCGCTGCGGATCTTGAAGGTGTAGGTCTTGCCGTCGTCGGTGGGCTGCGGCATGGCCGTGCACAGATCGCAGACAAAGTCTGTGGTCGAGCCCGGATTGTTGGGATCGACGCGGATCAGCACGCTGTAGAAGGGTGCCGCCGAGTGAATGGTCGCGAAGGTGGTCTCGCGATGCGCATCAAAGCTGGGCGGTGCGTCCGCCGGGATCACGTAATTGAGGATACCGCCATTTTTCGGAGTTTCCTCTGCTGGTGCGGCAATGGACCCCCCTATCAAGAGGGCGCCAATGCTCGCCGCCGCCACTATCGCTGACTTCGCCTCCATTGTAACTCCTCCCAGTGAAGCATCCCGTTCATTAGCGTCTTTTATTTATCGAGCCACACCGTCGCCAGATCCTGGTTGATGAAATGGCTCGGACTGATCTTCCAGCCTTTCACATACGACCGGTGCGGGATAATGCGGTACCACCATACCACCCAGATTTCGTGCGCCTGATCGTCGATCACATACTTCTCGAATTCACGCATCAGAGCACGTTGCTTCGCAAAGTCGGTCTCACGCAGCAATCTGCCGTAAAGATCCACCTCATGCGGGTCTTCGTAGTAACCGTAGTTTGCCGAATAGATCGAACTCGGCAGGTATGCTTGGACATCCAGCAGCGGATTTGACACGCCGTGGCAATTGGCTCCCAACGCAACTTCGAAATTGCCGCTTCGCTCCGCCTCCAATAACGGGCCAGTGGGCAATACTCGCTGTCTCGCTTGAACGCCAATCTTGCTCCATTCATCGACGAGCCAAGTGCCGACATATTTATAGGGCTGGTCGACACCCCGGTTTAAGAACTCGAAACTGAGGTTCTCAGCCCCTGCTTCCTTGAGGAGCCGTTTCGCCTCGGCCCGCGATTTCGCAATATCGGGCGAAAACCCAGCGATCTGCTCCAGCTCTTCTTTGGTCGCTGCCAGCGGCGAACCGGGGAACACGATACCGCCCACGGTACGCACATTGGCGATCTTGGAGAGCGCCGGAGCGCCATGCCAACGGTCGATCGCAAGAGTCAGCGCGCGACGGACCCGGACATCGTCGAAAGGCTTTTTCTGATGATTGATATGCACGAAGCTGCCGCAATTCCAGTCGCTCTCCTGCACTACAAGTTTATCGCCGAGCGCCTTGACGAGCTCGTCCCGCGTTGCGGGCGGCAACCCCCGGAATTCCATAGCGGCGCGGTCGGCACGGATCGCGTCGACTCGGACCGCCTGCTTATCGGCATAGATCCCGGTGAAGCCGTCTAAATAAGGCAGCCCCTTGCGGTAGTAGTCCGGGTTTCGTACCCCTTTGATTGCCTGACCGGTTTCGTATTCGACAAATTTGAACGGACCTGAACCAAGAATGTTCTTTTCGTACCAGCGGGGGTCCTGGTCGAGGATTTCCTTCTTGTAGATGAAGGTGAAAGGGTCAGCGAGGGCCGGCAAGAAGGCGGTCGTCGCGAATTTGAGACGGAAGACGACGGTCTTCGCGTCCGGAGCTTCGACGGTTTCGACCATATCGTACCAGCTCTGGCGTGGGCTCAGCATCCCCTTTGGCGGGTCGATGATCATTTGCCAGCTTTTCACCACGTCGGCGGCGGTCAGCGGTGACCCGTCGTGGAATTTGACGCCGTCGCGGATCTTGAAGGTGTAAGTTTTGCCGCCGTTGGTCGGCTGCGGCACCTCCGTGCAGAGATCGCAGACGAAATCGGTCGTCGAGGATGGGTTCTCTGGATTGACCCGGATCAGCACGCTGTAGAACGGCGCGGTCGCGTGCAGGGTGGCGAAGGTGCCCTCGCGGTGCCCGTCAAAGCTGGGCGGTGCGTCCGCCGGGATGACGTAGGTCAAGGTCCCGCCGCGCTTTCCCGCCTCCTCCTCGCCGGGTGCCGCGGCAAGTGCCGCGCCCGCCATACCCAGCATACCTGTTGCTGACGCCGCCAGCCACCACGAACCAATTCTCATCTCCCGCCTCTCGTAAAACTATGATCAGCGTGCCGCTACTCCGGCCGCCGGTTGAAGTTCGCGCGCCATCGTGGCGTTTTCGATCGCGATCTCGTTTCTGCGGAAGCAGGCGGCGAGGTGCCCCTCATCGCCCGCTGCCGACTCCAGCGGCGGCCGGGACTGGGCGCAGGCCTCGACCGCAAACCGGCAACGCGGGCGGAACGAGCAACCGCCGTCCAGCCTTGTCAAATCGGGAGGCTGGCCTTCCACCGGATCGAGCCGGGCCCGGCGCGGCTGGTCAAGTCGTGGCACTGAGCGCAGCAGCGCCATCGTGTAGGGATGCCGCGGATTATGGTAAATATCGACCGCCGGCCCGCTCTCGACGATACGCCCGGCATACATCACATTGACCCGGTTGGCGTAGCGCGCCACCACCCCGAGATTGTGGGTGATGATGATCAGCGCGACATTGAGCCGATGGGTTAGCTGCTTCATCAGCTCGAGGATTTGCGCCTGGATGGTCACGTCGAGCGCCGTCGTCGGCTCGTCGGCGATGATCATCTTGGGGTCGCAGGCCAAGGCGATGGCGATCATGATGCGCTGGCGCATCCCGCCGGAAAGCTGATGCGGGTATTGCTTTAGGCGACGCTCCGGGTCGGCGATGCCGACCAGTCCCAGGAGTTCGACCGCACGCCTTTGGGCTGAGGCGCGATCGGCTCCGCGGTGCTGTTCGAGCGTCTCGGTGATCTGCCGGCCGATCGTCAGGACCGGGTTCAGCGACGTCATCGGCTCCTGAAAGATCATGCCGATTTCGCCGCCGCGCACCTGCCGGATCTCCTCGTCCGAGAGCCGCAACAAATCGCGACCGTCAAAGATTATCCGACCTTCGGTGATGCGCCCGGGCGGGTCCGGGATCAGGCGCAGAATAGACAGCGCACCGGCGGTTTTGCCTGATCCGCTCTCGCCGACGATGGCGACCGTCTCGCCGCGCTCGACGGTGTAGGAGATTCCGTCGACGGCAGGTACGACACCTGCGCCGGTGCGAAATTCGGTATGAAGATCTCCAACTTCTAGGAGTGGTTGCAAAATACCCGCTCCATTCCTCCCCTCTCAGCCGCCCTACCCTTGTTTTTGTTGGGTAAGGCGTTTGGTATCGGCCTCCGCCACGGCTGTCAACTCCGTGACCGAAAAGACCATGCTGCTGGAGGAGGATACGTAGCGGTAGTATCGGCAGAATTCGAGCCGACACAAGGACCTCACGCGATGGCCGAGGAAGCTTTTGACGCGAATGCGGCGCAGCGCCGCTACTGGAATACCGTTGCCGGTCCACGCTGGGTCGCCAGCCCCGGGTTCAGGGAGCGGCGGAACCAAGAAAGCCTGGCGCTTTTGCTGGCGCGTTTGGGATCCATCGCCGGGGAAAATGTCCTGGAAATCGGGTGCGGCACCGGCGCCCTGACCGAGCCGCTCACCGCTGCGGTCGGCGAGCAGGGCCGCGTCGTCGCAGTCGACATCTCGGAACCGATGCTCGAGGCGGCGCGGCAACGGGTCATGGAGCGTGGGCTCGGTAACATTGCGTTGTTACATGGCGACGCGCAGGTGTTCGAGTTCGAGCCGGCAGCCTTCGATCTTGCCACCTCGCGCATGGGCGTCATGTTCTTTGCCGAGCCGGCGGCGGCGTTCCGCAATATCGGCGGCGCGCTGAAGCCAGGCGGGCGCCTCGTCTTCGCCTGCTGGGCGCCGCTCGCCGAGAACCGGCACTGGCTGATTTCCTATGAGATTGCACTCCGGCATTTGGGGCCGCCCGCGCCGGCTCCTGCCGACGAACCCGGCCCGCTCGCCTTTGGCGATCCGGACTATATCCGGCGCGTGCTCGCAACCGCCGGGTTTGCCGAGATCACGGTAGAGCGAGCGCACCCGACGATCATCGGCGGCAATCCCGAGGAAGAAGCGCGCCAGGCGCTGATGATGGGACCGACGGCGAGGCTGATAGAGGAGAAGAAACCCGCCGACGCGACCCGCCAGACGATAGCTCGAGAGATCGAGGCGGCGTTTGCCGCCGAAGCCAGCGCCGGCCCGATCCGGCTGCCGGCGACGATTTTTCTCGTCAGCGCGCTACGCCCGATGTGAACTCTGGTTGCTCGCGTTCGCAATCATCGTGCGCGGTGTGCGAGGCATCGTTCGCCTGACGACGGTTTGAAACCGACGAGTGAGAAGCGCAATGCCGGATCTGCTTGGTTACCGGGCGAAAGTCGCTGTGGTGGTTCCATCGACCAACACGACGATGGAGCCCGAGCTGCACGCGATGGCTCCGCCCGGTATCACCATCCACACGGCGCGGCTTCGCCTTGCGCAAACTGCGATACGATCACCGGAGGAGCCCAGGCCGCAGTCAGTGCTATGCAATCGGGTCTTGAGATCGCCGTCCGCGATGCAACGAGCTCCGAGCCCGACCATCTGCTAATCGGCGTTTCAGCTCTTTCCTTCATGGGCGGCCTTGCCGGTCGCGAACACTTTGAACAGTTCCTCAAAAAGACTACTGCAGTACCTGTCACCACCGCGGCCGCCGCAACGACCGCGGCCCTTCAACTCTATCGCGTTAAGAGGCTCGGGCTGTTATCGCCGCATCCCGCGATGATGGACGAGCACTATGTCCGGTTCTTCACCGAGGCGGGATACGAGGTCGCCAAACTTCATCGCATCGATTGCCCGACGACGCTCGCCATCGCCCTCGTGAACGAGACGACGATACGGGCGGCTTTGCATGATCTGTGCGACGCCGGCGAAGCTGTCGTGCAGGTCGGTTGCGACCTGATCATGGCGCGATTGGCCGACGAGGCCGAGCGCTGGCTGGAGAGGCCAGTCCTTGCCATCAACGCAGCCATGCTCTGGCACGCGCTGCGCGCCCGCGGCATAAAAGATCGACTGTTCGGCTTCAGCTCGGTCCTGCGCGAGCACTAAACCGACGGGCAATTCCTTCGGAGCGAGACTGCGGATGCACGGGCCGAACTGCCGGCGCAAAGACGGCGTTGACCCCTCCCTAGTTGAACAGGAAAGCGACGGCGAGTCCCGAAGAGCATGGCCAACAGCCGACTCGACCAGTGCAGGTTTACACAACTTGCCTTTGAGCATAAATCTGCAAACGCTGAATTGCATCTGCTATGAGCTGGCGCATATCATG
>JBJMQW010000566.1:0-6013 GCA_045802495.1 Allostellaceae bacterium | reverse complement strand
GGTGAAGAAGGCGAGCTTTTTGGGATCCGTGGCACGGATGGCCGACAGCCACTCGACCGCGGTCGCGATCGCTTCCTCCCATTCGATTTCGCGGAACTCCCCTGAGCCGCGCTCGCCGACCCTCCGCAGCGGTTTTTTGAGTTTCGCCGGCGAGGCCTGCTGCATGATGCCGGAAGCGCCCTTGCCGCAGATCACGCCGCGATTGACCGGATGATCGCGGTTGCCCTCGATGTAACGGATATTGCCGTTCTTAAGGTGCACGTTGATGCCGCAGCGGCACGCGCACATGTAACAAGTCGTGCACTTCACCTCGTCGGAGATCTCGGGTGAAGTGTCGATGACTTCCTGGGGTGAGAAGTAATCGCGTATCCGGCGGGCAAATGTCATGCCATCCCCTGGGAATCGATATGCCGAGTGAAGCTCACGCCTTCTCCTTATTTGCGCTTGCTGACGGAACCCTCATCCTCTACCGGCAGTCCAGCCTCCCGATAGAACCTCCGCGCTCCCGGATGTAGCGGCACGGTGAGACCTTGGAGCGCGTCGGCCAGCCGAACCTGCTTGCCGATCGGGTTGTGCGCCTCGAAAAGGCGCTGCGAAGCATCATTCCACAGCGCCTTGGTGATGGCGTAGATCAGATCGTCTGACTGACCGGAGGAGACGATCCATAACGCATTGAACCCGATCGAGGGAGTGTCTTCGTCGATCCCCCGATAGGTCGCAGCCGGTACCATGGACCGGCGATAGGAACTCGAGCTTTCCCTTATCTTTGCAAGCACTATGTCGTCGATCGGAACCAGCCGTATCGGGATCGCAGCGGCGAGTTCACGAATGACCGGCACGGGAACGCCGCCGATCAGGAAGAAGCCGTCGAGTGTACCCTCCTTCATCCGCGTCGCAGCGACGCCGGGTCGCAGATATTCGGCGGATATCTCGTCTTCGGTCACCCCCGCTGCGGCGAGGATGACACGCGCGTCGGCGAGGGTACCCGATCCCTTCTGGCCCAACGAGATGCGCTTGCCCTTGAGATCGGTAAGAGTTCGGATCGGACCGTCGCCTCTGACGACGATCTGCGCGTTTTCCGGAAACAGATTGGCGATCGCCCTCAGCTCCTTCATCGGTCCTTCAGCAGCGAAGATGCCGGCTCCGGTATAAGCCCAGCCTGCGATATCGGATTGCGCAATTCCGGATTCGATCTGGCCGGCGGCGATCATGCGGAGATTTTCGACCGAGCCTTCTGTCGCCTGGGCCACTGCAACAAGGCCGGGAACACCGCAATTGCCGCTATGCTCGCAAGACGGCAAGCCGGCGGGTTTGGAGATGGCGCCGGCGATCACCCCGCCGATCTCGAAGAACGTACCGGAGGTCGCGGCGGCGCCTATACGAAAGAACCGTGTTTCTTGTGCACCCGACGATGCGAGCTCCCAAAGGAGAGCGAGAGCGAACATAGCGGCCACGCCCGGGCCGCACCACCAAACGCCGAATCTAGCGGGCATCGTCTCACCGGCGAGACAACTGTTCCGGAAGACAGCACGGATAACCCGCGATTGCAACAGAACTTCCTCGAGCCGCCGCCCGCCAAATTTCTAAATCGCCGGGTCGTTCTCGGCGCCGCCCGCTTCCGGAACCGTCACTTCGGGCGCCGAACGGACGGGCTGCAGCGCTCCCCCAGCCAGAATTGCGATAACTGCACTTCCGTAGCGGTCGAGCTTGCTGCGACCGATGCCCGGAATTTGCGCGAGCTCGGCGAGCGACAGCGGACGGCAGCGCGCCAACTCGCTCAACGTCGAATCATGAAATATGACGTAGGGCGGAAGCTCCTGGCGGCGCGCCTCAGCGAGGCGCCAGGCGCGCAGTGCGTCCCACAATGCCTTCGCGGCCGGGTCCAGGCTGTCCGGGCTCGCTCGTGATTTCCTGTCGGCACGTGACCCTCGTGCCTCTCGCTTCCGCCCGTCGTGGCGGAACTGCACCATCCTTGCGCCGCGCAGGATGTCGGCGGCGCTCGGCGCCAGCGAGAGCCCGCCGTGACCTGCGATATCGGGCAGAACAAACCCTTGTGCAACCAATTGGCGAAATACAGAGAGCCACTCGCGGCGGTCCAGCTCGGTGCCGACACCAAACGTCTTCAGGCGATTGTGCCCAAATTTGACGATGCGCTCGGTTTCGGCGCCAAGCAGCAAATCCACCAGATGTCGCGTGCCGAAACGCTGTCCGGTGCGATAGATCGCCGAAAGCGCCTTCTGGGCCGCGATCGTTCCGTTCCAGCTCTGGACGGGGGTGCGACAATTGTCGCAATTTCCGCAGGGTGGATGGTCGCTTTCTCCGAAATAGCCGAGCAGGACCTGCCGACGGCAACTAACCGTTTCGCAATAACCGAGCAATGCCTCGATCTTCTGCCGCTCGATACGGCGCTGCGGACCGGCGATCTGGCCGCTGTCGAGCAACCGGAAAAGGTTCGTAACATCGGACATGCCATAGGCCAACCAGGCATCGGCCGGGAGCCCGTCGCGCCCAGCGCGGCCAGTCTCTTGGTAATAGGCTTCGAGGTTCTTCGGCACGTCGAGATGGGCGACAAAGCGGACATTTGGCTTGTCGATCCCCATGCCGAAGGCAACTGTCGCGACGATGACAATCCCTTCCTCGCGGAGAAAGCGGTCCTGGTGGCGCTCACGCATCACCGCCTCAAGGCCTGCATGATATGGCAGAGCGTCGCAGCCGCGCGCCTTGAGCCAGGCCGCGGCCTCTTCGACGGCCCGCCGGGTTAGGCAGTAGATGATCCCCGCGTCCGCCGCGTGCTCGGCGGCGAGGAACTCCCAAAGCTGATCGAGCGGGCTGCGCTTCTCCACCACGCGGTAAAACAGGTTCGGGCGGTCATACCCGGCGGCGAAGACACGGGCCTCGGCCAAATTGAGCTGAGCGATAATGTCGCGCCGCGTCGGCCCGTCGGCGGTGGCGGTGAGCGCCAAGAGCGGCACGCCGGGGAAGCGCTCCTTGAGGATTCCGAGCTGCTGGTATTCCGGGCGAAAATCGTGGCCCCATTGGGAGATGCAATGCGCCTCGTCAACGGCGAAGAGGGCGAGCTGTGTGCGAGACAAGAGATCGAGGCAGCGCGGCGTGAGCAGCCGCTCGGGCGAGACATAAAGAACATCGAGCGCAGCGTCGCGGACCGCTCGTTCAACATCGGCCGCCTCGGCCGGCGAGAGACGCGAGTTCATCGCCGCCGCCCGCACTCCCGCCTGGCGTAGTGTGTCGACTTGGTCCTTCATCAGCGCGATCAGCGGGGAGATGACGACACCAATGCCGGGGCGCAGCAGCGCCGGCACCTGATAGCACAGCGACTTGCCGCCGCCGGTCGGCATCAGCACTACGGCGTCGCCCCCGGCGATCACCTGCTCGATGATCGCGCGTTGCTGGCCGCGAAAGCTGTCGAAGCCAAACACCTCGCGCAGCACTCCCAGCGGGGTGCGTTCCTCTGCGCTATCGACAGGCAAATCCGGCATGCTCTGGTTGTGCAACATCCGCTACACCAAAGCGTGGGTCAACCGCGGCACATTTCGGCCTGTATTTGCCGCTATCCGTCCAACCGCATTGGAACGCGAACGCCTTCCTGGTCGGCTGTCCGAATTTGCGGAGCTTCTGCTGCGTGCGCATTGTTTGTCGGGGTTCCGCCTTAGCCGCCATTGGGCCCGGGTCGGTTGCGACAGCGTGGACGAGCGAAAGCTTGACCAACAGTAAGTGAGCGCTTACTTTCTTGGGCGATGGCGATCATCCGGCTCGACAGCGACGAGCGTCGCAAGGCGATCGTGGCGGCGGCGGTCCCGCTTTTTGCCCGCAAAGGCTTCAGCGGCGCCACGACGAAGGAACTCGCGGAGGCGGCAGGGATTTCCGAGGCCTTGCTGTTCCGGCATTTCCCGAGCAAGAAGCATCTTTACGGCGAGATTCTCCGGCTCGGCTGCGAGGGCGATCCGGCGCTCGAGCGCCTGGCGGCGCTGCCGCCGTCGACAGCGACCCTCGTTCATATGATCCATTTCATGGTGCAGTATTTTTTGCTCGGCATGGCCGAGATCGACCGGGCCGAGCTGGATAGCCGTCTTCGCCTCGTTCTACACAGTTTTCTCGAGGATGGCGAATACGCGCGCGAGCTGTTCGACCGGATCTTCGAGCGGGTTCATCCGCTGTTTGCTGCTTCGATCAACGCAGCATTGCTGGCCGGCGATCTCAAACCCGGACCGATCGCCTCGGCTAACCGCTTCTGGTTTGGTCAGCATATCGCTGCAATGATTGCGTTCGCCGGGCTGTCGGGCCGGGCGTCGGTGCCCTATGACGGGACGCCCGCCGAGCTGGTCGAGCAGGCCAGCTGGTTCATTCTTCGCGGTATCGGGATGAGAGATGCGGCGATCTCCACCGCGCTTGCAACCGACGCGCAATGTCCGCTTCAGCCGGCGCCTTGTGTGGGAGGGGAGTAGGGTCGATGGATGGGGAACAGATGGTCCCGGCGGAAGGCCTGCTGCGGGATCGCGCACGGCGCGAGCCCAGCGAGGCCGGACGCCAGACGGCGAGGCCACCGAAAACAATCCGATGGCTGGTAATCGTCGGGCTGTTGCTGGCGGTCGTATTGGCCGGTCTCTACGGATTCAACCGGTTTCGCGAGCAGGCGATCGCGACTTTTTTTGCCAACAACAAGCCGCCACCGGCCCAGATAAGCGCCGCCGAGGTGAAAACCGAAGCGGTGCCGCTCTTTGCTACCGGCATCGGGTCGGTTGCCGCAGTTCACCAGGTGACCATCAATCCGGAAGTCGGCGGTCGCGTCACCAAGATCTATTTCGAGCCTGGAACCAAGGTCAAAGCCGGTGACCCGCTGGTCCAGCTTAACGACGCGCCGGAGCGCGGCGATCTCGCCAATTACGAGGCGCAGGCGCGCTGGGCGACGGCCACGCTGCAGCGCTCGACAGAGCTCGCCAAGAGCCATTTCGAAGCGCGTGAGACGGTCGACCAGAAACAGAGCCAGCTCGATCAGGCTCGCGCGCAAATTATCAAGACCGAAGCGGTTATCGCCCAAAAGATGATCCGCGCCCCGTTCGCCGGACAACTCGGCATGCGGCAGATCGAGGTCGGACAATACCTCACTCCGGGCGCCCCAATAGTCACATTGACGGATTTGTCGACACTCTACGTGAATTTCACGCTGCCGTCCCAGAGGCGCTCGGCCATCGCAGTCGGGCAACAAGTCAACGTCACCGCCGATGCTTTCCCCGGCCGCGTGTTTACTGCCCAAATTACAACAATCGAGCCGCAAATCAGCGCTGACACTCGGACGATGACGGTCCAGGCGACGATGAGCAACCCCGATGACGCTCTGCTCCCCGGCATGTTCGTCAATGCCGCGGTCGTGTTGCCGCCGCAGCCCGACATGATGGTCCTACCGGAAACCGCGGTCGACTATACCCTTTACGGCGACAGCGTCTACGTCATTCGTGAGGACGGCAAGGACTCCAACGGCAACCCGATACTCAAATCCGTGCGTACTCCGGTAAAGACAGGTGCAAAGTGGGGGAACAACGTCGTGATCCTCGATGGGGTCAAACCGGGAGAGCGGGTCGTAGCGGCAGGTCAGGTCAAGGTCCAGAACGGCGCACAGGTTGTGGTGACCGGCTCGCCCCCGCCGCAACCGCCGCCAGAGCTGACGCGGAACTGAGCGATGTCATTCACCGACGTATTCATCCGACGGCCGGTACTGGCGTTGGTCGTCAGCCTGTTGATCCTGCTGATCGGCGGCATGGCGATGATGCGCCTGCCAATCCGGCAATATCCTAAGCTGTCAAACACCACCATCACGGTGACGACCATTTATCCGGGCGCGTCTGCGGATTTGATGCAGGGGTTCAACACGACGCCGATCTCGCAGGCCGTGTCGACAGCCGAGGGCATCGACTACCTGACTTCCACGTCGATCCAAGGCAACAGCACAGTCATCGCCTACATCCGGCTCAATTACGACCCGAGCCAGGCGATGACT
>JBJMQW010000565.1:0-12389 GCA_045802495.1 Allostellaceae bacterium | reverse complement strand
TGCTCTGCTGAGGTTGGAAGTCATGGTTACCATACCTTCATGCGTGGTCGTTCCCTCTGCGGAGATTGCTGAGATATACACGCATATCAAGAAATAGGCAGGCAAGCCGTCGCGACATGTGCTCTGCCGACCAATGATTTCTGGCAACGAGCTTATCCGGACACCGAGTGTGGATGTGAGCCCCGGTCTACATTGGGTTCCCTACCAATGCCTATTCGCTGGTCGAATGCTTAAAATTCGGTCAGTGCGCGCGATAAAGTTCCCTTGAGTCCGCTTTTTGCCACAACGCCGGGACAAAAAATCGTTTAAGCCTAAATTCGTCAAGAAAATTTGGGGGACAGCCAAAATGACATATTTTTCAACCGGCACGGTTGCCGGAACCCTTGCTTTCACCCTAATTGCCGGGTCGGCCTTCTCACAGAGCGCACGCGCACCCGCCTCGCGCGACGGACCGCAGGACCCGGGAGTGCGCGGCGGTGCTGCGGCAGCCGGCGGGTCAATCTCCGGACTCGATGCTCAATCGACGGAATTCTTCGAGACCGCACTCGACATCTTTAAAGAAGTCGATGGCGTGGCGGAGGGTTTGGGGCCGCGTTTCAATCTCGACAGTTGCGCCGGGTGCCACACGCAACCCGCTGTTGGCGGCACCAGCCCGGCCGTTAATCCGCAAATCGCTGCAGCGACCGCCAATGGCGCGCTCAACAAGATTCCAAAGTTCGTCACCGGGAACGGCCCGGTTCGTGAGGCACGTTTCATCAGCGACGGTGGAGTCCATAACCTCTTCACGATTGCTGGCCGCGCGGACGCGCTCGGATGCTCGATTACCCAGCCGGATTTTGACCGTGAGCTGGCAAACGGCAATGTGATTTTTCGCATTCCGACACCCCTGTTCGGCCTTGGGCTCGTCGAGAACACGCCCGATCAGAACCTGATGGACGACGTCGCCGCGGTTGCCGACAAACGATCGGCACTGGGCATAACCGGGCACTTCAACTATACGGGCAACGATGACACCATTACCCGCTTCGGCTGGAAGGCGCAGAACAAGTCGCTGATGATCTTTGCGGGCGAGGCCTATAATGTCGAGATGGGCGTCACCAACGAGCTGTTTCCGAACGAACGCGAATACGAGGCGAATTGCCAATACAATACCCTAACGGAAGACGGGACCGATATAGCGAGTTCGCAGACGCTCACATCGGTGCCCGACGTCACCCTTTTTACGACCTTTATGCGGCTGCTGGCGGCCCCCTCAACGTCAGCGGCGGGAAGCCCGGCGATCCGCGGAAAGCAGGTGTTCAATAACGCCGGATGCAATCTCTGCCATATCGAGAGCCACACGACGGCGCCGTCGGGCTTTGCTGGTTTGAACCAGGTCACCTACAGCCCATTTAGCGACTTCCAGGTCCACAATATGGGCGTAGGACTGCAGGATCAGATCACTCAAGGAGCGGCGAAGGGCAATGAATTCCGTACCGCGCCGCTCTGGGGCCTCGGACAGCGTATTTTCTTCTTGCACGACGGCCGCACCGACGACCTGCTGCAGGCAATCCTGGAACACGGCAGCCAGGGCTCCGAGGCCAATGGCGTAATAGCCAATTTCCAGGCATTGTCCCCAAACCAGAAGCAGGATCTGCTGAACTTCCTCCGGTCGCTTTGACGCGCGTCCCGTGCGCCCCTAACTTCGGGCGGTCAACAGTGCGGTCAGCTCCTCGGGCATGCTGAGCATCGGGTAGTGTCCGGTGTCGAGTTCGTGCCATTGGCCCTTGAGCTTATCGGCGGTGCGCCGCTGATGCGCCTCGCCGGGATTGACGGCGCGGCGGCACCAGACCACCGTCGCGGACCATTGGCGGCTCCAGAAGCTGTCCAGCTTTACTGGGTTCTCATAAATCCCGATCGGATGCAGAGTATATCGTTCGAGCGCCCAGGCGCGGGTCTGCGGGTCGAGATCGGCGAAAAGTCGGGTGGCGGCGTCCTCGCGCGTCGGCCCGGCCGCAAGGCCGCTCGGGACGGCAGTCGAGCGCTGGACGATGTCGCGGATCCGCTCGCCGTCGAGCAATGCCAACGCATCGACGAAGAAGAGGTGCGAGATGCGGTCGGGCTGTGCCTCGGTGGCGCGACAAACGACCATCCCGCCCGAGCTGGTGCCGACCATGACCACATCGCGCAGATCCTCGTAGAACAGGAGATCCGCGATCTCGGCCGCTTGGGTCTCGGTCGTGATGCCGGGGCGCAGCGAGTGCTTGCGCTCGGCGCAGCCGTCGAGACTCGGGGCATAGACGGTGTGCCCCGTAGCGCGCAGGCGGCTCGCGACCGGTTGCCAAATCCAGCCGCCTTGATACGAGCCGTGAACCAGAACAAAGGTCGTCATTGCGTCATCTCCTTTCTTCTTTTCGTCGGGTGAGGATCAATTCCCGCCGGTGACGTCGATCGTGACGCCGGTTACGAAATCGGCGTCGCTGGAGGCGAGAAAGCAGATGACCTTGGCCTGGTCCGCAGCCTCGGCGATGCGGCGCAAGGGGGTGCGCGCGATCTCGGCCGCCTGCGCGTCTGCGGTGCGCCTGTCCCAGTGCGGTCGGATGCGTTCCGTCAGAGTCAGGCTCGGCGCGATGGCATTGATTGTGACGCCGTAGGGGCCCAGCTCGAAAGCCAGCTTGCGCGTGAAGGCGATGATGCCGCCTTTGGCCGCGGCATAGGCGCTGCTGCTCGATATGCTGAGGCCGCGGCCGGCGATAGAGGCGAGGTTGACGATCTTGCCGTGACGCCGGCGCTTCATGATCGGCACGACGGCGTGGGTGAACAGGAATGTCCCGCTGAGATTGAAGGCGATCAGCCGCTGCCATTCGTCGAACGTCAGCTCGTCCACAGTGGCGCTGGAATTCGCAATGATCGTGCTGCCGCCGACGGCGTTGACGAGGATGTCGACGGCGCCGAATTCCTGCTCGACCGAAGCGACCGCGGCCTCGACCTGCCCCGGGTCGAGCGCGTCGCAGAGCCGCCCGTATGCCCGCCCGCCGGCGTCACGCAACGCCGCGACCGCGGTATCGAGCCTGTCCCGGTGATTGTCGACGCCGACGATGATCGCGCCTTCCCGCGCCATGATCTCGGCGGTGGCGCGGCCGATGCCGTTGGCGAATGCAGTGATGACGGCGACCTTGTCCGTGAACCGCATGGTTCCCCTCTTCCGGCTCCGCTATGCTCGCGAAGAAACCAGCACGGGAAGACAGTCAATGCAACTGGGGATTCACCTGCCGCATGCCGGCGAGCAGGCGGCACCGGAAAAAATCCGCGCCGCCGCGATCCGCGCCGAGGAACTCGGCCTCGACGACGTTTGGGTCAGCGAGCACATTATCGTGCCGCGCGCCACCTTCCCGCGCTCGCCGCTATTCTTCGATCCGGTGCTGAGCCTGACCTGGGCCGCTGCAGCCACGAAGCGGGTGCGGCTCGGCACCAGCGTGCTGGTGTTGCCGATGCATCATCCGCTACCCCTCGCCAAGGAACTGGCGACTTTGCAGAACTTCTCGGAAGGGCGGCTGATCCTCGGCGCGGGCGTCGGCTGGCTCGAGGCGGAATTTGCCGCCCTCGGCTCGCCATTTAACGAACGCGGGCGTCGCACCGACGAAGGCATCGCCATGATGCGCGCGGTATGGAGCCAGGACCCCGTTACGTTTCGCAGCCGTTACATTCCGGCCGAGATCACCGAGATGACGATGCAGCCCATGCCGGTGCGGCCGATCCCGATCTGGTTCGGCGCGCGTTCAGAGGCGGCGTACAAACGCACCGTACGCATTGGCGATGGTTGGCACGGCAGCCAGCTCACGCCAGCAGAAGTCGTACCGGTCGTCCAGCGTCTGCGCCGCGACCGGCCCGAGCCGGAATTCACGATCTCTATGCGCACCCATTGGAGCGGCAAGGATCAGGGCGAATTGCGCGAGCGCATCGCGGCGTATGCCGCCGCCGGCGTCCAGCATGTGATGGTGCACCCGATGAACCGCGATATCGACGACTGGGACGAGGTCATCGAAGGCGTCGGCCGCGTCGCGTCCAGGGTTTGATTGGCTGGGCTCGACCGCTTTTAAAGAATGAATTTGGAGAGGTCGGCGTTTTGCGCGAGGGCGCCGACCCGGTCACGGACATAGGCGCGATCGATCGCCACCTGGGTGCCCCGGGGCTGGTCGGAGGCGGTGAAGCTGATCTCTTCGAGCAGCCGTTCGAGTATCGTGTGCAGACGCCGAGCGCCGATGTTTTCCACTGCCGCGTTGATCTCCTCGGCGAGCAGCGCCAGCTCGTCGATCGACGGGTCGTCAAAATCGAGAGCCACCCCTTCGGTTGCGAGCAGCGCCTTGTATTGCTTGATGAGGCTGGCTTCCGGCTCGACCAGGATGCGCCGGAAGTCGCTGCGGTCGAGCGCCTTCAATTCGACCCTGATCGGCAGTCTGCCCTGCAGTTCGGGCAGGAGATCGGACGGCTTTGTCTGGTGAAATGCGCCCGACGCAATGAACAGGATATGGTCGGTCTTGACCGCGCCGTGCTTTGTGGCGACGGTCGTACCCTCGATCAGCGGCAACAGGTCGCGCTGCACTCCTTCCCGGCTGACATCCGGGCCTCCGGCGCGCTCGCCACGGCCGCAGATCTTGTCGATCTCGTCGATGAAGACGATGCCGTTCTGCTCGACGGCGGTGATCGCCTCGCGCACCACCATTTCCTGGTCGAGCAATTTGTCGCTTTCCTCGGCAACGAGCACGCGGTGGCTGTCGGCAACCGACATCCGCTTGGGTTTCGAACGGGTGCCAAAGGCCTTGCCGAAAATGTCGCCGAGATTGAGCATCCCCATCTGCGCGCCGGGCATGCCGGGGATCTCGAAGGTCGGCAGGTTTGCCGCGGCGCTTTCCTGAACCGCGACCTCGATCTCGCGATCGTCGAGCGCCCCTTCGCGCAGCATCCGCCGAAACTTCTGCCGCGTATCGGCGCTGGCGTTCGATCCGACCAGGGCGTCGAGCACGCGGTCCTCGGCTGCAAGCTCGGCCCTCGGCTCGACCTCCTTGCGCAGCCGCTCGCGGGTCATCCCGATCGCGATCTCGACGAGATCGCGGACGATCTGTTCGACATCGCGGCCGACATAGCCGACCTCCGTGAATTTGGTTGCTTCGACCTTGACGAAGGGGGCCTGCGCGAGCCTTGCAAGACGCCGCGAAATTTCGGTCTTGCCGCAGCCCGTGGGGCCGATCATCAGAATGTTCTTTGGCAATACCTCCTCGCGCAATTCGGGGGTGAGCTGCTGGCGGCGCCAGCGGTTGCGCAGCGCGATTGCCACGGCGCGCTTGGCCTCGTGCTGGCCGACGATGAAACGGTCGAGTTCCGAGACGATCTCGCGCGGGCTGAAGGAGGTCATGGGCGGTCAGTAGTCAAGCTTCTCGATGCTGATTTTGTCGTTGGTATAAATGCAGATTCCGGCGGCGATCGCCATCGCCCGACGCGCAATCTCCTCGGCGTCGAGGCCATCGATACCAACAAGAGCGCGCGCCGCAGCGAGCGCGTAACCGCCGCCTGAGCCGATGCCGATGATGCCGTCCTCAGGCTCCAAGACGTCGCCGTTTCCGGAAAGGACGAGCGAAACGTTCTTGTCGGCGACCGCCATCATCGCCTCGAGCCGGCGCAGGTAGCGGTCGGTGCGCCAATCCTTGGCGAGTTCGACGCAAGCGCGGGTGAGCTGCCCCGCATACTGCTCGAGCTTTCCTTCGAGCCGCTCGAACAAGGTGATGGCATCGGCGGTGGCGCCGGCGAACCCCGCTATGACCGACCCGCCGGCGAGCCTTCTTAGCTTGCGGGCATTCGACTTGACTACCGTCTGGCCCAAGGTTACCTGCCCGTCTCCGGCAACCACGACCTGGCTCGCCTTGCGCAGGCAAAGGATTGTCGTGCCGTGCCACACGTTAGTGTCGGGACTGTCGGGCTGGTCCATGCCAACCGAGATGTAGGTCCGGCAGGGGTGGGATCAAGCGCACAGCCTTGCCTCGGCAGCACCGCGAAGTGGAAGCCGCGCGCAAAAGTTGTTACAACCGGTCCGCCGCGGGTGCGGCCAATCTGAGGAGAAAATCGTGCGGGTGGCGAGCGTCGAACGCAACACCAAGGAAACCCGGATCAGCGGCCGCGTCGATCTCGACGGCACCGGAGCAGCCGAGATTTCGACCGGCATCGGTTTTCTCGATCACATGCTGGAGCAGCTGGCGAGGCACAGCCTGATCGACGTCGCGCTGCGTGCGGAAGGAGACCTGCACATCGATTTTCATCATACGACCGAGGACAGCGGCTATGTCGTCGGCGAGGCGGTGTCACGCGCCCTCGGCAACCGCGCCGGGATCGCACGTTACGGCCATGCCGTCATTCCAATGGACGAGACCTTGACCCGGGTCAGCCTCGACGCCTCGAATCGGCCCTATCTGATCTGGAAGGTAGCCTTCAGCCGGCCGAAGCTCGGCGAGATGGACACCGAGCTGTTCAAGGAGTGGTTTCAGGCCTTCGCTCAATCCGCCGGGATGACCTTGCACGTCGAAAATCTCTACGGCGAGAACAATCACCATATCGCCGAATCCTGTTTCAAGGGGCTCGCTCGCGCCTTGCGCCAGGCGGTCGAAATCGATCCTCGGCGGGCGGGCGCGATTCCCTCGACCAAAGGAGTTTTAGGCGGCAGCTTGGCATGATCGTTGTCATCGTCGACTACGGCTCGGGCAATCTGCGCTCCGCTGCAAAGGCGTTCGAGCGGGCGGCGGCAGAAGAAAAAATCCCGGCGCAGGTGCAAGTGACAAGCTCGCCCGAGGCAATCGCGGGCGCCGATCGGATCGTCCTTCCCGGGGTCGGCGCGTTCGCCGATTGCCGACGCGGTCTTGCCGCCGTCCGGGGTCTCGAAGCCGCTTTGCACGAAGCGGTCACGATTCGAGGGCGCCCGTTTCTCGGCATCTGCGTCGGCATGCAGCTGATGGCGAGGTACGGACGCGAGTTCGAGACGACCGAGGGCCTTGGGTGGATCGGCGGGGAGGTTGTCGCGATCGAGCCAAGGAACGACACGCTGAAGATCCCGCATATGGGCTGGAACGAGATTGAGCCTCTAGCGGAACACCCGCTGCTTGCCGGGCTCGGCGGCGGCGCCCACGCCTATTTTGTCCACAGCTATTATTTTCAGCTTGCCGAACCGGCCGACCTCCTCGCCGTTACCGATTACGGCGGACCGCTGCCGGCGATCATCGGCCGGGAAAACTTGGCTGGGACCCAATTCCATCCGGAAAAGAGCCAAGCGGCGGGACTGCGGCTTCTCAGCAACTTTTTGCGCTGGTACCCATGAGTGATTCGCAAATTGCCGGCACCATTTCGGTCGATCGGCTGAGCAGATACTCGGGCACCGACCTCGACGATCTGTGCGAGGCGACCGAGAGCGCGATCATGGAAGGCGGCGGTTTCGGTTGGCTCAAGCCGCCGCCGCGCCAGGTGCTGGAAAATTATTGGAAAGGCGTGCTGCTCGTCCCCGAGCGGCGGCTCGTCGTCGGCCGGCTCGACGGCATCATTGCCGGCTCGGCGCAGCTCAGCCGGGCGCCTCGCAACAACGAGGCGCAGGCCTTTGCCGGAACCCTGACTAGCGCCTTTGTCGCGCCTTGGGCGCGCGGCCGCGGTCTTGGCCACGGCATCGTGCAGGAGATCGAGCGGCTTGCCCGAGAGCTTGGCCTTGCGGTGCTCAACCTCGATCTGCGCGACACCCAGCGCGCCGCGATCCGGTTGTACGAGAGCCTGGGCTATCGACGCTGGGGCATCCACCCGGTCTACGCCCAAGTCGAAGGCCGGATCATCCCGGGCCATTACTACTACAAGCTCCTCAATGACGAGCGTTCGACGCCGTGATCCTGTTCCCGGCGATCGATCTGAAGGATGGGGCGTGCGTGCGCCTCGTTCGCGGCGATATGGCGAGCGCTACGGTGTTCAGTCTGGATCCCGGCGCGCAGGCGCGGGATTTCGCCAACGCCGGGTTTTCTTGGCTGCATGTGGTCGACCTCAACGGCGCTTTTGCCGGCCATTCGGTGAATGGCGACGCGGTCAAGGCAATTCGCAATGCAGTCGATTTGCGGATCCAATTGGGCGGCGGCATTCGCGACCGCGACGCGATCGAAAGCTGGCTGGAGCTCGGCATCGACAGGCTCGTTCTTGGCACTGCGGCGATACGGGACCCCGAGCTCGTGCGCCGCACCGCCGCCGATTATCCGGGCGCGATCGCTGTCGCAATCGATGCGCGCGGGGGCCGCGTCGCTGTCGAGGGCTGGAGCCGGAAGACCGAGATCGGGGTCGTCGAGCTCGCCCGCCGTTTCGAGGACACCGGAGTGGCCGCTATCGCCTACACCGACATCTCACGCGACGGCACACTTTCCGGGATCGACGCGGATGCGGTCGCCGAGGTGGCGCGACAAGTTTCGATCGCGGTCATCGCATCGGGCGGCGTTTCATCGCTCGCCGACATCGCCGCGCTGAAGGCGCGCGAAGCGGACGGCATCGCCGGGATCATTTGCGGCCGCGCGCTGTATGACGGCCGCATCGACCCGCAGGCGGCGTTGCGCCTGTTGGCGGAGCCGCGCCCGTGCTGAAGATGCGCGTCATCCCTTGCCTCGACGTCAAGGACGGCAGGGTGGTCAAGGGGGTCAATTTCGTCGATCTCATCGATGCCGGCGATCCGGTCGCGCAGGCGCAATTTTACGACCGCGAGGGGGCCGACGAATTGTGCTTCCTCGATATCACAGCCAGCGCCGAAGACCGTGGCACGCTCTACGACGTGGTCCGCCGCACCGCCGAGGAATGCTTCATGCCGCTGACCGTAGGCGGCGGCGTCCGCACGATCGAGGATATCCGACGGTTGCTGCTTGCCGGCGCCGACAAAGTGTCGATCAACACTGCAGCGGTCGCCAGGCCCGAATTCGTGCGCGAGTCAGCACAAAAATTCGGCAGCCAATGCATCGTCGCAGCGATCGACGCAAAAAGCGTAGCACCCGGGGGCTGGGAAGTGTTCACCCATGGCGGCCGCCGCTCGACCGGCATTGACGCGGTTGCCTGGGCCCGCAGGCTCGCCGATTATGGCGCGGGCGAGATCCTGCTGACCTCGATGGACCGGGACGGCACCAAATCTGGTTTCGACATTCCGCTGACGCGCGCAGTCGCAGATGCGGTTCGGGTACCGGTGATCGCCTCGGGAGGTGTTGGCACACTCGACCATTTGGTCGAGGGAATCCGCGACGGCCATGCCACCGCGGTCCTCGCCGCTTCGATCTTTCATTTTGGAGCCTACCGCATCGGTGAGGCGAAAGCTCGCCTCGCGGCCTGCGGAATTCCGGTGCGCCGGTGACGATGGCCGATCCGCAGCTGGGTCCCGCCCTCGACCGGCTTTGGCAGGTCATCCAGTCGCGGCGCGGGGCCGATCCGCAAGGCTCCTACACGGCGCGCCTCTTTTCGCGGGGCCGTGCCAAGATCGCCCAGAAGCTCGGCGAAGAGGCGGTAGAGACGGTGATCGAAGGCGTCGGGAACAACCGGGAAGCCCTTGTCGGCGAGAGCGCCGATTTGCTTTACCACCTGCTGGTGCTGTGGGCCGCGGTCGGGATTTCCCCCGCGGATGTCGCAGCGGAACTGACCCGCCGGGATGGGATTTCCGGGATCGCCGAAAAACGCGCTCGCGCCAAGCTCTGACCCCTGTTTAGCCGAGGCGAAAGATGGCCTACGACCGCAACAACATTTTCGCCCGCATCCTGCGCGGCGAGATTCCCTGCAACAAGGTTTACGAGGACGCGCATGTCCTCGCCTTCCACGACATCAACCCGCAAAGCCCTACTCACGTGCTGGTGATCCCCAAGGGCGAGTACGTCTCGTTCGACGACTTTTCGGCGAAGGCTTCGGACGAGGAGATTGCAGCGCTGATCCGCGCTGTCGGCCAGATTGCCCGAGAGCAGAGAGTGGCGGACAGCGGCTACCGGGTCCTCGCCAATACGGGGGCGGCAGCCCACCAGGAGGTGCCGCATTTTCACATGCACCTGTTCGGCGGCCGCGATCTCCGCGGAATGCTGCCGCGCCAGTAATCGGCCGCTGAAGACGGCCCGGGCTAAATGCGGAAGCGCAGCCTCCGGACAAAGAAAATCAAAACTTTTCGTAATTTCTAGCATCGCTGCGCCGTCGACCAGCCCGAGGGGTTAGCGGCCCGCTAACGTCGATGCTGGACGGGATCAACGACGCTTGCGAGGCGCCTCTCGTTAACGTTAACTTTTGGGGCCGAAGCCGTGCGGACGGTGTCGGTTTCTAAAGACAATGATCAAAACGGAGGAAACGATGGCTGACCCAACGAGGTACCCCGGGTCACGCGAAGAAGACGCATGGTTGAGCGATGAGCAGCTCGAACAATGCGCTCCGGCAGAGACCGAGCCGTTTCAATCGCCTGTCCCGACCCGGATGATCTCGAACGGCGAGTACATGCCGCATCCGCAGACAAAACAGCAACAACACGTTGAATTCCGGATCAAAGAGCTAGCCGAGACAGCCTCGAAGAAGCTCGGCGTCAGTCGTCGGCAATTCCTGGAGGGCACGGGCGGTCTCGCCGCCTCCTTCATTGCCATCAACGAAGCGTTCGGCAAGCCTTTCTTCAAGGTCAGCCCGGTCGAAATGTACGAGCCGGCGGCATACGCGGAAAGTGGAACGCCGCCGGACGTGTTTGTCTTCGACGACCAGACGCACATTGTCCGGTCGAGCACGAACACGCCACAAGGGTTGAGAGCACTGGCACAGGGCCCGGGCTCGGTGTCTGCAGGAGCGGGGTTTACCGCGAACCCCTTCAACGGGACGGGTGGGAACCCTGCGGGTGTGGACGAACTCGGCGACCCGTGGACGGATTGGAACCCCGCGCAGCTTGGTCCTGACTTCCCGCCGAACCCAGGTTCACCCACAACGGACCTCGGGGAGTTCCACCTCGGGCAGTACATCAACCGGATGTATCTGCAGTCCCAGACGAGCATCTCGATCATCAGCAACGCGAACATCGCCCTCTTCACGCCGCCCAGCGGCACCGAGCCCGTACCGGCATCCAACATCACGCAAAGCTTGGTTAGCGAAATTCTGACCGGCTACCAGACGTCGCAGTGTCGAGACTTCATCAACGAACTGGCGGGATCGCAACGGGCGCTCGCGCATGGGCAAATCTATCCCGGTCCAGGAAATCACGCAGACCCTGCATTCGGCGATTTTACGCAGTGGCAGATCGAGTTCTGCCAGCCGGATTCGTGGAAGGGCTACAACATCGCATTTGCGGCCAGCAGCTCTCCTGGGTCTCAATTTGCGAGATGGCGGCTGGATGACGAGGCGATCGCCTACCCTACCTACGCAATCATCGCGCAGAACAAGGGTCAGCTTAAAAAACACCCCGGTTTTTTCAATATCTGCGTCCACAAGGGTCTGTCAGCGAATGGGACGCAACCTGGCGGGCCGAACAACATGCCGGAGTTCGGGAACCCCGACGACCTCGTCAAGGCCGCCACGGACTGGCCGGGCTTCAACTTCATCATCTATCACGCCTGCATCCGGCCTAGCTTTTGGGCGCTGCAATCTCTGCAGGATATCGAAAACCTGGCGGGAGCGATGCCGCCAACCCTCCTGAGGGACAGCCACGGACACCGTGTGCCAAACATTCGATGGTCGACGCAATTCGCCCAAATTGCAGGAGGCAAATACGACGCGGGAGCCGAACCCTCCTCCTATTCGCCGTCGAGTCATCATCCGCTGCGCAATGTCTACGCGGAACTTGGAACGACGATGGCTTCGATGATCGTCACCTTCCCCACCGTCTGGGCGCACCTCATTGGCCAGCTTCTATACTATATGGGAGACGACCACATCGTATTCGGCTCGGATTCGCTGTGGTATGGCGGTCCGCAATGGCAAATCGACGCCCTGTGGCGATTCCAGATCCCAAATCATATCCAGGATAAATGGAGATACCCGTCGCTCGATTATCGAGCCAAGCGCAAGATCCTGGGTCTCACTAGCGCTCGGCTTTACGGTTTGGACCGCTCCGCGACACGGCCCGTCGGCGCGCATGGAAGCCCCCACAAACAGGGTAATCTGGCGGACTACGCCGTATACATGCAGCCCGGGAGTGCGATCGATGATGTGTTGCACGGTCCCGGTTATCCGGAACCGATTATGCCGGCCAGCCTCATTCCCAAGGACAATTTCACCAAGATGAAAAAGCAGTATGCCGAGATGGGCCTCGGGCGGAGCAACACCCGGTTCGGCTGGATGCGGACGAGAGGCTAGCGCCCGGTCCAGAGCTAAACGCGCGCCGGGCCCGGCGAAGACCTGGGCAATGACGTCTTGGGTTG
>JBJMQW010000564.1:0-8222 GCA_045802495.1 Allostellaceae bacterium | reverse complement strand
CATGAGAAACGCTGGCGTGAATATCTCGATGGTCTGGCGGCGAACGGATTGAGCCGAACGCTCTGACCCAAGTTCAGCCGGCTCGTCCTGATCTTTCTCGCATGCGCGGCTAGAGCGGCTCGCCGCGCACGAGGCGCGGCAGATCCCCGGTTATTCCCATCGCGTCTTGCATCAGCAGACGCTTGAGCGGCGGCAGTCGCTGGACCGTGGCGAGGCCGATATCGCGAACCAGCCGAACCGGCGAAAACGAATGCGAGAAGAGCCGGTTGAGCCCATCGGTGACGGTAGCGAGCGCAAAGGCATCGAAGCGTCGCCATTGCTGGTAGCGGCGCAGCACCGCGTGGTCGCCGATGTCAAGACCCAGGCGGCGCGCGTCGATCACCAGCTCGGCGAGAACCGCGACGTCGCGTATGCCGAGGTTCAGACCTTGGCCGGCGATCGGATGGATCACATGCGCTGCTTCGCCGACGAGCGCCAGCCGGGGGGCGACGTAGCTTGTCGCCAAAAGCAGCGCCAGAGGATAGGCCCAGCGCGGACCGACGGGCTCGATCGCGCCGAGGAAACCGCCAAACCGCGCCGCAAGCTCCATCGCGAAAGCCGGGTCTGAAAGGTTCATCAGCCGTGGTGCAAGCTCGGCCCGTTCCGTCCAAACGATCGAGGATCGGTTGCGCGTCATCGGCAAGATGGCAAACGGTCCCGCCGGCAAAAAATGTTCGACGGCGATCCCGAGGTGAGGGCGCTCATGCCGCACCGTCGTGACGATCCCCGTCTGCTCGTAGCGGCGCCCGACCGTTTGGATACCCGCCGCGCGCCGGAGCGGAGATTTCTGGCCGTCAGCCCCGGCAATCAGCCGCGCCTTGATTTGCCGTCCATCCGAGAGTTGCGCCGTCGTGCCAAGCGGCGAACTCACAGCCGAGTCGATAGCCAGCGGCGCAAAAAGAACAAAGTTCGGCATAGACCGGACCCGTTCGATCAGCGCCTGTCTCAGCACGCGGTTCTCGACGATGTAGCCGAGCGGGGTGCCGCTTTCGAGCTCTCGGTGGTCGTAATGCAGAAAGAGGGGCGAGTCTTCGTCTGCGACCCGGATTTCGAGGATTGGCTCGGCCTCGGCGGCAATCTCGGACCATAAACCGATAGCATCGAGAACCCTTTGCGAGCCGTGCGCGATGGCCGAGCTGCGGCCGTCGAAATCGTCACGGAGCGAGTTCGCAGGGTCCTGACGATCCACAACCGCGACAGTGAGCCCTGCACTGCCGCAGGCGGCGCCAAGGAGCAGTCCGGTGAGCCCGCCCCCCGCGATCAGGAGCTCCACATCGTCGGTCACCGCAACAGGATGGAGCCCGCCCCGAGAACTGTCCAGGTGGCCGTCGCGAATCTCTGTCACGAACGGAAAACCGGCCGCCGCGAAACGGCGGGTTCATCTTGTCATCCACCTTTGATCACATTTGCACGGAAGATGCGCGTGTTATAGTGGAGAGGTTTGAAAGCCAGGCCGGCGCCGGGGGGATAGCATGGCCAATTTGACGGGTTACGGGGCGGGCAAGCGCGGTCGCCACATGCAGATCGGCGCCGGCGCATTAGCAATAGTCAAACGGCGGATAGTCGAGGCGCTCGGCTTCGCCATGTTGCTGGGGTGCCTTCTGCTCGCATTGATGCTTACGACGTACAATCCGCGCGACAGTTCGCTCAACACAGCTGTCGACGCGCCGCCCAGCAACTTTCTCGGTCATCAAGGGGCGGTGCTTGCCGATCTGTTGTGGCAGAGCCTGGGTCTCGCATCCTTTGTGATCCCGATTCTGCTCCTGACGTGGTCGTTTCGCCTGCTGTTGTATCGCCCTCGGCGTTCCTTCTGGGCCAGATTGGGCCTCCTTCCCTTTGTTTTGATATTAGGGCCTCTCGCTCTTTCGGTTGTCGATCTCGGCGGGTTCGCGCCGCCGGCGGGTCCAGGCGGCGCCATCGGATGGGCGTTGCAACGTATGCTGGCGCATGCAGGCCTAGGCACTGCTGACCTGCCTATCTCGATGGCGGCGGCAGCCCTGGCTGGCCTCTTGCTGATGGCCGCAATGGGGTTGTCTCTGCGTGATTGGCGCGAAATCGGTGAGGGCGCTGGCCGCAGAGCAACTCGCCTCGCCAGAATCTCCGGCCGAGGTTCGTACCCGGCGAGGTGGGTCCTCGGCCGGATGATGCGCCACTGGCGGACCGGGCGTCTCGATCGCAGCACCGAAACCGGCGGTACTGCGCCGGCACAGGAAACCGCCGGCGTCGTCACCTCCCTTCCCAGCCGTCGCGAGCCGCGGCTTGACCCAAACAATTCGGCAGAAGGAGGGCAAGATCGCGGCAGCCTCGTTCGTTTTATTGCGCCGAAAGCTAAACCGGTCGAGCAAGGAAGTCGTGCAGAGCGGGAACGGCAGCCGGCGCTCGCGCTCGAACCGGACGATCAACCGCTATTGCCGTCACTCGATTTGTTGACCAAGCCGCAGACCACGAAGGCCGAGGCGATCAACGAGGAGGCGCTCGAAAAAAACGCCCGGCTGCTTGAGACCGTGCTGGAAGATTTTGGGGTACGGGGACGGATCGTGCAGGTGCGCCCCGGGCCGGTGGTTACACTGTACGAGCTCGAGCCGGCCCCCGGCATCAAAGCCTCTCGGATCATCGGGCTTGCGGACGACATCGCCCGCTCGATGAGCGCCATCTCGGTCCGCGTAGCGGTCGTGTCGGGCCGCAATGTGATCGGCATCGAGCTGCCGAACCGCAAGGCAGAAACGGTGTTCCTGCGCGAGCTTCTCGATTCTCCGATTTACGATAACCATTCCGACCGCCTCGCCTTGATTCTCGGCAAGGACATCTCGGGCGAGCCGGTGCTGGCCGACCTGGCGAAAATGCCACACCTGCTGATCGCCGGCACCACCGGATCGGGCAAATCGGTCGGCATCAATACGATGATTCTTTCCATCCTCTATCGAATGCCGCCGGATCGCTGCAAATTCATCATGGTCGATCCCAAGATGCTCGAGCTCTCCGTCTATGACGGCATTCCTCACCTCCTCGCCCCGGTCGTCACCGATCCTCGGAAGGCGGTTCTGGCGCTGAAGTGGACGGTGCGAGAGATGGAGACGCGCTACCGCAAGATGTCAAAGCTCGGGGTCCGCAATATCGAGGGCTTCAATGCACGCCTCGCCGACGCCGCGGCCAAGGGTGAAAGTCTCATTCGCCGGGTTCAAACGGGATTCGATCCAGAGACGGGCGATCCGATTTTTGAGGTGCAGCCCTTCGATACCAGCGAGCTGCCGCTGATTGTGGTCGTCGTGGATGAGATGGCCGATCTGATGCTGGTTGCCGGCAAGGAGATCGAAGCGGCAATTCAGCGCCTGGCGCAAATGGCTCGCGCCGCCGGAATTCATTTGATCATGGCGACGCAACGCCCTTCTGTCGACGTGATCACCGGCACGATCAAGGCAAACTTCCCAACCCGCGTCAGCTTTCAGGTGACCTCAAAAATCGACAGCAGAACAATTCTCGGAGAGGGCGGCGCCGAGCAGCTCCTCGGTCGGGGCGATATGCTCTACATGGCGGGCGGTGGTCGGATCACCCGGGTTCACGGGCCATTCGTCTCCGATGAGGAAGTCGAACGCGTCGTTTCGTTTTTGAAAACGCGCGGCGCGCCCGACTACATCGACGAGATTACCGAGGACGACGACGCCCCACTCGATCCGCTCGGCAGCGAGGCGGATGACGGATCGGGGGACAAGCTCTATGCGCAGGCGGTCGCGGTCGTATGTCGTGAAGGCAAGGCGTCGACGAGCTTTGTGCAGCGCCAGCTTCAGATCGGCTACAATCGTGCTGCCCGGATCATTGAAAGGATGGAAGCAGAGGGCATCGTTAGTGCCGCAAACCATGTTGGCAAGCGCGAGGTCTTGGCGCGTGGCAGCGATTAATCGCAATTGAAGCACACGCCGATCTCCCCATCTCGCAAACGGTCTCGGTGGACGCCAAGCGGATGGATTGAGATGGTCGGTATCGGAAAACGAAGAGTTCGATTGCAAGATGTCGGCGGGCGGGGCGCTGTCAGCCGGCGCGCGTTGATCGCGGCGGGTTTCGCATTGGGCACACTGTCGCGCTCAACAATTTCTGGTGCGGCTGCGCCACCCGTTGCAGCCCCGCTGACCGCGCAGGACACGATCGACCTGCAGCGTGTCGTTACTTATCTAAACAATATCCGGACAATGTACGCCCGGTTTCAGCAAAGCTCTCCAGGCAGTGCCGCAGCAACCGGTCAATTGTGGATGGCGCGACCGGGTCGAATGCGTTTCGAGTACGATTTGCCGTCGCCGATTCTGCTGCTTGCCGACCGATTTTACGTTTACTTTGTCGACAAAGAACTGGCCCAAATGTCGAAAGTCGGATTGAAGTCAACTCCGGCGTGGCTGCTGTTGCGCGACCCTATCACCTTTGACGACCTCGTCGTCACGCGGTTCGAACGGGGAGCCAACACATTGCGGTTTACCGTCGTTGAGCGGAACGACCCCGATATCGGAAGTTTGACAATGGTGTTCAGCGATCGCCCGCTCGCACTGCGGCAATGGTCGATCGTAGATCAGCAGCGCAAGACGATCACCGTTTCGCTCTACAACGAGCAATTCAATATAGCGCTCGACCCCAAACTGTTTGTATATCAAGATCCATATGCGGCATCCCGCCGTCAAAACGAACCTTGAGCCGAGCCGCGATGCCCGCCCGCCAAGTACCGCTTATCGGAATTCCTACCTGTCTGCGCACGCTCAATAAGCGGGCTCTTCACGGAGTGAGCGAGAGGTATCCAAATGCGGTGATCGATGCGGCCGGGTGCCTGCCGATATTGATACCGGCGGTCGGCTCGAAAGTAGATCTTTGCGTGGTGCTCGACAGGCTCGACGGTCTCTTGTTGACCGGTAGCCCGTCGAACGTCCATCCCAGCCAGTATGGCGCCGAGCCGAGCCATCCCGAAATTCTGCACGATCCGGAGCGCGATGCCACGACATTGCCGCTGATTCGTGAGGCGGTCCGCCGCGACGTCCCGATTCTGGCGATTTGCCGCGGCATCCAGGAGTTGAATGTCGCGCTCGGCGGTACGTTGCATCAGCGGGTGCACGAGCTCCCCGGCCGGCTTAATCATCGCTCTCGCAAGGACTCCCCCGATGGCCCCTACGGACCCGCGCACAGCGTAGCCCTGACCTCCGGAGGACTTTTGGCGTCGCTTGCTGGTACGGGTGAGATCATGGTCAATTCCCTCCACTCTCAGGGGATCGATCGTCCAGCCCCGAGGCTTCGGGTCGAAGCTGTGGCGCCGGATGGACAGATCGAGGCGGTAAGCCTCCCCGAAGCACGATTTGTGGTCGGCGTCCAATGGCATCCCGAATACAGGGCCCGGGAAAATCCGTTCTCGAGCGCTCTTTTCACCGCGTTCGCTCGGGCTTGTCGTGCAGGCCTTGCGGGAGCTACGCCGGAGGCTCGCGCGGCTTGATTGAAACAAAATTGGTTCCGGCGTTCAGCATGCGTTTTTACCGTTTCGGATATGCACGAATCGATGTTTGTTTTTTCTCGGGCGCACCCCATCTGCACCATTCAGAAGCGGAGAGAGCCAGACGGTTCTCTTTAGAACGGTCCCGTCTCCCCTGCGGGCCCGATTTCCCCCAAACGCTTCTGACATGCTGGCGCCCGGTCTTCCCCCCCGACCGGGCGCCGTTATGTTTGGCAGAGTTGGTCCGCGGCTGACAGCCGGTCGCGGTTAACGTTGCGTCTCGTCACCTGGAATATCAACTCGATCCGGCTACGGATCGAAAATGTGCGGCGGCTTGCTGCGGAGTGGGCGCCCGACGTGCTGTGCCTGCAGGAAACCAAGACCCGGGACGAGCTGTTCCCGAGAGAGGCGTTTGAGACGCTAGGCTATCGCCACATGCTCGTGCACGGGATGAAGGGTTATAACGGCGTAGCGGTCCTGTCGCGCTCGCATTTCCAATCCGTGGGAGTGCGCGCGTGGTGCAAGCGGGCCGATTGCCGTCATGCTGTGGTCGGGCTGCCCAACGGAATCGAGCTCCACAACATCTATGTCCCAGCAGGCGGCGACATACCGGACCCAGACGCCAACCCGAAATTTGCTCACAAGCTTCAATTCCTCGATGAGGTCACGGCGTGGTTCGCGGCCGAGCGGAACGACGGGCGCGCGATGATCGCGGTTGGCGACCTGAACATTGCACCTCTCGAAACCGATGTTTGGTCGCATAAGCAGTTGTTAACCGTCGTCAGTCACACTCCCGTCGAGGTCGATCGCCTCGCGCGGCTCCAGAAAGCTGGCGGCTTCGTGGATGCGGTACGGCATTTCGTGCCATCACATCAACGCTTGTACACGTGGTGGAGCTATCGCGCCCGGGACTGGGCTGCTTCAGATCGCGGTCGGCGGCTCGATCATATTTGGGTCACGCCGTCACTGATCGGCGCGCTCACCGAAGCGCGCGTTTATCGGGAAAGTCGCGGTTGGAGCAAGGCGTCGGACCACGTTCCGGTCATGGTTGAAATCGGAAATTGATGCGGCGGTAAATATTGTAGCGCCCCGGCGGGACGTTATCCGGCAGCGGCAAAGGCTTGAATCCGGCGACCGCCATCGGAGGCTCGCTGACGAGAACGCCGTCCAACCGCAACAGCGGCACAATCAACGGACCGAGTTCGTCCGCGAGCGCTCTGCTCGCAGCGACATCTCCCGTGGCGGGGTCGAGATGGGCGAGAGCGACCCGACCGCCGAGCCGTCGGCGGGCGGCCGGCAACGTTTCGCGCATGTCGCCAAGTAACAGACACTCGGAAGTCGGAACACAATCAGGGTGGGCAGCGATTACCCGGTCGCAGACGTAAATCTTGCGGTCTGGAAAGAGTTCGCGAAGATGATCATAGGTCCGACCGTTGCCGAGACCGAGCTCCAACACGTCGCCGTCCAATCCGCGAACCAGAACTGCCCCCAGATCGAGGCAGGCGCGTTGCGCCTCGAGGCGCCGTATGAAGCTATCGAGCCGGCTCAATGCCGGGTCAAGCCGCAATCCCGGCTGTTTCGCGCAGCCGCTTTGTTTCGGCGAGGGCCGCCCGCAGCTGGTTGTTGTTTGCTTCAAGCCGATGGGCAAGTTCCTGCATGATCGAGACCGCTATGTTCGGGAATTCCCGCACCATGCGCATGAAGGGCTCTTTCGAGATGCGCAGCGCTATGAGGCGGTCTTTGGCACGGACCGTCGCGTTTCGCGGGGCGTTGCACAGAATGCCCATCTCGCCGACGATCTCGTTGGCGCCGACCGTCGCCAGTATCACCGGTCCTGCGGGCGATTCGGCAATCACCTCGGCATGTCCCTCGATGATCAGGTAGGCTGCGTCGGCGGGGTCTCCTTGTCCCATCAAGAGCTTGCCGGGATCGAAGGCGACGCGTTCGCTCATGAACGCCAATAGTTTCAGCTTTGCCGGCTCGATTTCCGTGAAAATCGGCACGCGTCGAAGCAGCTCGAATTCTTGCTTTAGGCTCATTTCATTCCTCCCTTTGTCCTAGGCAGTTTCGCCTCCTCATTCCGCGGCGACCAGCAGGGACAGCAGCGAACCATTCCCCTCGAGCTCGGAGAGAGTGCCTTGCTCCTCGAGCTTGCCGTTGCTCATAACGAGAATTCGGTCAAAATTCCGAGCGAGGCTTGCCCGGTGCAGCACCCATATGATTCCGCGGTCACGAAATTCCTCCTTTAACCCGTTACTGACCTTCGACTGCGCTTGGCCGTCAAGAGCCGAAGTCGCCTCGTTGAGGATCAAAAGGTCCGGGCGTTTCAATACAGCACGCGCAATTGCGGCCTTTTGCCGTTGGGCCAACGACAGGCGCGATCCTCCGGAGCCGACGTGGTAATCGAGGCCAACATCGATGACCGCCTGACGGACGGATAGCGCATCGATCACCTCGGCAAGAACGACAGGGATGCGAACCGGCGCGTCCGCCTCCCCATAGGCTATTTTGCCGAACAGAATATTGTCCTGCACCGAGGCCGCCGCGTTGTAGCGCTTGGGGTCGAAGAACTCGATCTGCTGCCTCGCCGTCGGCGAAAGGTTGGTGCGGAATATCCTACGGGCTTCGAGTAGGCGCCGCTGCATCGATTCATCGAGAACATCAAGCCGATGACGCGCCGGGATCAGCTTGAACGGCAGCGACAGAAGTTTCGTGCGATCCTCCT
>JBJMQW010000563.1:0-5033 GCA_045802495.1 Allostellaceae bacterium | reverse complement strand
CGAAGCTTGTCCCCGTGATCGGCATAGCAGCCCCGGGATTTGCGGCGTTCAAGACCCAATACGGTTCGCGGCTCGAGCCGCCGAAGGCGAGGCCGTCGGGCTTCATGATTCCGGGGCTGATGCACCGCGACCTCCCGGCCGGCATGGCTGACGCGCAATTGCCCGTCGGCGAGGGTGACGCGCACCGTCTCGCCGATCAGCCGCCAGGGCACCGAATAGGCGTTGCCGTCAACCTCAATGGCGCAGTCGGCCTGGACCTTGCGCACCAGCTCGCGGCTTGCTGCGAACAGCGGGATGCCGGCGATCGGCCGCAAGACGCCGGCCTCGGCACGCTGAAAGCGTTCGATCGGGACCTCGCCGGTCGTGCCGTGCACCCGCCGATCGGCGATCTCGCGGGTCCATTGTGCCAGGTGCGCCTCCAATGCCGACCAGCTCGCGAAACCGCGGCCGGCGATCGCGTTCTTCTTAACGTAGCCGACGCCGCGCTCGTCTTTGCCCTTCGTCCTCGCCCGATACGGCGCGCAGGCGCGCGGCCGGAATCGCCAGTGCCGCGCGAAGGCATGCAGCCGGGGATTGAACTCGACCTCGCGCGTTTCGCGGTCATGCCGGACCACCAGCCCGCGGTCGTTGTCGAATAGCACCTCTTCGGTAATGCCTCCAAAATGCCGGAACGCACCCTCCAGCCCGGCAAACCAGCTCTCCTGACGCTCGTTGCGGAAGGCCCGGACATAAAGCCGACGCGAGTAGCCGAGCGTGACGACAAACAGGACGACAAACAGATAGACCTTCACGGCCTCGCCGCCGATCGTCACCCGGCGCTCGCCAAAATCTATCTGCAACTGCCTGCCGGGCGGCGTCTCGAAACGCAGCGTCGCCCGAGCCTCCGCCTCAAGCTCGCGCCGCAGCGGCGCCACCGCCCGCTCGATCGTTCGCAGGCTCAGCACGAGGCCCTTCTCGGCAGCAAGCTCCTGGCGCACGACGTCGGCGTTGCCGGCGTGCCGGCGAAAGCGCTCGGCGAGCCAATCCTCTAGCCCTGCCAAGGCGCGCGGTCGGCCGCAGCCGCGGTATGGCGCTGGAGAAAAGGCTGCCCTGGAAAACGCTCTTGCTCATTGCGCCCGGCCCCTTGCCAGCATCCGCCGGGCTTCGTCGGTCGTAATCATCAGCGTCATCGGATCGACCGGCGACGGCTTGAAACCCCAGTGTTCATAGAAAGCCCGGGCTTCATCCGAGATCGCATGAACGAGCATGGCGCGGACGCCGATCGTTTCGGCGGCGCCCACGACCCGAAGGATGGCGTCTCGCAGGAGCGCCAGGCCAAGGCCCCTGCCCTGCCGCCGGCGATCGATCGCCAGCCGGCCCAGCAGCGCGACGGGGACCGGATCGGGCATGTTGCGCCGGACGTTTCCCGTGGCGATCCGGTGCAGCATGGAACCGGCCGCCAGACTGTAATATCCCACCACCTGCCGGCCTTCGCAGACAACATACGTGCGGGAGGCCCCGGCCGCTTCATTCGCGCGAGCGCGCTTTTTCAGCCAGTCATCGAGCGGTCCGACCCCGGAGGCAAAACCCTCGAGGTCGTGTTCCGGCGCGAGCGGCACCGGCGCCGTAAGCGCTGTCCCCCCTGCCCCGCTCACGGTTCCCAGGGCGCCTTTGTTTCAAGCAGCCTGCGCAGGCGCGGGTTATCCTCCGGCGGCGTGTCGAGCGCTTCCATAAAAGCCGCCCACTGCGCTTCGTCGAGCTGGAACACGCGCCGGTCCGCCAGGGTGTCGAACGCGGCCGAGAGCGAGCTGTCCAGCATGAATTCGCTGACCGTCTTGTTGCTGACGGCCGCGGCCTGCTGCAGTGTGCGCTTCGCCGTGGGCGTTACGCGGATATCGACCCGCTCCGATTTTGCGTCGATTACATCGGTCATGGGATTCTCCTTATCTCCTCCCCAATATACCATCCTGACAACGTCCGGACAAGTAAAAACGGCTGGAGAGTATGAATTGCCGGTTGGAAAGCGCCCGCATGGCGAGAGCCTGCCGCTTCGGTCCTGGAGCTGACGGAAAAATCCGCATTTCCGCGGAGTTACGTGCATAAACGGGATCGGTGTTTTTGATCTTCGACCCAGAGGTCGATTTACGGCCGCTTTTTCCGCCGTCGCCCCGGCTGGCGTTACGCTCACACTGCGCCAACCAGTTCCTGATCGACTGTGCCGTCGGTTCGAACTCACGCGCCAGCTCCTCCGGCGACCGGCCGACGCGCACCAGCTCAACCATCTGGCGGCGGAACTCAGGCGGGTAGGCTGCTCTTGTCTTGCCCATCGTGGACTCCTCGAACCCAAATAGTCCGGTGTCCACGAAACCGGGGCAACTTCAGACAAGGCCGCAATATCTAGTCTGCCGAAATCAATGAGCAAGGCCATGATTATTAACGGAGAGCTGGTTTTGCCGGACGGCTGGCAGACGCCGTTGGAGTATATGGCAACGGTGCTCAACAACCCGGACGCTAGCGATGCTAGGCGGGATCGAATTGCGATGGCGATGGCTCCATACCTTCATGCGAGACGGGCTGAAGTGGTATGGGCGCGAAGCAGAAGGCCGAGGAGCAGGCGAAACGCGCGGGCGATGGAACGGAGTGGGCCGGCATTCTGAGGACTGCGGCGTAGTCTAATGGCTAATTTAGCCATTAGAGGTGCGTGCTGGTTGAGAAATCTCGGGATCGGTATCCCGAAACACGGGGTTTTTAAACCATTAAGTAGAAAACTCGCGAAATGAAGGTCAAAGAATTAATTCGCCAACTGCAGGAGGCTGATCCGACCGGGGAGCTTGAGGCGTGCGTCGGGAACATCGATGTGCATTTCGTAAGTCGAGGCCCAGCATATTATGATGGCCCACTGCAGGTTCTGAAGAGAGATCCGGCTCGCAAGGGAACGTATGATATTTGCGCGGCAGAATTCAGGCGAGATGGGCATAAGGTACAAATCCATACTCTGTCTATCAAGGACGCCATCTGGGAAGACCCGGATCTGCCCGTAGAGTGCCCCAGCGGTGAAGTCGAGGAATGGCGCCGAGATGCCAAAGCGGACGAATATATCGAACTTGAGAGCGCCCTCCGATGACATGGACGACGGCGCGGCCGAATTGGGTTGAGGATATTCTGCCGGTTCCTTCACCGGCCCGGATTTCTGTCCCATCTTCGCTCCTTCAATGGCTACGATGGGCCAGAAATCCTCCGGTTCGAAACCGAAATGGGCGGTCTTGGTCTGCCCCTGTCGATGCGGTGAGCGGATAGACGTTAACCTGATGGAGAGCCGTCGACCGTCTTGGCGTCTTGCGACTGACGGAAAACAAGTCACCTTGGATCCGTCGCTGTGGATGCCAAAGGAAAATGCGGCAGCCATTTTTGGATCCGGCAAAACCGCATCGATTGGGTTCCTTAAATATGCTGACGCGCACCGTTGCGCGACACGACCAGCCAGAGCGTGTCTAATTCTACGAACGGGACGAGCCGCACCTGGTGTTGTCGACCGAAAAAGGGACGAGCGCTCGCTTCCGGCATGCCTGGGGATCGGATATTGACTGAATCCGAGCGCTCTCAAGGACCCAAAAGTTAGTGCAACGTTATGTACGGCCATTCTCTAAATGCAATTGATACGGTAAATCATTCGTAAGCGTCCGTCTGAACTGGCCTGAAGGGCGTAGTCGAGGGGAGCGCGCGTGCGGAGCGCCGGCGGCAGTCGACGGCGGAGGAAAAGTTGGCGCTGATGGCCGAAGTGGAGGCGGAGGGTGGCCAGGTTTCGGTGGTTGCCCGTCGCCCGGCGGCATGGGATCTCCCAGCCTGCTGTGTAACTATAACTGGCGATCGGCGAAAGCCGCCGCGCCGGCCGCGGGGTATGTCGCGGCCTCGGCCGATCTGCCCTCCGATCCTGATGCGCTGTGCGCTGTCGCTCTGAGCGAGTTGGCGGCCAGGGCCGCGGAATTGTTTAGCTGAGCAGGAAGCTTAGCTGTTTTGCAAAGAAGTGATCCAGCGCACATCCGCAGGCCGTCGCAACTCTACCACAAGGTTATATGCTGACTGGTGGAGGCGCTTTTGTGGAGTATCGCGGAGCAGGAAACCTGCTGATTGCCTCGTTCCCTAACAGTGATTCGAGTTGGGAGGCTAGCCCCTTACTCCGAGCCTTCACAGCTTCAGCAGTTCGCGGCGGTCGGCTTGTGCGCCGCTCGCCTTCTCCCGGTAAATCTTGGCACAGCCCTCAGCGCGCAGCTGGGCATTCCGGGCGTCGAGGTAGCGGTGTCGCGACAGATGTTCGCGGACATCCTCTCGCTGATCGCCCGGTTGCGGGCACCACCTGCGCCAGCATGGCAACGGCGGCGTCAGACGCGATAGACGATGGCGGCAGCAGAGGTGCGCCTTGATGAAGGCAAAGCAGCGAGTTTCAACGTCTTGGCGCAGTCGGCTGACGGTTTGGACCGTCTCTTGCCTCACACGGAGCACAATTTGCTGTTGCCCAGCACGCCTCAACGGACCATTCTGGTCTCCAACGACTCGGAAGCTGGGGAATGTCGGATTATATTTGAGAAATTCAGGTGGTTGGCATGGGAGACGCACACCTGAGACGCCGGCTCACCGCCGTTCTTATGGCGGACGTCGTCGGCTATTCCCGGTTGATGGGGATCGATGAGGAGGACACACATCTTCGTCTTACGGGATATGTAAAAGATTTAATCGAGCCCAAAATCACCGGAAACCGCGGGCGGCTGATCCGCACCGCCGGCGACGGATTTTTAGTCGAGTTCTACAGCGCGGTGGACGCGGTACGCTGTGGTATCGATATCCAGCACCAATTGGCCGAGCACAACGCGGGCGTCCCAGCTGATCGCCGGATCCAGCTCCGTATCGGCGTCAATACCGGCGATGTGATCGTCGAGAACCAGGACATCTACGGCAATAGTGTCAATATCGCGGCGCGCTTGGAAGGTCTTGCCGAACCGGGCGGCGTATACGTCACTCGGGGCGTCCGCGATCAACTTGAAGGCCAACCCAGCCTT
>JBJMQW010000562.1:0-3362 GCA_045802495.1 Allostellaceae bacterium | reverse complement strand
TCCCGTAGGGATCAAGATCGATACTGCCAATCCGTCTGGCCCTTTCATCGAATTGACCCACCAGACACGAGATAGGTGCGAGGGTGACCGTGTTGTGCGCGACCGCATTCGGTTGATTGGACCGTGCCGACCTATGCCGGGCGGCGCTGGGTGGTTTCAATGCCCGCGGACCTACCGCAAGACCACTAAGCTCTATCTGCCGAATGGCGGATGGCATTTCTGGAGTCGTCAAGCCTATCGGCTCGGATATGCCTGCCAGCGCCAAGGGCGCCTCGATCGTCTTCAGAGAAGGGCCGCAAAGCTGAACAGCCAGCTTGGCGGTGGAGGATGGGGCGCCTGGGACGCGCCCCCGAGAAAGCCGAAATGGATGCGCTGGCGAACCTATGAGAGGAAATACGAGGTCTGGGAACGAGTGGTCGACCAAGCCAATACAGAGTTTACGATGCTCGCTGCAAGGCTGTTGAAGCGGCTTTAGGGTCAAGACCCTATCAGCTTGCCTCCGCGAATGGCCGAGATTGGCTGAAGAGCCGACTATCGTCGGCGTTCTGCTAGATGACGCCTAAGCGCCGAAGAACGAACCCGCTGTCGCGGGATGATGCGCGTCGCGGTCGGTGCATTTGAGCAGCAGTAGAGGGGTGTAAGCGGTAGGGGGTGACGATCGGGGCATCCGATCCAGAGCATCGAAGGTCCAGCAACCTTCAGCTCGGGAGAAGAGCCCCGATGACCTCCGATACTTCACCTCGGCCCGTCAGGCTACTGAGGGCGCGCATGATCGAAGACATGACCGTGCGCGGTTTCAATGAGCACACGCGCAGCGGCTATGTGCGACACGTCCGGGCGTTTGCGGCCTTTATCGGCCGGTCGCCCGACACGGCGACAGCGGAAGACCTGCGCCTCTTCCAACTGCACCAGACGCAGAGTGGCATGCAGCCGCCGAGCATCAACAGCGCGGTCTCGGCCCTGCGCTTCTTCTTCACGGTGACGCTCGACCGGCCGGAGCTGGCGCGCCGGCTCACTGTCGTGCCGTATCCGCGGCGGATACCGGCAGTGCTCAGCGTCGAGGAGGTGACGCTGCTGCTGCGCGCGGCAACGGCGCCGAAGTACAAAGCGGCGTTCGCCACCGCCTACGGCGCCGGGCTGCGCGTCTCGGAAGTTGTCGCGCTCAAGCTCGGCGATGTCGATTCCGAGCGCATGCTGCTGCGCGTCGAGCTCGGTAAGGGGCGTAAGGATCGTCACGCGATGTTGTCGCCGCAGCTGCTCGAACTGCTGCGCGCTTGGTGGCGGGAGGGCCGGCGGCGCAGCCTGCTGCTGCCGGGAGGCTGGCTGTTTCCCGGCCGCAACCCGGTCGAGCCGCTGTCAGCCCGCCAGCTCTGCCGCGCCGTCCGTGCCGCCGCCCAGGCCGCGGGGATCAAGAGGCGCGTGTCGCCACACACGCTGCGGCACAGCTTCGCCACCCACCTCCTTGAGCAAGATGTCGATATTCGCGTGATTCAAACGCTCCTGGGCCACGCCAAGCTCGACACCACGGCGCTTTACACCCGCGTCGCCAATACCACGATCCGTGCCGTAACCAGCCCACTCGACCGGCTTGCACCATTGATCGAGGGGAGGCCGCGACCCGAGGCGTAACCGAGCGGCCGTGCGCCTCCCGAGGCTGGAGGTCGCAGACGTCTTTCATCGCCATGGGGCTGACTGGCGCCGGGCCAATGCCGGACATGTGAGCCTGCATCAGCTCCAGGTCATGTCGGCGATCGAGCAGTGCCGCTCGGCCGCCCTCGGCGGCCATGTCGAGCGCTGCGAAGATTGCGGCCACAGCCGCATCGCTTACAACTCATGCCGCAACCGCCATTGCCCAAAGTGCCAGGGCGCGGCGGCGCAGGATTGGCTTGCCGCCCGCGAGGCCGATCTGCTGCCGGTCGGGTATTTCCACGTGGTCTTCACACTGCCCGCCGAGATCGCTCCGATCGCCTATCAGAACAAGGCGATCGTCTACGACCTGCTGTTCCGCGCAGCGGCCGAGACGCTGCTAACGATCGCCGCCGATCCCAAACACCTGGGCGCTCGCATCGGCGCCACCGCCGTGCTTCACAGCTGGGGCTCGGCAATGACCCACCATCCGCACGTCCATATGATTGTGCCGGGTGGCGGGATATCCCTCGACGGGACGCGCTGGGTGCGCTGCAAGCCCGGCTTCCTGCTACCGGTGCGGGTCCTTTCCCGGCTGTTCCGGCGGCTCTTCCGGGCTGCGCTCGCCAATGCCCACGCGGCGGGGCGGCTGATGTTCTTTGGCGAGATCGAGGGTCTGCGTCGCCGCAAAGCCTTCGCCGCGTACCTCGCACCGCTCAAGCGGAAGAACTGGTTTGTCTACGCCAAGCCGCCCTTCGCCGGGCCAGAAGCAGTACTCGCCTACCTCGCCCGCTACACCCATCGCGTCGCCATCGCGAACAGTCGCCTCGTTGCGCTCAACGAGCGCGGTGTGACCTTCCGGTACAAGGATTACCGCCGCAACGGTCAGGCGCGATACCGCTCAATGACGCTCAGCGCCGACGAGTTCATCAGGCGCTTTTTGCTCCACGTTCTGCCGAAGGGGTTTCATCGCATCCGCCATTACGGGCTGCTGGCCAGCGCCGGCTGCAAGGCCAACATCGCGCGCGCCAGGCAGTTGATGGCCGCTCCAATGGCGGAGGTGGATCCGCCGACAGTGCACGACACCGCCGATCCGGACCCCACGACCGATCATCGTCCGCCATGCCCCTGCTGCGGCGGCCGCATGATTATTGTCGAGGTCTTTGCGCGCGGCGGCGAACCGCGCGGCCCACCGCCCTCTGGCGCCGGAATCAGGATCTGATGCGATGACCATCCCTATCCTCTCGTGGCGGCACCCGTTCGCTGGAACATCTCGTTCCCGGCGCCGCGCCGGTTTCATCCCAGCGCCTGCAAGCGCCGGCACGGCATCACGGACCAGTTCTCAATCAGGCCGTCGAGTACGGCAGCAGCGGCCAGTCTGCAATCATCAGCGGCTTTCAGCTCTCAGCAATCGTAGGAAAACCATCTCCCGCCAAAGCCGCTGCCCCGTCAAATCCCCATAGACGGCCAACCGCTCACCGCTTTCCCGCGGGTTCCTTCTTCGGAGGCTTTCGGACGCCGGCCCTATACCCGGTTCGATCGCTCGCGCGGGGCCGGCATCCGAAACCCTTCACGATTCCGGCCGTTCGCGGGGCCACTATCGAACCGCGGGAGTCGACCCTTTCGGACATTGCCGCTCAACCGGAGGCATCATTCCTCCGGCATCCCGGCCCTGCGCAGGCCAGCGAGATAGGTGGTATCGTATAAGGCGTGGACCCTTGCCACATAGTCAGCAC
>JBJMQW010000561.1:0-3393 GCA_045802495.1 Allostellaceae bacterium | reverse complement strand
GTCGCCTGTTTCACGTCGGGCGAGTTGCGCACCCGATCGAGCTCGGCAATCGGAAAAGTTCCCGGCTGGGCCTGGTATGCGTAGTCTTTCGAGGCCAGCAATAGGTCGAACTGCATATTGTCGTAGAGCAGCAGGCCGCCGCGCGGCACGGCATAGAAGAATCCAAGCTCGATGAAGACGAGCAGGATCGCCATAAAGATCCCGATAAGTGCAAGCGCCGTCCGCCTCTTGTCATAGGTCAAGATACGCCAGGCCAGCGGAACCTTCACGGCGACAAGTGCTCCGTAGTTATGCGGTTCCCGATCAGGCTCAGCAATGCGGTGCGAGATGAGACATAAAAACGGTCACGGTTCGGCTTGTACGCGAAGGGGCAGCCATCATCAACCTCTTGTTGCGCTAAGGACGGTTTCTCGGCTGACACGAAAGGGTGATTGGGGCGTATCGAAGGGCCGTTTATAGTTATCGACCGCCTATAATCATTACCGGTGCCGTGCCGCGACCCGACCAAGGAGACGTCCGATGCCCCGACTCTCGATCAATGGACAGACGCAAGAGGTGAATGTCGATCCGGACACCCCGTTGCTTTGGGTATTGCGCGATACTTTGGGTCTGACCGGGACCAAATACGGTTGCGGCATCGCCCAGTGCGGCGCTTGCACGGTCCATATCGACGGCGTCGCGACCCGGTCTTGCTCGGTGCCGGTCAGCGCCGCCGAAGGCGCCCAGATCACGACGATAGAAGGGCTCGCAACGAATGGTGCCCTGCACCCGGTGCAGAAAGCCTGGCTTGCGCATGATGTCCCGCAATGCGGTTACTGCCAGAGCGGCATGATAATGGCCGTGGCGGCGCTCCTTAAGGACAAGCCGCAACCAACCGACGCCGAGATCGACGCCGAGATCACAAATATCTGTCGCTGCGGGACCTATGCGCGGATCCGCGCAGCGATCCATACCGTCACCCAAGCGTGACGGGGAGGATACGGCAATGACACATATTCCGCAGATCAGCCGCCGGTTTTTTCTCACCACCGGTCTCGCGGCTGGCGGCGGTCTGGCGCTAGGCTTTCAGCTGCCGCTCGGCGTCGGGTCGGCCGAGGCCGCAGCCGACCCCGCCGAGGTCAACGCCTGGGTCGTGATCCGGCCCGATGACACGGTAATAATCCGCGTCGCGCGATCCGAAATGGGGCAGGGGATCACAACCGCATTGCCGATGCTGGTCTCCGAAGAGCTCGAATGCGACTGGAGCAAGGTGCAGGCGGAGTTTCCGTCGCCCGAGGAGAACCTCAAGCGCAAGCGCGCCTGGGGCGAAATGTCCACGGGTGGCAGCCGGTCGGTGCGAGGTTCCCACGAATACCTCCGCAAGGCCGGGGCGTCGGCGCGAGAGATGCTGATCGCCGCCGCGGCGCAGCGGTGGAATGTACCGGCGGCCGAATGCCGTGCCGCAAAGAGCGCCATTACTCATGTCCCAAGCGGGCGCAGCATTCGCTTCGGGGAGGTTGCCGAGGCGGCCGCACAACTTTCGCCCCCCGCTGACGTCAAGCTCAAGGACCCAAAGGACTGGACCCTCCTCGGGACGTCGCAAAAACGTCTCGATACGGCCGACAAGGTCACCGGCAAGCCGATCTACGGCATCGATCTCCGGGTGCCGAACATGCTCCATGCGGCGATCCTCCAAAGCCCAGTCTTTGGCGGCACGCTCAAATCATATGACGAGGCCAAAATCGGCGGCATGAAGGGTGTTCGCCGCGTCGTCGCGCTGCCCGACGCCGTCGCCGTCGTCGCGGACAGCTGGTGGCAGGCGAAGACGGCGCTCGATGCGCTGCCGGTCGTCTGGAACGAAGGGCAGAACGGCCAGGTTTCGAGCGCCGGCATCGCCGAGTTCCTGCGCGCCGGGCTGACCACCCCCGAGGCAGCTGTCATTCGCAAGGACGGTGATGTCGATGCCGCTTTCGCCAGGGCGGCAAAACGCGTCGAAGCCGAATATTCGGCGCCGTTTCTCAGCCACGCGACGATGGAGCCGCAAAACTGCACGGCCCACGTGACTGCGGACAAGGTCGAGGTGTGGGTCCCGACACAGAACGGCGAAGCCGCGCTCGCTGCCGCAGCCGCAGCCGCCGGACTGCCGCCGGAAAAGGCCGTTGTGCACAAGATGATGCTCGGCGGCGGCTTTGGCCGCCGCGGCGCCGTCCAGGATTATGTCCGGCAGGCCGTGCTGGTCGCCAAGGCGGCCGGGCAGCCGGTGAAGTTGTTGTGGACCCGCGAAGAGGACATGCGCCACGATTTCTACCGGCCCGCGGCGATGGCCAAGTTCGTTGCCGGTCTCGACGCGTCGGGAATGCCGATCGCGTGGCGGGTGCGGGTCACCGGCCCCTCGATCCTGGCAAACCTCTTTCCGCAACGGGTGACCAACGGCGTCGATCAGAGCTTCGCCAATGGGTTCACCGAGGAGATGGCCTATGCGATCCCGAACTACGAAGTCGCTTACGCGATGCGCACGACCCATGTTCCCGTCGGCTTCTGGCGCTCGGTCAACCATTCGCAGAACGGCTTTTTCCGGGAGTGCTTTATTGACGAGATGGCGCATGTCGCGGGACAGGATCCCTACCAGTATCGCCGCAAGCTCTTGAGCAAGGATCCAAAGCGACTAGCTGTGCTCGAGGCCGCCGCGCAAAAGGCGGGTTGGGAAAAGCCGGCGCCGCCGGGCATTTCTCGCGGGATCGCGCTGGTCGAAGCTTATGGCAGCCTCTGCGCCCAAATCGCCGAGGCTTCGGTCGGCGACAAGGGTGCAGTGCGGTTGCGACGCGTCGTAGCGGCAATCGATACCGGCCACGTCGTCAATCCCGAGATCCTGCGCTCGCAAGTCGAGAGCGGGATTGTGTATGGCCTGACGGCGGCGCTCTATGGCGAGATCTCGATCGAGAGCGGCCGGGTCAAGCAAGGCAATTTCGATGACTACGAAATGCTGCGGCTCGCCGACATGCCGGCAGTCGAGACGGTGCTGGTGCCGAGCGGCGGGTTCTGGGGCGGCGGCGGCGAGCCGGGAGTGCCGCCCCTGGCGCCTGCTTTGTGCAACGCGATCTTCGCGGCAACCGGCAAGCGTGTCCGATCGCTGCCGCTGAAGGATCAGAAACTGAAGCGCGCGTGATCGCGCTGCCCTCACCCACCCAGTCCTCTGGACTGGGTCCCCCTTCTCCCGCACTGCGCAGGGCTGTCCGGGGAAACTCAGGCATAGCTGAAGCTCAGCTGATGTTCGGAGTTTGGGCATTGACGGCGGCTCGGGTTGACGGGCGGGGGTTTTTCGATGGCGCCGAGGTGGCGGCGTTCGAACAGGCACAGGGCGACCAGATCGGTGAAGCGGAGGATCGAGATGTTGACGCAGTGGCTGCGGGCGGC
>JBJMQW010000560.1:0-13215 GCA_045802495.1 Allostellaceae bacterium | reverse complement strand
TCGCCCCCGTACAAGAGCCCAGCCTTGATTCACCTGATTGGCATGTCCGGCAGCCTGCGCAGCGGTTCCTACTCGAACGCGGTGCTCGAGACACTGCGCGAGCGGTTCGCCGGCCGTGCCAACCTCGAGATCTATGATCTGCGCCCCATCCCGCTCTACGATCAGGATTTCGAGGGGGAGAAACGACCTGAACCAGTAAAAGCGCTGCTCGCGGCGATCGCGGAAAGCGATGGGCTCGTTCTCTGCGCCCCGGAGTTCAATCACAGCATTCCCGGCGTGCTGAAGAATGCACTCGACTGGGCGTCGCGACCTGCGTTCACCTCGGTGATGGCGTACAAACCAGTCGCGATCATGGCGACTTCGCGCGGCGCTCTCGGGGGTGCACGGTGTTTGGAGCACATGCGTGTCGCTCTCGATTCGATGCTGTCGCGCATCGCGCTGGCGCGGGAGGTGATCATTACGTCTTCCGCCGAGCGGATTCGGGATGGCCGGCTTGTCGACGAAACCTGTCTCGGCTTCGCCTGCGACGCCGTCGAGGCGTTATTGCGCGAAATCCGATTGTGGCGAACTGCAGAGGACGCTGCAGGCTAGGCCGGCATCACGTCCGGCGGTCGCCCGCCCTTGCGCCAACGCAGGGTTCCTCGCGAGGCAGGCAGCATCATGCTGGATCAGACGCCGGCTTTTCGTTGACGCAACGCAGCAACTTCCAATAGCCAAACAGGTTGCTCGGTCGCACCTCGCGGATCGACAGATTGCTGTCCCTGCGAAACTGCTCGAACGGGAAATCGGCGTGAAAGCCGATGTGCCGCGCGATGCGGGCTAGGCGCTTCTCAATCAAGCGGGCCAGAAGGTTTTCGCTTGTGAAGTGATTGACGACGACGATCGTGCCGCCGGGAATACAGACACGGCGCATTTCCGCCGCGAACCGCTTTGGGTTCGGGACGACCGAGGCGACATAGAGCGCCAGCACGGCATCGAATGAATTATCCGAGAACTCGAGGTTCTCGGCATCCATGACATGCAGGCCCTCGACGTGGGTGAGCCTCAGGCGTTCGGCCCGGCGGCGCGCCTTGTTCAGCATCTCCTCCGACACATCGATCCCGGTCACCCGCGAATCCCGCCGGAAATGCGGAAGGGACAATCCGGTGCCAACGCCGACCTCGAGAATACGCTGACCTGGCCTGTCATTGGCGATGCGAACGGCATCTTTCCGCCCGGGGTGAAAGACCGGGCCGAATACAATGTCGTAGGAGCCCGAGAACAGCCTGTAGGTCCGGATCGTATCGTGCAAGTCCATCATTTCGCTCTTTTCATCATGGACAGGACGCACACGGCTGCGCCGTCTCCATGACGGGCCACCGCACTGATTAAAATTAGCGGTAGCACTTCGAGAGGGCGAGGTCACCCCCGCCGTTCGCGGATGCCCTGCCGTTGACACGCAACCATCTGGTTATAGCGGCATCGACCCTCGGCGAAGCTGCTTTGATCTGCCCTCTAAGCGCCGATTGTGCCCGCTCACTTTCAGATTGGGGTGATGCGATCGGCTTCGAGGCCCTTCTTTCCCTCTACGACCTCGACCTTTACCCGTTGGCCCGGTGCCAGGGCGGTGACGCCGCTGCGGCGAAGCGCAGTGATGTGGATGAACACATCCTTTCCGCCGCCGTCAGGGGAAATAAAGCCGTACCCTTTTTCGGGTTCGAACCACTTCACCGCCCCCTCCACGGTTTGAGAAAGACGGGGCCCGCGGCGGTCGGCGGCGCCTGGGCCCAGCGACGCGACCGCAGTGCTGTTGTCGATATTCAGGACCGTGGTCACGAGCGGGCCCTTGGCGCCGTCGCTGACTTCGCAAGTGATTGAGGCGCCTTCCCGCACGTCCTCGTAGCCGGCGCGACGCAGGATTGCCATCGGCAGGAACGCGTCCTGGGATCCGTCGGACAAGGTGACGAATCCGAACCCCTTGCTGGCATTGAACCATTTGACTTTGGCCTCGACGCGACGACCAGGGGGCATGTCTTCGCGGAAGAAGCCGGGGCGGCGGTCGTACATAGGTCCTCTAAACGGCGAATTGAATGCGGCGAGCGCGCGGAGCGTAAACCATAGCGTAAATGCGCCGCATTGCGCCAGCATTCACATCGTGCTAGCGGCCCACGCCGTTGTATATCGATCACGCTCTTCGAGCGAGCGCGCGGCTATTCGGCGAAGGCGACAAGGCGCTGATTCTGTTCGCCTAAACCCTCGACCGAAAGTCGCATGCGATCGCCCGGCTTCAAGAATTGCGGCGGCTTCATGCCGAGGCCGACACCCGACGGGGTCCCGGTCGCTATGACGTCGCCGGGCATCAAGGTCATGAAATGGCTCAGGTAGCTGACGATGTGATCGATCCCGAAGATCAGGTCGGAAGTATTGCTGTTCTGCACACGCCTGCCGTTCACCTCGGTCCACAGCGCGAGCTTGCCCGCGTCGGAGACTTCATCGGCGGTCACCACCCACGGGCCGATCGGCCCGAAGGTGTCGGCGCTCTTGCCCTTGGTCCATTGCCCCCCGCGCTCCAGCTGAAATTCACGCTCGGACACGTCGTTGACGACGCAATAGCCGGCGATGTGCTTGGGAGCGTCGTGGACGGCGATGTAGCGGGCCGTTGTGCCGATCACGATCCCGAGCTCGACCTCCCAATCGGTCTTGGTGGAGCCTTTCGGGATCATCACGTCGTCATCGGGGCCAGAGATGCACGAGGTCGCCTTCAAGAAAAAGATGGGCTCGCTGGGGATTGCCGCACCAGCCTCGGTGGCATGTGCGCGATAGTTGAGGCCGATCGCCACCAGCTTCGATACCTTGCCGACGCATGGGCCGAGACGGGGCGAGCCGGAGACGAGCGGCAGGTTCGCCGGGTCCAGTTGCCGGAGCCTTTGGAGCGAAGCCGGTGCAAGCGCTTCACCGTCGATGTCGCGCACCGCACCCGAAAGGTCGCGGATATTCCCGTCGCGATCGAGCAGACCCGGCTTTTCCTGGCCCGCGGGTCCATAGCGAAGAAGCTTCATCGCGGTTCTCCTGCAGTGCGTTAGAGCGTGAAGCCGCCGTCGATCACGTGGATCGCGCCGGTGGTAAACGCGGATTCATCGGAGGCGAGATAGACGGCGAGGGCTGCGACCTCCTCCGGCGTGCCGAGCCGGCCAAGTGGCTGGCGTTCGACAAAGGCACGGCGCGCCGCTTCGCTGCCGCCGACCATATTCTGGCCGAGAGCGTTTATGCGCTCCCCGAGCGACGGGGTTTCGATTGTTCCCGGGCAGATTGCATTGCAGCGTATGCCCGAGACGATGAAATCGGCGGCGATCGATTTGGTCAATCCGATCACCGCGGCCTTTGTTGCTCCATAAACACAGCGGTTTGGCGCCCCTTTGATCGAGGACACGGTGGACGACATGTTGATAATCGAGGCGCCGGTGCCTCGCTCCACCATCTTCGGCAGGAACGCTCGGATCATCAAATACATCGAGCGGACGTTGAGGACGAATGACGCGTCCCATTCGACCGGGCTGACCTCGAGGATAGTCCCGTGGTGGACAAAGCCGGCGCAATTGAAGAGCACGTCCACCGCGCCGAGTTCGTCGGCCAAAGCGGTGATCTCGGCCTCGTCGGTGACATCGAGATGACGGGTCGCGATCAGCGCATCTGCGAAGGGCACTAGCTTGGCCTCAGCGATGTCGGTCGCGAGCACGCTCGCTCCCTCGGCGGCGAAGGCCAGCGCCGTCGCTCGGCCGATCCCTTGCCCCGCAGCCGTCACCAGGGCGCGTTTACCGGCAAGCCGTCCCGCCACTTCCGCACCAGCCTCCTCACTCCTGTACCGGCAAATTGCCACGCGTCCCGCTCGGCTGTACAGAGCCCTTCGACTCCTCCTCTGCGCACCAGGCGGGCCTCGGGTTGCCGAACGGCATCTCCAGGATCCGCGGTAGGGTAAGTTCGTCGGGATCGCGGTAGGCCGGCACGCCAATCCTTATCGCGTGCTGGGGTACGTCGCGCCGTAATGTGCCGTGAAGCCGATCCCACAACGTCAGACCGCTCGACCAGTTCGCGTCCGTTTGGTCGCGCACGGTCGAGTGGTGAATGCCGTGCAGCCGCGGCGTGACGATCAGCCATTGCAGCACGCGCTCGAGTTTGCAGGGCAGGCGAAGGTTCGAATGATGGAACAGAATTTCCACCAAAGTTGCAGTCTGCCACAGCGTCAGTGTGCGCCTTCGGACCCCGATCAGGATCATTTGAGCCGCGCGCCAAGGAACCGACAACAGCAATTCGGTGAAATGGAAGCGTAATGCCGTCGAGGCAGTCAGGTCGAGATCGACGTGGTGCGGGAGATGACAGCGCCACAAGAGCGGGACGCGATGCAGAAGCACGTGCCACAAGAACAGCGTGTAATCCAACAGGACCAGCGCTGCGGCGGCCTCCACAGTTGGGGAAAGCCGGCAACGCTGCAATAGGCCCCAGCGGCGCTGCTCGACTGCGCCTGCAATCAGATCAACCAGCGGTTTTTCGGCTAAACGGAGTGCGGTTGCGCTCGTCGCAGCGACCGCCAGGTTGCGAAGGTCGTGTCGCCACCGGGGTTCGACGCTCTGCCGCAGCGGCCGCCGACGTTCCGATGCGACGAGAGCGACAATAGCCCCGAACACGACGATGCCAGGCAGCCAGCGCGTGATCTGCGATCTTCTTTGCATTCGAGAGCCAACGACATCCCGCTCTCGAAGGTCCCTCAAGACGAGATACGAGTTACCTCGGCAGGAGGCGCGTGGGTCTTGTAGATTTCGGCGAGGCGGTCGGGGGAGACGCCGAGCCAGTACAGAAAATGCAATTTGACCCAACCATAGACGATTTCGGCGGGCTGGCGGCCCTCGAACCGGCGCGACGATGTGATCAACGCCGGCTCTGCGATACAGCACGTTCTGCCGAACCGCTCCAGGCGGCGGACGAAATCCCAATCCTCCATCACGGCCATCGGGCGGAACCCGCCGAGAGCGTCATAGACCCGCCGCCGCACAAAAATTCCGGAATCTCCGTAATAGAAGCCCAGCCATCGGATCTGCGTATAAAAGCCGGTCAGCCATCTGCTGAAGCCCGAACCGCCATCAAACACCAGGCGGAAATTGCCGCCAATCAGGCCGGGATCGGCCGACAGGGTCTCGTCGATGCGCTGCAAGCCTCCCGCCGGGAAGATGCTATCGGCGTGCAGAAACAGCAGAATGTCGCCACGCGCCCGCCCGGCGCCGGCGCATAATTGGTTGCCTCGGCCGCGCGAAGCCTGCAGGACACAGACGCCGTGCGAAAGCGCGATCTCCACCGTGCCGTCGCAGCTCCCGCCATCGACGATGACGATCTCGCTTTCGGCCGGTTCATTCCGCAGGGCAGCAAGCAAGCCCGGCAACTTGCCGGCTTCATTCAGGGTCGGAATAATGATGGAGATCAACCCGCGGCGAGGCGCTTCTGGGTCTCGAGATCGTCTTCGATAAAAGCTTGCACGGCTTCGTCGATGTTGCGGTCGGCGGTGAAACCGAGCGCCTCGGCGCGCGGCGCCGACAGCGCCTGCGGCCAGCTCGAGATGATCTCCTGGATCTGCGCGTCCGGCTGCCAACGGATGCGGGCGTAGGCCGCTTCGCCGCCGGCGCGGCGCACCGCGGCGGCCATTTCGCCGACGGAGGCCGAAAACCCGGGCAATTGCAGTGACCGGCTCGCCCCAAACGCGTCGGCCGGCAAATCAAGGGCGTGGAGCAGGCCGGCGACGACTTGGCGCGGCGAGGCGAGCGCCATTATCGTGTCGGGCGAGACCGGACACACCGCCTCGATCCCCGAGAGCGGCTCGCGGATCATCGAGGAGGCAAATCCCGATGCGGCGCGGTTCGGCCGCCCGGGGCGCACGACGACTGTCGGCAGCCGCGCGGCGCGCCCGTCGACAAAGCCCTTGCGGCTGTAATCATTGATCAGCAGCTCGCCGATCGCTTTCTGCGTCCCGTAGGAGGTCTGCGGGCTCAAGACGGTGATCTCGCCGACCGCCGGTGGTAACGCCCCGCCATAGACCGCCAGTGAGCTGGCGAACACGACGCGCGGGCAACTGCCGAGGGCCCGGCAGGCGTCGAGCACCGCGCGCGTGCCGTCGAGGTTGACACGGTAGCCTAGATCGGTTTCCGCCTCGGCCTGGCCGCTGACGATGGCGGCGAGATGGAACACTCCGCTCGTGCCGGGAGCGATGACCCGGCGCATTGTCGCGGTGTCGGCGACATCGCCGATGATGAGTCGCAGCTTCGCGTGGCCGGGCAGGGTCGGGGATGGAGGCGCGTTGTCGAACAACACGACCTCCTCGACATCGCCTCGTTCGAGCAGCTGAAACGCCACCCGCCGGCCGAGAAAGCCGCAACCCCCCGTGATTACAATACGCATTGGCTGCTTTCCCTCGCTCGACTCCGCTCGCCATCCCGCTGTGCGGGCCCCTCTCCCCGCTCAGGCGGGGCAAGGGGGCTACGACGATCCCTTGCCCCCCTGCCGAGGCGTGCGGCGTTCCGCACCCGGGTCACTGCGAGAAAGTGCGCTCAACCTACGCCAGACATCAATGACCACTTTCTTACAACAGCTCCCCAGCCGCCGGTTCCGTGGTTGAGTTTGATCGATGGGCGTTCAGCCGCAGATAAACGTCCTCTTGTAGCGTCCGCCCAGCCAGTTGACGTTTTGGGATTGACCAACCGGTATTGAGATGCAGCTCGTAGCATGATCCGGTCCCCATGGAACATTAACTTCGACTGCGACCCTTTCCAGCCGGCTACACCCGTTCGTTAGCCGTACGGAGGTGGGTTGGGGTTTCCCGCGGAAGATACAAGCGGGGGCAGTCCCCAAGTCCCTAGCGAAAGCTGGTTGGCTAACCGCGGCCGACGCACCCGCGGCCACAAACGCCGTCAGCGCGGCGGCGGCAAAGCGAGATTTCGAGATCCCGATCGCGGCCCAACGCCCCGACACGCCTGACTTCACTCGATTTATCGGTTGCATGAGCTTCTCCTCTCTTATCTGCTGTGCGGCGCTCAGCCACAGATCATGGTCCTCCTGTAGCCTCCTAACTCCCAACGGAACCATTGGGATTTACCAACCGGTATTGTGAGGCAGGTCGTATCCGGTCCCAACCCCACATCAATTGCGACTCTCTCTGGCCGGCTACACTTGTTGATTATCTGCACGTAGTTGCCTCCGCGCGCACCGCGGACGACGCACCCTGGGGCAGTCGGGAACTCCTTAGCAAAGGCGGACTGGCTAACCGCTGGCAAGGCGCCCGCGGCCACAAGCGCCGTCATTGCGGCGGCCGCAAAGCGAGATTTCGAGATGCCGATCGCGGGCCATCGCCTCGGCACGCCTGAGTTCACTTGGTTTATCGGTGACATCCGCTTCTCCTCCTGTATCGGTGGATGCAGGAAGCATTGGCGAAGACGGTTACACGGTGATTTCGGATAAAGGGAATCGCGTTACAGCTGAAATCGGCCGCGATTGCGGTCCGTTCGCTTGCTGCCCCTCACCCTGGCCCTCGCCCGCTTGCGGGGAGAGGGCCGGGGTGAGGGGCCAATCACACCTCAGCCGTGGATGCCGTAGCGCCTCGCCCAGCCGAGGCCGGCTCTCGTCTCTCCCTTCGGCCGGTATTCGCAGCCGATCCAACCCGCATACCCGACCTCGTCGAACAGATCGAACAGGAAGGGGTAGTTGATCTCGCCGACATCAGGCTCGTGGCGGCCGGGATTGCCGGCGATCTGGACATGCGGGTAGTGGCCTGAGAGCGCACGGATTTTATGCGCGAGATCGCCCTCCATGATTTGCACATGGTAGAGATCGAGCTGGAGCTTGAGATTGGGATGCCCGACCCGCTCGATTATCGACATCGCCTGCGTCGTCGTGTTCAGGAAATAGCCCGGGATGTCGCGGGTGTTGATCGGCTCGATGATGACCGTGATGCCCTCCGGAGCGAGCCGCTCCGCCGCGTGGTGCAAATTTGCGATGTAGACCGCCTCGGCCGCGGCTCGGTCGCTTCCGTCCGGCCACAGTCCGGCCATTGCATGCAACAGCCGGCATTTCGTCGCCTTCGCGTAAACAAGAGCCCTTTCGACTGCGTCGTGAAATTCGTGCTCGCGCCCCGGCAATGCCGTGATGCCACGCTCGCCGGCTTCCCAATTGCCGGCCGCCATGTTGAACAACGCCTGTTCGAGCCCGTGACGGTCGAGCAGCGCGGCGATCGTCTCGGGGCCATGCTCGTAGGGCGAGAGATATTCGACCGCCTTGAACCCGCAATCGGCAGCGGCTGCAAACCGGTCCAGAAAGCCGGTTTCCTGAAAGATGAAGCTGAGGTTGGCGGCAAATTTTGGCACGGTGGGGTCCTCGTTTGCGGGGGCCAGGGCGGCAGGCTACTGTAGCACAGGAGCCCACGGGAGGACGCATGAGCGTGCTGTTGGGAGCGATCGCCGACGATTTCACGGGCGCTACCGACCTGTGCAACACATTGGTGCGGCGCGGGATGCGGACCGTGCAATTGATCGATGTGCCGCCGCCGGGCCGCGAGGTTGTCGATGCTGAGGCCATCGTGATCGCGCTGAAGAGCCGGACCATCTCGGCCCAAGAGGCGGTTGAAAAGAGCCTCGCCGCGCTCGCCTGGCTGCAGAAGGCTGGGGCGCGGCAGATCCTGTTCAAATACTGCTCCACTTTCGACTCGACCGATAAGGGCAATATCGGCCCCGTCGCCGAGGCGCTGATGGATGCGCTCGGCACGGACTTTACGTTGTTTTGTCCGGCCTTTCCCGAAACCGGGCGGACGATCTATCACGGCTATCTGTTTGTTGGCGACGTGCTGCTCTCGGAATCGGGGATGCGCGACCACCCGCTGACGCCGATGCTCGATCCGAGCCTGGTGCGTGTCCTGCAGCGCCAGACCCGCGGCCTGGTAGGTCTGGTGCCGCAATTCGAAGTGACGCGGGGGCCGGGGGCCATCCGTGATGCCTTCGCGTCGCTCAAACAGGCAGATTTTCGGCACGCGATTATCGACGCGATCGAGGATCGGGATCTCGAGGCGATTGGCGCTGCAGCCGCTGATTTTAAGCTGATCACCGGCGGTTCCGGCATCGCGCTCGGTCTGCCGGAGAATTTCCGCCGACAGGGCCTCCTCAGAAGTGGCGTCAGCGCCGATACCCTCCCTTTAATAACTGGCGCGGCGGCGGTTTTGTCGGGGTCCTGCTCACCGGCGACGCTCGCCCAGGTGGCTTACATGCGTGAGCGTGCGCCAACTTTCACGGTCGACCCGATCGCCATCGCGGAAGGCCGCGATGTTGCGGGGGAAGCGCTTGACTGGGCGAAGCCGTTGCTCGGCGATCGACCCGTTCTGATCTCCGCGACCGCACCGCCCGAGGCGGTTGCGGAAGTACAACGCCAGCTCGGCCGCGACAGGGCCGGCATGCTTGTCGAGGAGACCCTCGCCGCGATCGCCCGTCGCCTTGCCGCCGACGGGACGCGGCGCTTTGTCATCGCCGGCGGCGAAACGGCGGGCGCCGTTGTGCAGGCGCTCGGCATCACCGGGTTGCGGATCGGCAGGCAGATCGACCCAGGCGTTCCGTGGACGATGAGCCTCGGCCAGCCGGCACTGGCCTTGGCGCTCAAATCCGGCAATTTCGGCGCGCCCGATTTCTTTCTGCGCGCCTTTTCAGTCCTGTCCGCAAAACAAGAGTGATTTCTTCCCTTTTCACGTCATTGCGAGGAGCCGCAGGCGACGAAGCAATCTTGACCGGCCCGGGGCTCAATTGCTCGAGATTGCTTCGCTGCGCTCGCAATGACGACGTCTCGAGCAAGGAGAACCGGCATGAGCGACGCAGCACAACGGGAGGCGATCTGCGCGATTGGCGCGTCGATCTTTGCGCGGGGGCTGACCGCGGGGTCGTCGGGGAATATCAGCGTGCGGACCGAGAAGGGCTGGCTGATGACGCCAACCAACGCCTCCCTCGGCCGGCTCGACCCGCCACGGCTTTCAAAGCTCGACGATAACGGGCGGCTCGTCTCGGGCGACCCGCCAACGAAGGAGAGTTTTCTGCACCGCGTGATGTACGAGGAGCGGCCGGGCATGGGCGCGGTCGTGCATCTGCATTCGACGCATTCGGTCGCGGTCTCCTGCCTTGCCGAGATCGACCCGGAAGACGTGTTGCCGCCGATCACCGCCTATTATGTGATGCGGATCGGCCGGCTACCGCTCGTTCCATATTTCCGTCCCGGCGATCTGGCGCTCGCCGAAGCGGTGCGGGGCTTTGCCGGCAAGCATCATGCGGTATTGCTCGCCAATCACGGCCCGGTAGTCGCCGGCTCCGACCTTGACGCGGCGGTCAACGCGATCGAGGAGCTTGAGGAGACCGCCAAGCTCTACCTGCTGCTGCGCGGCGCCAAGACCCGGTATCTCACCCCGGCCCAAGTAAAGGAGCTGATACAATGATGCCCCTGACGAAGGGCTCGCCGCCGCCATCCCGGCGGCGGCGCTGTTATGGAGTGGGCCGGCCGTGCGCGCCGCGGAGCCGATCAAAATCGGCTTCAGCATGGAATTGACGGGCCCGTTTGCCGTCGTCGGCAAGACCGGGCTGCTCGCCTTCAAGATCTGGGAAGAGGAGGTCAATGCCGAGGGCGGCCTGCTCGGCCGGCCGGTCAAGCTCGTCTATTACGATGACCAGAGCAACCCTTCGCTGGTGCCCGGCATCTACACGAAGCTGCTCGACATCGACAAAGTCGATTTGTTGATTTCGAGCTACGGCACCAACCTCGTCGTGCCGGCATTGCCGGTCGCAATCTCGCACAACCGGCTGTTCTTCGGCCTGTTCGCGCTGGCGGCCAATGATCAGTTCCATTATCCGAAATACTTCTCGATGCTGCCCTTTGGCCCCGAACCGGTGAAGACATTCGCGCAGGGCTGGTTCGACCTGGCGGTGGCGCAGAACCCCAAGCCGAAGACCGTCGCGATCGTCGCCACTGACGCCGAATTCCAGCACAAGGCGGCAGAAAGTGCGCGCGAGCACGCCAAGGCGAGAGGAATGGAGATCGTCTACGACCGGGCCTATCCGCCAAGCACGGTCGATTTCGCCCCGATCATTCGCTCCGTGCAGGCGGCGCAGCCGGAGCTGGTCTACATCGCCTCCTATCCGTCGGACACGGTCGGCATCCTCCGTTCGGTCGGCGAACTCGGCCTCAGCACCAAAATGCTTGGCGGCGGTCTTGCCGGATTGCAGGCGGCAGCGATCAAGATGCAGCTCGGCGAGACGGCCAATGGCATCGTCAATGTCGATTTGTGGGAGCCGGTCCCGACAATGGAATTCCCCGGCGTCATGGATTTCATCAAGAAATACCAGGCGAGGGCGCCGGCAGAGGGGGTTGACCTGCTTGGTTATTTCCTGCCGCCTTTCGCCTACAGCGAATTGCAGATCCTCGGGCAGGCGATCGAAGCAACCAAGACCCTCGATAATGACAAGCTTGCCGCATACATGCACACCCACCCGTTCCACACGATTGAGGGCGACATCGCCTTCGGGCCCGACGGCGAGTGGACCGAGGCGCGGCCGATCTGGGTGCAGTATCACGGCATCAAGGGGCACGATGTCGAGCAGTTCCGCGGGCCGAAGACCGTCGCAATCCTCGCGCCGCCGCAATACAAGACCGGCGAGCTGATCTACCCTTACACCGAAGCGCGAAAGTAATCTCTGTTTTCGCCGTCCCGGTGAAAACCGGGACCCATTCATCCGCTGCTCGGAATTCTCATGCGATTGCGATGCTTTACGAACGAGGACGGGCTCGTGCGGCGGCCCGATGGGCCCCGGCTTTTCGCCGGGGAAGCCGATGAATTAGCAATGGATAATTGTTTTAACCGCTCCTTGGCCCGAGCGCATGGGGTGGCGGTCGCGAAGCGGTTGCCGCCGCCAAGCCCCTGCCGCATGATGGTGGCGGGATAACAAGACATTGCGGTCGGGGGAATGAGCGCCAAGAGCAAGATCTATTCGAGCTTCGACGAGGCGGTAATCGACATCCCGGATGGCGCGACGCTCGGTTTCGGCGGATTCGCCGTCGTCGGGATGCCGATCAACCTTTACGGGGCAGTCGCCAAGCAGGGCGCGAACAACCTGACCTGCGTGTCCAATTCGACGCGCGGCGGCGCCACCCTGCCCGCCGAGGCTCCGGATATGGGTCAGATGATCCAGAACGGGCAGGTCAAGAAGGTCATCTGCGCTTTCACGGCGCCGACCCGGGCCTCCCAGCGACTAATCCTGGCCGAATATGTCGCGAAAGGACTGGTCGAGGCGGAGCTCGTGCCGCAAGGCACTTTGGCGGAGCGGATGCGGGCGGCGGGCGCCGGCATCCCGGCATTCTATACCCCAGCAGCGATCGGCACCGAGCTCGCAGAGGGCCGCGAGACGCGGGTGTTCAACGGCCGCGAATACCTGCTGGAAGAGGCATTGCCGCTCGATTACGCCTTTATCCGGGCCTATCAGGCAGACGCCGCGGGCAACCTGCGCTTTCGCAGGTCGCAGCGCAATTTCAACCCGGTCATGGCGATGGCGGCGCGGGTCACCGTGGTCGAGGTCGAGGAGGATATCCTTCCGGTGGGTGCGATCGACCCTGACGACGTGCATACGGCCGGCATTTTTGTGCATCGGATCGTCAAGATCCCACCGCCGCCCGAAGGGTGGTGGCCGCAACCTCCAGGGAGTGCCGGGCGATGAGCGAGAGGGCGAAGGGGCTGACCCGCCAGCAGATGTGCGACCGGCTGGCGATGGAGTTCGGCGACGGCTGGATCGTCAATCTCGGGATCGGCATCCCGACCTTGTGCTCGAATTTCGATTTCGGCGACAAGGAAATCATCTTCCATTCCGAAAACGGGGTGATCGGATACGGGCCCCTTGCCGCGGCCGGCAGCGAAGACATGCACCTCGTCAATGCCGGCGGCCAGCACGTCACGTTGCGCCCCGGCGCCGCGATCGTGCACCACGCCGATTCCTTCGCGCTGATCCGCAGTGGGCGCATCGACGTGACGGTGCTCGGCGCCTACGAAGTCGCCGAGAACGGCGATTTCGCGAATTGGAAGATGGCTGGACAGCAGGGCGGCGGCATTGGCGGGGCGATGGATCTGGCGGCCTGCGCCAAGCACGTCTTTGTCGCGATGGAGCATCAGACGCGCGACGGCAAGCCGCG
>JBJMQW010000559.1:0-5929 GCA_045802495.1 Allostellaceae bacterium | reverse complement strand
TGCGCATTACCCGCAATCAATACGACACCGGCATTGCCTCGGCCTCGGATGTTGCACAGGCCGAGACGCAGCTGCGGAGCACTGAGGCGCAGGCGATCGCCGTGGGGGTCACGCGCGCACAGCTCGAGCACGCCATTGCTGTGCTGATCGGCAAGCCGCCCGCCGAGCTGTCGATCGCACCGAGCGATGTCGTTACTGAAGTGCCGGCGGTTCCGGCTGGCCTGCCGTCGGCGCTGCTCGAGCGCCGCCCGGATGTGGCCGCTGCCGAACGGCAGATGGCGGCGGCAAATGCCCAGATCGGAGTAGCGGAGGCCGCGTTTTATCCGACCATCACACTGTCCGCCGATTATGGCGTGATGGCGCTGCAGATCAGCAAGCTGTTCACCGACCAGGCGCGCTTCTGGGCATTCGGATCGAGTCTCGCTCAGACCGTGTTCGATGCCGGAGCCCGCAGCGCAATACTCGGGGAAGCGCGGGCGGCTTTTGATCAAACTGTAGCCAACTATCGGCAGACCGTGCTGACCGCGTTCCAGCAAGTCGAGGACCAGCTCGCAGCACTGCGTATCCTCTCCGAGCAGGCTGAAGCACAAGCTGCGGCGGTCAAATCGGCGCGCGAGGCCGAACGGATCATCAACAACCAATGGCTCGCCGGCACCGTCGCCTATACGAGCGTCGTCGTCGCCCAGGCGACCGCCCTCGCCAATGAGGAAACCGCGCTCAACATCAGACAGAACCGGCTGGTCGCGAGCGCGGCGCTGGTCCAGGCGCTCGGCGGCGGCTGGGATGCCTCGCAATTGCCGAGCCGGGAGCGCATCGAAGAAGACACGCCGTTGGATTTTAGCCCACTCCCACCGCCGCCAGCGGAAGTAAGCGCCCGTTAAGGAAGAACGTAAGTTTTGCCGATTAGCCGCTGCTCACGCGGATTTGTTAACCTAGGATGCGGACGTTTGGTAAATTGAGGCCAATCAGAGCGGCTGAGTTCTGGCCAAAGTAGGGGAGGGAAGGAATGGCCTACGATAGTTTGAACCGCCCGCGGTATGTGGTCCCGGCTCTGGCGAATGTATACACTGCGCTTGAAGCATACAGCTGGCCGCTGGTGCGCGCCGCGACCGGTTTCTTTTTTCTGCCGCACGGGATGCAAAAGCTGTTCGGCTTCTGGGGTGGAGACATCGCCAAAACGGCGGAAGGGTTTGCCAAGCAAGGGCTGAACCCATCGCTGTTTTGGGCTTACTACATCGGCTGCCTAGAGTTACTCGGCGGGATTTGCCTGATCCTCGGCCTAATAACGCGGCCGGTGGCGGCATTGTTCGCCGGCTTCATGTTTGTGGCGGCGTTTCACGTTCACATGCCGATCGGGTGGTTCTGGAACGCCCGCGGCATGGAATTGCCGCTCTATCTGATGCTGATTTGCCTCGCGATTTTGATCCGTGGCGGCGGGCCGCTGTCGCTCGACAGCCGGCTCGGCCGCGAAATCTGACGACCGTCAGGGATACGCTTTTCCTTGAAAACACGCCCGGCTGGGAGCACGTCATCGCGGTAATGCCATCGTCGAGGCCGCAACTCCGCTTTCCACCCTTTTCTACGAGAGCTTTGGGAGCGGCTTTGGCGGTAGCGGGGCTTTTTACATCGGTGACGATCATGGCTCAGGAATGTCCGCTATCCGCGCCGTTGACGGTAAAGGACACGCAGCAGGGGTTCGCCGGCGAGACCGGAACCGTGTGGACGATCTTGCCGGACTGCAGCTACACGGTCGCACGGCTGATCGGGCTCAAGATCCTCGACCCGGAAAGGCAGGGACGGTTGACCGCGGAGCAGCAGGCGCGGCTCAAGGGGCTGCTCGACCGCATGTCCGCCACCGGTTTCCCCGAACAGCTCGGCAGCGGTCCCCAGGTCAACGCGCGCCGGATTACGATGTCCTATGGCGGAAAGCATTCGGTGATGACGCTTGCGCCCGGAGGCGGCGACCTTGCCGGCTTGCGCGCCGCGGCGGGCAATGACCCCGTCGGCGCCTTGCTGGACCTGGCCGAGCAGATAAAAGGCATGACCTCCGGCTGATCGCGGGGTCGGGCGCCCCGAGATTTTGCGCTTAATGTGAAGCGGCTCACATGTGCGGCCGCCAGACATCGCTATCCTCCGCCTAGCCTAACGAATTCGCCTCGTCTGGCTGTTGATAACCGGAGATGCACATGCACTCGCACACCTGCCAGGAACACCACCGGCATTCGATCTTCTGCATCGTGCCGCCGCACGTGCTGCGCGAGATGGCGCGCCACGGCAACGCGGCGCAGCGCAACGCGGCGCTCGACACTCTCTCCCTCGATGTCAGCATGCGCACCCAGCGCATGGCGTTTCAGATGCTGGCGCCGGCTGCTCCTCGCCCGGTATTGTCAGCCGCCCCGCCACAGGTTCATCGGACAATCTATACCGCCAAGAACACCCAGACCCAGCCTGGGACGCTGGTCCGTTCTGAAGGGCAGGGCGCCTCGGGCGACCAGGAAGTCGACGAGGCTTATGACGGCCTCGGGCACACTTTCGATTTTTATTTGAAGACCTACCAGCGCAATTCCATCGATGATCACGGACTGCCGCTGATCGCCACCGTCCATTACGACAGAAAGTTCGACAATGCTTTCTGGGACGGAAATCAGATGGTCTTCGGCGATGGCGACGGGACCGTCTTCAACCGTTTCACGATCTCTTTGGATGTGATCGGGCATGAACTGACCCACGGGGTCACCGGATCTGAAGCCAATTTGGCCTATGCCGGTCAATCGGGGGCATTGAACGAATCGGTCTCCGACGTCTTTGGCTCGCTCGTCAGACAGTACGCGTTGAAGCAGACCGCCAGCGAAGCGGATTGGCTGATCGGCGCTGGGCTGCTGACCTTCAAGGACCAGGCTCTGCGCTCGATGAAGGCTCCGGGCACCGCCTACGACAACAATGTGCTTGGCAAGGACCCGCAGCCGGCCGATATGCAGCACTATGTGCATACCGCGCAGGACAATGGCGGGGTCCACATCAACTCCGGCATTCCCAACCACGCCTTCTACCTGGTTGCGACAGCGCTGGGCGGCAATGCATGGGTCAAGGCCGGGCAGATCTGGTACGACACGATCCGCGACAAGAACCTGAGGCCCACCGCGACCTTTGCGGCCTTTGCCGGCCGCACGGTTTCGAACGCCAAGCGCCGCTATGGCGCGACCAGCAGCGAGCAGAAGGCGGTCGCCGAGGCCTGGAGCAAGGTCGGCGTCAAGCCGGCCTAGCCCGCACGAGGCCCGGGGCGGCGGGTCCCTTCGAGGACCCCGCCACCTCCCAGGGGCAGCGGATTGACACTGGGCTTTGCCGCGGCCAAAGACTCTCCTTTGCTCGACGGCAGGGCGAGAGGGCGTGGTGGAGCAAGGCGGAAGGCTGGGTGTCGATATCGGCGGCACCTTTACCGATGTGGCGCTCGAAGCGGCGGGGCGCCGCTATAGCGCCAAGATCCTGACGACCCCCGAGGCGCCCGAACGCGCCGTTCTCGACGCGATCGGCACGGTATTGCGCGAAGCGGCGCTAGCGCCCGCCGATCTGTCGATCATCATTCACGGCACGACACTCGCGACCAACGCGATCATCGAGCGCAAAGGCGCCAAAACCGCGCTGCTGACGACCGAGGGTTTCCGCGACACGATCGAGATCCGACACGAGAACCGCTTCGAGCAATACGACGTCAATATCGACCTGCCGCCGCCGCTGGTGCCGCGACGGCTGCGCTTTCCGGTGCGCGAGCGCATCGATGCTCAGGGCCGGGTGCTGGTGCCGCTCGATGAGGCGGGACTACCCTCGCTGGCCGACCGCCTCGTCGCCGAAGGCGTCGAATCCGTCGCGGTCGGCTTTCTGCACAGCTTCACCAACCCGGCGCATGAGCGCCGCGCCGGCGAGATCCTTGCCGCGCGCCTCCCCGGTCTAGCGATCACCTTGTCGAGCGACGTGTCGCCCGAAATGCGCGAATACGAGCGCTTCTCGACGGCCTGCGCCAATGCCTATGTCCAGCCGTTGATCGGCCGTTACCTCGCCGACCTCGAGGCCATGCTGCGAGGTGAGGGCTTCGCCTGTCCGTTGTTTCTGATGCTGTCGGGCGGCGGTCTGACAACTGTCGAGACCGCTATCCGCTTTCCGGTGCGGCTCGTCGAATCCGGGCCGGCCGGCGGCGCGATCTTCGCTGCCGAGATCGCGCGGCAATGCGGGCTCGACAAGGTGCTGTCCTACGATATGGGCGGGACCACCGCGAAGATTTGCCTGATCGACGATTTGCAGCCGCAGACCAGCCGCTCCTTCGAGGTCGGGCGCATCTACCGGTTCAAGAAGGGCAGCGGCCTGCCGTTGCGCATCCCGGTCATCGAAATGGTCGAGATCGGCGCCGGCGGCGGCTCGATCGCCCGTGTCGATCGGCTGAAGCGGATCACCGTCGGGCCGGACAGTTCGGGCGCCGATCCGGGCCCGGCCTGCTATGGCCGCGGCGCCACGGAGCCGACCGTCACCGATGCCGATCTGTTGCTCGGCCGCATCGATCCGGCGGGCTTTTCCGGCGGGCGCATGGCCCTCGACCGCGGCGCGGCCGAGGGGGCGATGCGGCGCGAGGTGGGCGAGCCGTTGGCGCTCGCGGTCGAGCTGGCCGCGCTCGGGGTCAGCGAGATCGTTGACGAGAACATGGCCAATGCCGCGCGCGTCCACGCGATCGAGAGCGGCAAGGATGCGCGCGGCCGCACGCTTGTTGCGTTCGGCGGCGCCGCACCGCTGCACGCCGCGCGGGTGGCCGAGAAGCTCGGTCTCGACCGGGTGCTGGTGCCGTCCTACGCCGGGGTCGGCTCGGCCGTGGGGTTTCTGCGCGCGCCGATTGCCTATGAGATCGTGCGCTCGGCACTGCAGCGCCTCGACAAGTTTGACGCCCAGGCGGCCAACGCGCTCTACGCTGCGATGCGCGCCGAGGCCGAGCCGATCGTCCGTCGCGGCGCCGGCGACCAGCCGTTGACCGAGACCCGTTCGGCCTTTATGCGCTATCGCGGCCAAGGCCACGAGATCGCGGTGCCATTATCGGCCCGGCCTTACCACGATGATGACGCTGTGCCGCTCCGGGACGCGTTTGAGAACGAGTACCGCCGGCTCTACAGCCGGGTCATCCCCGGCGTCGAGGTCGAGGTGCTCAGCTGGGTGCTGCTGCTTTCCGCGCCGGCGCCGGTAGGAAGTGTCGCCGCGCCAACCGCTCCCAGGTCGTACACGCAGAAGCCGGCGCGCTCGCGCCCGGTCTTCGATCCCGAAACGGGCGAGTTCATCGAGGTGCCGATCCACGAGCGCAGTGCGCTGCGTCCCGGCGCCTCGATTCTAGGCCCAGCAATCATCGTCGAGGACGAAACCTCGACGATGATCACCCGTCTCTTCGAGGCCAATATCAATCGCTTTGGTTATATCGAGCTCGCCCGCCGCAAAATCTGACCAGATGGCCTTGCGTCAATGCTCGCGCAGGATCGAACCGAAGCCGAACGACGCCCGGCGTAGCGCGCTGACGAGAAAGATCGTCGCCGGCAGCCGGATCGGGCCGGCGCTGGCTTCGGCGGCAAACGCCGCCTCGATCTCTCGAGCTATCGTCTGGCGGGTCGCGTCGGCGGGTTTCTTCTCCTCTATCAGCCTCGCCGTCGGTCCCATCATCAGCGCCTGGCGCGCTTCTTCCTCGGGATTGCCGCCGATGATCGTCGGGTGCGCTCGCTCTACCGTGATCTCGACAAACCCGGCGGTTGCGAGCACGCGCCGGATATAGTCCGGATCGCCAAAGGCGAGCGGGCCGGGTTCGTCGGCAGGAGCCGGCGCGGGCGGCCCCAAATGCCGGAGTGCAATCTCATAGGAAATCAGCCAGTGCCGGTTCTCGGCGAGCGGCGCCCAGCAGGCGAAGACG
>JBJMQW010000558.1:0-7335 GCA_045802495.1 Allostellaceae bacterium | reverse complement strand
GCTGCATGCGCTGATGTCGGCGTGGAGTTGCCATCACGGCAAGCAATCGATCGCCGATATGGCGCAGGCGGCCCATGTTCCGAGCTTTCCGTTGCGCGAGCCTGCGGAGCAGCTCGTGTCGCCGCAGCTCGCGCACCGCAATTTCTGGCGGGCGATCGATGTCGGCGGGCGAACCGTCAAAGCCCCCGGCCCGTCTTTTGGACCGTCCGTGGCTAATGCCGGCCCGGTCGCGGAACGCCACGATGCCGGGAAAATGCCGCTCTCCGGCGTCCGGGTCCTCGACTTCAGCTGGGTTATCGCCGGCCCGACCGCGACGCGCTACCTCGCCGCGATGGGGGCCGAAATCATCAAGGTAGAAGCCCCGGGCCGCGGCGATCCGGGCCGCGCATCGGAGCTGCACACTGTTCTCGGCCAGGCGAAGAAGTCTATCGTGCTCGACCTGAAGAATCGCCAAGCCATCGAGCTAGCGCGAAAGCTGGCCGGCAAATCCGACGTGCTGATCGAAAATTTCGCCACCGGCGTCATGGAGCGGCTTGGTCTCGGCGCGGACAAGCTAAAGACCGTAAATCCCGATCTTCTCTACGTCTCTGCATCCGGCCTCGGGCGAACCGGGCCGGAGGCGCATGCCGTCGCCTACGGCACTCTCTTACAATGCTATGCCGGTTTCGCCGGTCTCAACCGCCACGCCGATATTCCGCCTCGGGTCGGATTTGCCTGGCTCGACCCGATGTGCGGGCTGATGCTCGCCTTCATTGTCGCGGCCGGGATCTGGCACCGGCGACAGACCGGCGCCGTCGCCCGCATCGATTTCTCGATGATCGAAGCGATGCTGTGGACCATGGCGGAACCGTTGCTCGCCACACAGCTCGGCGCCCCACCGCAGCCGCAGGGGAACTATTCCAGCCGCTACGTCCCGCACGGCGTCTACCGCTGCGCCGGCGACGATGACTGGGTGGCCATTGTTGCAGGCAGCGACGAGGAGTGGCGGAATTTGTGCGCCGTCGTCCCCGCTCTGTCTGCGATGGCAGAATATGGATTTGGCGAGCGTGTGGCGCACCAGACCGCCATCGACGATGCGCTTGGCGCTTGGGCGCGCCCGCGCGCCGCCAGTGCCATCGCCAAAGAATTGGTGCGCGCCGGGGTGCCGGCGGCGGCGCTCGCCAGTTCACTGGACCTCGTCAGCAGCGATCATCTGAACGCGCGCAATTTCTGGGAAGCTCACGGAGGCGGCGTGCTTCCAGGCCTGCCATGGCGCGCCAGCTTTGGCCGGGCCTGCGGCAGGGCTCCGGAACTCGGCGCCGAAACCGAAACGGTTCTGAGAGAAATGCTCAGTTGTTCCGCCCCGGAGATCGCGGCGCTGCGCCAGGCGGGCGCATTCGGCTAGAGGCTACGCGATCACCTCGTCCGCGAGATCGCCGCCGGCTCGGGCAGGTCGATCCCCTCATAAAGATCGGACATGGTTGCGGTCAGCGCAATCGCGGAGAGCGACAGCACCGCCTGCGGACCGCGGACGATCTCGGTGATCCACCGGTCGCCGTCGCGTCGCAGCACTTCGGCGAATATGCTGGTAGAATCGATCAGCAGGATTTCCTGCACGCTCGGGATACGGCGGTAATCCGTGACCTTGGTTTGCCGGTCGTAGATGGCGGTTCCGGGCGAGAGGATTTCGACGATGAGCACCGGATCGGCGATCAGCTGGTCTTCCCGCCGCGGCGGGGTACAGGTCACCGCGAGATCTGCCACGTAGCAGGTGTCGTCCCGGTCCGGCCGAGCGATCCCTGCCTCGACCTGTGCCATACAGGGGCGTCGAGATTGGAGGGCAGCCTCGATCCTGGCGCATAGACGAGCGGCGAGAACACCGTGGGCTACGGCCGGCGGCGCCATTGCCACCGGGAAGCCCGCCAGCAGTTCATAGCGGGTATCGGTGCCATCCTCCCACCGGAGGAACTCCGAGAGAGTCATTCGTTTGACCGCGAGTTCGCTCATGTCGAACCTCCGGTCCCGAATCTAGCGTCCCCGGCGGCCATCGTCACCTGTCGGACACTCGCCACCCGCCGGGAATAACGGGCGATGTTGCACTTAGAACTCGCCGCTGCGGTAGGCCTCGTCGAGGCGCTTGGCGTCCTCCTCCGACGGCTCTTCCCAGGCGTCGCCGCGGCGGCGTAGCGCGCCGGTGAAGTTGGGCGGCCGCTTCTCATTGAAGGCCTGGCGCCCCTCCTCACCGTCGGTCGTCGTCTGGATCAGAAGCGAGTTGATCAGGTTCTGGATGTGCCAAGCCTGATCGGTCGGCAGGTCGCCAAAACGGACCACAAACTCCTTCATCATGCGGACCGCCACCGGCGGCAGGGTGACGATGTGGCGGGCCAGCTTTTCCGCCCGCTCCATCAGCTGGGCATGGGGGACGACTTCATTGATGAGGCCGTTGCGCAGCGCCTCATCGGCATCGAACGGCTCATCGGTCAACAGGATCTTCATCGCGTCGATATAGCGGAGCTGGCGGGCGAGCAGGCTGGCGCCCGGCCCGTGCCCGAGCCAGCCCTGGGTCAAGAGCGCGAATTTGAACCGCGCATGCTCGCGGCTGGCGATGCGGATGTCGGTCGACGACAGCAGAATGTAGAGGCCCGCTCCTGCTGCCCAGCCATTGACTGCCGCGATGACCGGTTTCCACACCCGCGGATAATGGTCGCCCATGCGGCCGTCGACCCCCGTCTTTTGGCCGTGCACGGTTCCCGCGAGCGGCCAGTAAATGCGCTGGGTGCGCAAATATTCGCGCTCCTCCTCGGTAATGTTCTCGCGCGGCGCCAGATTATGGCCGCCGCAGAAATGACGGTCGCCGGCGCCGGTCAAGATCGCGCAACGAATGTCGCGATCCTCCCAGAGGTCGATCCAGGCCTGCGAGATTTCGTCCGAGGTCGGCTTGTCGAGGATATTCGCCTTGGCGGGGTTGTTCAGCGTGATGTAGGCGACGCCGTCGCGCTTCTCGTATCGGATGGCCAATTGGTCCCCCCTTCCCCGTTACGGCCTCGGGCTCTGCTTCGCCAGATTTACATTGCCGAGCGCGCATGGAAAGAGTCGTGATCGATACGAATGTGTTCGTGGCCGCCGGCTTCAACCCGAGAAGCGCAGCAGCGCGGATCGTTGACCGCATCCGCGACGGCCGCCTTCAGCTGGTCTGGAACCGGTCGACGCGAGATGAGACCGAGATGATCCTGCGTCGAATTCCGCGGCTCGATTGGGGTCAGTTCGCAGAGCTCTTCCAGCCGGAGGCCGAATATTCTGGTTCGGTCGACCCGGACGCTTTCGCTGCGGTCCCGGATCGGGATGACCGAAAATTTGCCGCGTTGAGCGCGGCAGCGAATGCGCCACTGGTGACAAGTGATAACGACTTGCTCGCGCATCGGGACACTATCGGCATTGCGGTGCTGACGCCGCGCGAGTTTCTTGGAGAATAATGGAGAACGCGGCTGATAGCGGTCGGATCAGCGGTTTAGCAACCACAGGATCAGCGAGATCACGACGCTGATGATCAGGCAGGTTACGATCGGGAAATAGAAGCTGAACTGGCCACGCTCGACCACGATATCGCCGGGCAGGCGGCCGAGGCCGAGCCGCGAGATCCACGGCCACAATAACCCGACCACCGCGAGCACGACACCGATCGCGATCAGCCAATATCTCATCGGTCGCCTCCGCCTCGGTCGGCCGAAGACTACCATGGCAGCGCCGCCGATCCGGGAATCGGACCTTATGACGGCCATCAGAGGAGAACGACATGAGCATTCCAAAGCGCGTCGCCGCTATCGGGGTGAGCCATTGGCACTCGATCTACGACGCGTCGTATTTGCCGATCCTACGCGATCTCGGATGCGACATCGTCGGGGTTTCCGACGGGTCGGAGCGGATCGCCACGGAGCGTGCCGCCCGGTTTGGCAGCCGACCTTTCGCCGATTACCGGCAGATGATCGAGGCGACGAGACCGGAATTCGTCATCGCACTGGGCCGGCACTGCGACATGCCGGAGGTCTTTCGTTTTCTGGTCGGAGCCGGCGTGCCGTTCGTGATGGAAAAGCCGTGGGGCACCGATCCCCACACGGTGGCGGATCTCGCCCGCCTCGCCGCCGAGCAAAGCGCCTGGGTCAGCGTCCCGTTCATGCAGCGGTACTCGTTCTGGGCGGTGACCGCAAAGCGCATGATCGAGGCCGGCGAGTTCGGCAGGATCTCGCACATTTTCTTTCGGACGATCCGCCCGACGATGCAGCGTTACGTCGAGTGGGACTCGCCCTGGATGGCTGACAGATCGCAAGCTGGAGGCGGCGCGTTGCTGAACCTCGGTGGTCACGGCTTCGACATGGCGCATTTCGTGACCGGCGAGGAGCCGGAAGTCGTGTCTGCCGTGACCAGCCAACGGGTGCACGGCGCCGAAGTCGAGGACTACGCATTAGTCACGCTCCGCACCCCGAGCGGCATCCTGTTCCACAACGAGGTCGGCTACACGATGCCGACTTGGCCGGCCAATCAAACAGATGGCGAGCAGAAGGTCGCAGGCGAGCAGTTGTTGTTGCGCCAGGTGCCGGGCGGGCTCCAGATGCTGGCGCCGGGTCGCGACGAGATCATCCCGCAGCCGGCGGATTGGGAGGCCGGCTATCCGCGTGCGGCCAGAGAAGCGCTCGAAGCCTATGGGCGAGGCGATCCGCCGCCAATCCCGGCGAGCGCCTGCGCCCGCGCTGTTCATCTGGTCTTCGACAGCTACCGCGCCGCGGGGGTTCAATAACCGAGAGCTATCGCTCAGGACCATTCAGATGATTCAGTAGCCGCCCCCTTTCGTTTTCCTGGCGAAAGCCGGGATCCACTTCCGCCATGGGCACCGGCTTTCGCCGGTGAAGCGGGATTGGACGAGATGCTTAGTTGCTTGGTGAATCGTGTGAGTGACTCTGGACACTAGTGCAATAAGCCGATCAGTACCGCGACATCCGCGGCCCGACGAAAATCGTGGATTACTGTGAGACTGGCTTCGATCCCGTGGTTGGGCACGCCGGCATGCGGCACCAGATTGCGATATTTGGCGTCGACATCGGCCCAGGCGATGCCGTTGGCGCCTGCTCCCTTCGGCGCATAGACCGTGCTGGTGCTGCTCCTGCCGTCCTTGGTCCGGATCGCGACGGTCGCCCCTTGGCGATAGCGCGCGGCACTTTCGGTAGGAGGAGGCCCGACGCGAACCTTGTCGATCAGCTGGTGGATGATCGGGTCAGCAATCTTTGCCGGCATGGCATTCGCCCACGAGAAATCCCGGTCGGCCGCCCCGGCCGCGAGAAAATAGGCCGGGCTATGCGCCATTCCGATCAAGTCGGACGGATGGAGCGGCCCGGTCAGCGCAGTATAACCCGGGCGCGACAGAGTGATGCTCTCGACCTCTTCGGGGGCGATGTCGCCTTCCCTGGCGGCGTTTGCTGCAGCCTCGGCGAGCGCATGATAGGGATGACCGCCGGGCACCAGCTTGATCGCCATATCGGTAATGATGTCCCAGGATTGCCCGAGCTCGCGCGTTACGACCTCGGCGCCGGCTGCGCCCTCGATCCCGCCATAGGCTTCGAAGAAGCCGAGGTGGGTCTCGAGAATTCCCTCTTCGACACAATATCCGCGCTGCGCCGCAAGCGCCGCCCGAACGCCGAGCATTGCCGCCAGCCCCGCGTGGTACTCACGGGCAACGCTGGTATTCGCCGCAGCCATCAGCCCGCCGATCGAGGTCGCCGAAATCGCGATGGCTTGAGCCATCTGCGGCGGGTCGAGCTGCAATAGCCGCCCGGCTGCCGCCGCGCCGCCAAATATCGCGACGAGGCAGCCATGAAACCCGCGGGAGCGGAAGCCGGGGGTGATTGCGTCGCCGATGCGCCCGGCCGCTTCATAGCCGAGCACGATGGCGCTCAGGACATCCGCGCCGCTACTGCCGGTGCGTTCGGCGACGGCGAGCGCCGTCGCGACGAGCGTCGTGCCGGCATGCACGATATTCCTGAGGTCGCTGTCGTCGGACGCAGCGGCGTCGCTCATGACGGCGTTGACCTGAGCAGTATCGGCCACCGGCAATTTCGGGCCGCGGTCGAACCACAGCGAGGCTTCGGCCGCCCCGCCCTGCTCGCGCGCGAGGTCGCGGATGATGGTCGACGACCCGAGCCCCGCTCCCAACGCTGCGCTGGCGATCGTGCTGGCAATCAGCATCGCCGCATGATCGACGGCCTGCGGGGGCAGATCGGCCGAGGAAGTGCGGGTCAGGAACTCGGCTAGCATGCGGGCAACCGCCATCGGACACTCCTCTGAACTCAAACGGCCGGATCCATTAGCCGTGCGAGCCTGACAGTAGACCCATCGCCATTCCACCCGCACCAGCTGAATCTGGCCGCTTGCGGAGCTTGGCCCTTTTGGCTTCACTGGCCTCGATAAGGCGACGGTCCGCAGACGGCAGGTTCCGCGGCTCGCATAGAAAGCCGATCGATCAGGAGCAAGCCAGATGGCCCAAACCCAAGACATGAGCCGGGAAATCCTGATCCGCGGCGGCACCATTATCGACGGCAGCGGACGGCCCGGCGAAGCCGGCGACGTTGTCGTTCGCGATGGCCGTATCACCGCAATAGGACGCTCACTCACTGCCGGCGCCGGCAGGACGATCGATGCCGAAGGCCTGGCTGTCGCGCCCGGCTTTATCGACATCAAGACCCATTCGGATTTCACCTTGCCAATCAACCCAAAGGCCGAGAGCAAGGTGCGCCAGGGCGTCACGACCGAAATCATCGGCCATTGCGGGTTCTCGGTGGCGCCGGTGCTGCCCGGCAAAGCGCAGCAACTCGCCGACTATCTGAGCGGGGGCGCACCGTGGCTGCCATTCCGCGAGATGCGGTTTCCCGAATATCTCGACAGCTTTCCGGTGGTGGCGGTCAATACGGGCATGCTGGTCGGCCACAACACCTTGCGGCTGATGGTGATGGGGTTGGAGGATCGGGCGCCGCGCCCGGACGAGCTTCAGCAGATGATCTTGCTACTGGAAGAAGGACTGGCGGCCGGCGCGCTCGGCTTGTCCTCGGGTCTGTTCACGCCTCCCGGCAGCTTTGCCCAGCCCGCGGAGATGCTGGCTTTCGGTCCGGTCCTGAAACGCCATAACGCTGACTATTTCACCCATATCCGCGACGAATCGAACAAGGTCGTCGAGGCCGTCGAGGAGGGTCTAGCCTTTGCCCGGAGCTGCGGCGTGCACGTCGAAATCGTTCACATGAAATGCTCCGGCATCGACAATTGGGGCAAGGCGGCGCAGATCCTGGCGATGCTCGATGCGGCGCGCGCGGAAGG
>JBJMQW010000557.1:0-6401 GCA_045802495.1 Allostellaceae bacterium | reverse complement strand
CAGAACGGTGACCGGCACCTTGTGGATCTCGGTCGTCGCGAACACGAATTTGACATCCGGCGGCGGCTCTTCGAGCGTCTTCAACAAGGCGTTGAAGGCATTTTTCGAGAGCATGTGGACTTCGTCGATAATGTAGACCTTGTACCGCCCCGAGACGGGCCGGTAGCGCACCCCCTCGGTCAGATCACGAATATCGTCGACCCCGGTGCGCGATGCGGCATCCATCTCCAACACGTCGACATGGCGGTCCTCGGCGATTGCCAGGCACTGCGGGCAGCGCCCGCACGGCTCCGCCGTAGGTCCGCCGGAGCCGTCGGGCCCGACACAGTTGAGGGCGCGGGCGAGGATCCGGGCGGTCGTCGTCTTGCCGACGCCGCGTACGCCCGTCAGGATGAAGGCATGGGCGATCCGGCCCGTCGCGATCGCGTTCGACAAGGTACGGACCATCGCCTCCTGCCCAATCAGCTCGGCGAATGTCGAAGGCCGATATTTGCGGGCGAGGACGCGGTAAGCCGTCGCCGAATCGCTCATCAGCAGGAACCGTGGCCGGGTAAAGGGAGACCGGACGGACGACCCAGATCGGAACTCGTTACGGCTGCTTCCTTCCGGACCTGACCGGGTTGGCGAGGGACCTGTCCGCCGCCGACCTCCCATCGCACTATATCAGCTGTCGGCCGTGGCAGGGCAAGCATCGCGTGCGCTGCGGCGGGCTGCCTCTAAATCCATTTGCTGGTCACAACCCAGGCCTATTTTCGTATGGGCTATTCTGAAACCGGAGCCATGATGTCCGGATCCGATATGGTTTCGACGAGAGGGACAAGAGGCCATGGCCGATCCCACCAGCACGCGCCGCGTTCACGGATAGTGCGGGCTCTACCTTGGAGGAGCTACGCGCTGCACCCAGCGGCGTGCGAGTGCGACTGAAAACCCGCCACGCCAAACACGCCGAGCCGGGCGCGAAGAACTCTCCGAGAGGCTTCGCGACGCCGTCGCACAAGGTCGAACTCTATTCGCAGACCTTCCTCGAGCACGGCTACGCGCCCTTGCCCGATTTCTCCGAGCCGCAGATCGGCCCGGTGTCACGGCCTGATCTGGCGGCGCGCTTCCCATTCATCCTGACCAGTGCGAAATCGGCGCTGTTCTGCCAGACCCAACATCGCGCGCTGCCGAGCCTGCGCAGGCGCGCCCGGCACCCGGAAATCGAACTTCATCCAGCCGCCGCGTAGGCACGCGGCATCGCCAACGGCGACTGGGTGTCGATCGTGACACCGGAGTGCAGCGTGCCGGCGTGCGCCCGGCTCAACCACAACCTCGATCCGCGCGTGGTGGTCGGCGAGCACGGCTGGTGGCAGCCTTGCGCCGAAATCGGCGCGCCGGGCTACGATCCGTTCGGCCCGCAGAGCGCGAGCCTCAACCTGATCATCGGCGCCGCGGCGCTCGACCCTGTGAGTGGGACGGCGTCGCACCGCTCCTATCTGTGCGAAATCCGGCGCGCCGCCTGAAGCGCACTTTGCGCACATATTAGAGATGCCGAGATGTCGATCCCGGCATTGCTCGCGCGTCGTCCGACTGTTGCAAGCCACCCGAAGGGGCAAAGCCATGCCAGAGCTTCAAATCATCGGCGCACCGCAAAGCAATTACGTCTGGGTCATCCGCATCGCCTGCCACGAGAAGGGAGTGCCGTACACCCTGGTGCCGCTCATGCCGCATACGCCCGACGTCGACGCAATCCATCCCCTGGGAAAAATCCCGGCGCTTCGACATGGCGACTTGGTGCTCGCCGAGTCGCGGGCGATTTGCTTTTACATCGATCATTCGTTCGCCGGACCATCCTTGGTTTCGCGCGATGCGGCCGAAGGCGCGCTGACCGAGCAGTGGATTTCGATCGTCAACACCCATTTCGATGTGCTGGTGGCGCGCCCCTATGTTGGCGCCTACTTCTTCCCGGGCACCGCCGACGGCAAGCCCAACCGTGCGGTCATCGAGCCCCTCCTGCCAAGGCTGGAGGCGCAATTTGGGATGCTCGACCGCGCCGTGGCCAACACCGGCCATCTGGCCGGCGGCACCTTCACTCTCGCCGATATGAATCTGCTTCCGATGCTGTTCTATCTCCACCATTTGCCCGAAAGCAGTGCAATGCTGCGGCGCAACGCTGATTTGGGCGCGTATTACGAGCGCCACATCGCGCGGGCGAGCGTCAGGGAGGCGGTCCCGCCGCCTTTCCCGGGCCGCTCGTCCTGGAGCGTCGAAGGCTGAGCGGGGAGATCGGACCATGCGCTACATGTTTTTGGTGTACAGCCGCGAGAGTGACTTTGCCGCGGCCTCGGCGCCTGACAAAGAACACATCAAGGCGGGTCATTGGGCGGTAATGGACGAGACCCGGCGAAAAGGGGTGTTGATTGCCGGCGAGCCGCTGCAACCGACCGCTACGGCAACGACAATCCGCAGCGAAAATGGCAGGCCGCTGGTTCTGGACGGCCCGTTCGCCGAGACAAAGGAACAGCTCGCGGGGTACTACATCCTCGATTGCGCCAATCTCGACGAGGCGATCGCCTGGGGCGCAAAAATCCCGACCGGATGCAGGGGCGGTGAAGGCTGTATCGAGATCCGTCCCATCGCCCCCATACCGCCGCGCTAGGCTCGGGCCGAGGACCGATGCCGCAGCCGGCTGAAGTGCGGGCCTCGGCAGAAGCAGTATTTCGCCGCGAGCACGGCCGGATCATCGCCAGCCTGATCCGGCTGTGCGGCTCGTTCGACCGCGCCGAGGAGGCGATGCAGGAGGCATTCGCCGCGGCATTGCGCCATTGGGGCGAGCGCGGCGTTCCGGACAATCCGGGCGCGTGGATCACGACCACGGCTCACCGCAAACTCATCGACGCAAGTCGCCGCGAACGCACACGGCGCGAGAAACAAAACCTGCTGGAGCAGGAAATCGCACTCAACGCCGTCGAGGAGCCCGTGCAACCGGAGGCGTGGGCTCGCGAAATCCCCGATGACAGGCTGCGGCTGATCTTCACTTGTTGTCATCCCGCCCTGAACCGCGAGGCCCAAATTGCCCTGACCCTGCGCACCCTGGGCGGGCTTTCGACCGCCGAAATCGCGCGCGCGTTTCTGATCCCCGAGCCGACTCTGGCGCAGCGGCTGGTGCGCGCGAAACGCAAGATACAAGACGCCCGTATACCCTACGAAGTGCCGCCCGACGATGCCTTGCCCGAGCGCCGGGCAGCAGTTCAAGCAGTCATCTACCTGATCTTCAACGAGGGCTATACCGCGACCGCAGGCGATGCGCTGATCCGCCGCGAGCTGTGCGCAGAAGCCATTCGTCTCGGACGCGTGCTGTGCGCGGTCGATGCCAAAGACCCGGAAGGGCTTGGTCTGTTGGCGTTGATGTTGCTGCATGATTCACGCCGGCAGGCGCGGGTCGACGCGATCGGCGCGCTCGTCACCCTGGAGGAGCAGGATCGCTCGCTCTGGGATCGCGCACAGATCGCCGAAGGTCTGGGTCTCGTGGATGCGGCGCTGCGGATGCGTCAAGTCGGGCCCTATCAGCTGCAGGCGGCGATTGCCGCGTTGCACGCCGAAGCCGCCACCCCAGCCGAAACCGACTGGCCGCAGATTGCGGCGCTTTATCGCGAGCTGGCCCGTCTTAATCCTAGCCCCGTGGTGCAGCTGAACGGGGCCGCTGCCGTCGGGATGAGCGAAGGACCGGCCCGCGGGTTGGCGTTGATCGACGAGCTGGGAATTTCGGGTGAGCTCGATCGATATCACCTATTTCACGCCGCGCGCGCCGACATGCTGCGCCGGCTCGGCTCTTTCGAGGCCGCGGCCGACGCGTATCGTCGCGCGCTCGCTCTAATGGCCAACGGCGTCGAACGGGCTTACCTGGAGCGCCGTCTCGCCCAGCTTTAGCGGCTCGCTTCTTGCCGCCGCGCGCCCAGATGTGCCAGGGTGCGTTGATGCGAGCGCCCAATTTCTATTCCCATCCCGGTTTCGAGCGCGCCGGCCTGCGGCGCCGCGACACCGGGTGGATCGTCGAGCGCGTGGCCGACCCGGGCAGCCTCTTCGTTCCGGTCTGGCGGAATCAGAACCTGGTTATCGAGCTCCAGGGCGGCGAGCCGCGCGCTGTGGTACTGGAGTCGGGCAGTATTACGGCGTTCCTTGGAACGAGCGCCGAGCAGCGGCTGTCGGCGGGTGAGGTCGTGTTCCTCGGCGTCATCGAAGAGCGGGCTCATTTTGCGCTCGACCTGTCGCCGATCGAGGCGCCGCTGGAGATGCTGCATTCCCCCGCCCTGGCCGCATCGGGCATCGAGGCGGCGACGGTCCGATTTGCCGATCTGCGTCAGGTCGGCCCGCGCATCGACCGCCGCGAAGGGGCGCTGCTGGCGCTCGCCCGCGCGATGATGTTCTGGCATTCGCGCCACCGCTTTTGCGGGCTGTGCGGCACTCCGACCCGCAGCGAGGAGGCGGGTCACATGCGCCGCTGCACCAATCCCGACTGCAGCACGATGCATTTCCCGCGGACCGACCCCGCCGTCATCATGCTGGTGACCGATGGCGAACGCGCGCTGATGGGGCGATCGAAGAATTTCGTGCCCGGCATGTATTCGACGCTCGCCGGGTTTGTCGAACCGGGCGAGAGCCTCGAAGACGCAGTCGCGCGCGAGGTGCGCGAGGAGACCGGCATCGAGGTCGGCGCGGTGCATTATCACTCCTCTCAGCCCTGGCCATTTCCGGCCAATATCATGCTCGGCTTTTATGCCGAGGCGCTGACCAGCGAGATCACGGTCGATTACGGCGAGCTTGAGGATGCACGATGGTACAGGCGCGACTGGCTGTTGTCGCATGTCGACGACGATTCCTTCCGGCTGCCGCGGCTCGATTCGATCGCCCGCCGGCTGATCGAGGACTGGCTGCATGGCCGGATCGAAACCGACCGCGCTCGCGGACGCTGACTGAGTGATGGAGGTGCGCTGATGGGTAAGCTCGATGGGAAAGTCGCCCTGATCACCGGCTCCGGCCGCAATATCGGCCGCGCGACCGCGTTGAAGCTCGCGGGTGAAGGCGCCCATATCGTCGTCAATGCCCGGACCAACCAGGCCGAGGCCGAGGCGGTCGCGCACGAAGTCCGCGACCTCGGGGTGAAGGCCATATCTGTTCTCGCCGACGTCGCCAAAAAGAACGAGGTCGACGCCCTGGCGGCACGGGCGTTGGCCGAATTCGGCCGTGTCGACATCCTGATCAACAATGCCGCGATCCGGCCGCACAAGCCCTTCACCGAAGTGACGGCGCAAGACTGGGAGCATGTCAGGGGCGTGGTGCTCGACGGCGCCTTCTATCTGACGCAGGCGGTCATTCCGTCGATGGTCAAGAACGGGTACGGCCGCATCCTGTTCTTTACCGGCGATGGCGCCTTTACCGGCGGCAACGGGCGGGCGCATGTCTCGGCGGCGAAGATGGGGCTGGTCGGCATGGCGCGGGCGCTCGCCTCCGAATTCGCCGCCCACAATATTCGCGCCAACGTCGTTTCCCCGGGGAGCATCGATACCCGTCGAGACAATCCCGAATGGTATCAGGGACGAGTGCCGGGCGCTTCCGGCATCCCGCTCGGCCGCCAGGGCCATGTCGACGAAATAGCCGCGACCTGCCTGTTTCTGGTCAGCGACGACGGCGGTTTCATCACCGGCCAGACCATTCACGTCAACGGCGGCGCTCACTATTACTGACGGTGCTGTCGGCGGTCAGGTGGGAAAGGAGATACCGATGCTGCCGCTGGTTCTCTCATCCGACTCTCACGTGTTCGAACCGCCCGATCTGTGGCAGACCCGCATCGATCGGGCGTTCCGCGAGCGGGCGCCGCGCATCGAGCGGATCGACGGCGGCGACCACGTCGTCGTCGAGGCGGATCAGATCCTCTCCGGGATCGGCCTCATCTCGAACGCCGGCGCGCGGTTCGAGGCCCCCGAGACGATCTCCCCCCGGGGGAGCTTTGAAGACGTGCTGCGCGGCGGGTATGACCCCGAGCAGCATCTCAAGGACATGGCGCTCGATGGGGTGGCCGGTGAAGTCCTCTATCCCTCGCAGGGGCTGTTCTATTTCAAGGTGGCGGACCCGCAGCTGATGTCCGCGATCTTTCGCGCGTACAACGACTGGCTCGCCGAGTTCTGCCGCACCGATCCCGCCCGATTGAAGGGCATCGCGATGATCAACCTCGACGATGTCGAGGACGCGATTAGGGAACTGGAGCGCGCCGCCCGCCTCGGCCTCTCCGGCGCGATGATCACCGAGTATCCGGCCGAGGAGCGGCGCTACGATCAGCCCGAATACGAGCGCTTCTGGGCCGCTGCCGCGGCCCTCGAAATGCCGCTGAGCCTGCACACGGCGACGCGGCGCCAGGGCAAGAT
>JBJMQW010000556.1:0-10657 GCA_045802495.1 Allostellaceae bacterium | reverse complement strand
TCGGCTGGAAAGGCTTGCGCTATTGCGCGGAGGGTATCGAGACTGCCGGCGGAGCCGCCGATCACCATAATGTCTCGGCGCGGCGGGTCTTCAGTGAGATCAACTGCCACATCCTTTCCCTTCGCACCACCGATGGCCGGGTCCTCCGGAACTCGTCCCGGCCGCCGCCTCTATGGTCAACGGGCCCCCGGGGAACTCCGTTCCGGTATTGGGCGGCAGATTCGGAACCCATAGCTCCGGCAGTAATCGAGGCGGTTGCTACTCTGTGCCCATTGCGGGAAGGAGCATCAAAAAACCACCGAATGTGGACGCGTTATTGACGGGTTAAACAATAGCATTTTACGGATTTCTGTGTGGCGCGCATTGGGAAACTATGGCGAAAGAAACGCCCCCTATCCTACTCCATGTCGAATTGGCCGAACTCTACGATCGAGCACGCCGGGCGATCAACCAAGCTCAGAACCTTGCTGCCGATCGCGATTTCATCCTCTGGTGGTGTGGGATGCGGTCGCAATCTAGCAAACCGCCCTCTGCAATGCTGGATGACCGATGAGCGACTCATGATAGCTCGCCGGGATCGATTTCATTGACGCTGATGTTGCCTCCTGCCGTAAGGGTGTTTCCCAAATCTGCAGTGGGCGACGAATAATGGCATACTGAATCAGGCCACAGCACGCTCACCCCGCTTTGGGGGGCCGAGTATGCACGAGGTTCGACACCGTACTGAGCAGATCCGTTATTTTGAAAGGCTTGCGAAGGTACGGCCGCTCGGCGTACTCGCCCGGCAAGCTACCAGTGCTGTAGCCTGTGAGAAACGCGAATGGGACGTTGCGACACGAAAGCGCTTGCGCTACCGGATCGATACGCTCGCCCCCGAGATTGACGTCGAGGATAGCGGCATCGTAGGATCCTCGGTCCACCGCATCGAGCGCTTCAGCAAGTCGCGGGATCGGCCCTGACACGACGCACCCCGCAGACTGCAGCATGTCTTCGATCAAAGTTGCGACGAGGAATTCGTCTTCGACGACCAATACCCTGACGCCTTCGAGCTCCGCCGTCATGGCTCACGCTCATCTGTTATCGGTCCGTCAGGCGGCGGTCCAAAGGTCATGTACTGCGGATTTACCGGGATCAATATCCTACACTGGAGACCGCCATCGACTGCCCCGAGGTTTGCTTCGCCTTGTAGTTCGAAACGAATGCCGCGCTCGATGAGTTCCGTGCCGAAACCGCGCGTCGGAAGCCCATCGATTTTTGGTCCGCCTCGCTCGGTCCATGTAATCTCGAGCTGGGCGGGACGGTTGCCCACAATAGTCCAAGCGACTTCAACCCGGCCCACGGGTATGGACAGCGAGCCGTATTTGGCGGCGTTCGTGGCGAGCTCATGAACAACCAAAGCCATAAGAAGCGCCGCTTGCGGTTTCAGCCTGACCGGTGGCCCGTTCACCGTAACATGGGCGCCGTAAGGGGCGAGCTCGGTCGAGACTACTTCGCGTAACGGCGCCTCGATCCAGCCCATGTTCGACAGCAAGTCGTGGGTGTGCCCGAGAGCATGGAAGCGGCCGAGCAGGTCGGTTTTGGCTTCACCCTCCGGCAACGTCCGTTCTGCAATCGAGGATACCACCGCGAGCGTATTCTTGACGCGATGACTGAGCTCGGCGGTCAGCACTTTCTGCTGCTCCTCGGCAGCGATAACGCTGGTAACATCGACAAAGGTCAGGAGCACGCCATCGATGGTATCATTAGCGGCTCGATAGGGTAGGAGCCGCGCAAGATAATGTTCAGCTCCGTCCGATAGACTTACCGCGCGCTCGATCACCTCGCCGCTGAATACGGTCCGGATATCGCCTTCGAGATCCGGATAGTCGAGACGGCCGGAGAGGTGGGTGAGAGGACGGCCCTGATCACCTGGCAATAAATTAAACAATTTGCAGACCGCTGGCGTAAAAGTTCGGATGACCAGATTCCTGTCTAGAAAGATCGTTGCAATCTGGGTGCTTCCAAATAAGTTATTGAGATCGGCATTGGCGCGGTCGAGCTCGTCGATTTTGATACTGAGCTCGGTGTTGACGGTCTGCAATTCTTCATTTACCGATTGCAGCTCTTCCTTTGAGGTTTCGAGTTCTTCGTTGGTCGACTGCAGCTCCTCATTGACCGACAGCAGTTCTTCATTGGAGGAGCGAAACTCTTCATTCGCCGTTTCGAGCTCCTCGATCGTCGATTGCAGCCGCTCTTTGGTTTCCTGCAGCTCCTGCTCGATCTGCCTGACGGTTGTATTATCGCTGTCCGGGCGCGCCGCCCCGTCCGTCTCTTCGACCGGTCTGACCGGGCCGCGGTCGGTAAACACAATGCCGTACGCTGTCTCGTTTTCTTCTCTGACCGGCTCGACCGCGAGGCTGACTATCTGAATGCCGCCGTTGATCTGCACCGCAATGCGATCACGCACGACCCGTTGGCCGGTTTCCTTGGCGCGATGGAGCGCTGCGCGCAAATCGGCGCGCAGCCCCGGACGAGCCATCGCGACAATGTCGCGATTGGGAGGACCGACGGCCGGCTGGAGGTATTTACCGGTTCCGGATGAAAAAAACAGCGTCCGACCCGATTCGTCGACGATCACGTAGCTCGGTGCAAAACGCTCGACAACCGAAGCGGCGATCCTCCGCAGCATGTCAGAGCGCTGCAGCAGCCCACTCTGGCTCTCCTCCGTCCCACCCGCATCGCGCCGCGAGTTGGGCAGAAATTGCCGGATCGGCAAAGGAGGGCGGGATACCAGATCTCGACGCCGGAAAAGTCGATTCTTTCTATCTAGCGTGACAAATAGTTCGCTGTAGCGCGAGAGGTTTTCCGAACCTCCGAGAAATAGATAACCTCCAGGTCGCAACGAATAATGAAATAGCGGAATGATCTGCCCCTGAAGTGCGGGCTTTAAATAAATCAGCAGATTTCGGCAGGAGATCAGGTCGAGGCGCGAGAAGGGCGGGTCGCGGATAACGCTGTGGGTCGAAAAGATGCACATGTCGCGCAGCTCTTTGACCAGATGATAAGTACCGGCTTCATGGACAAAGAAGCGCTCGATCCGTTCGGGCGAGACTTCATTGACGAGGTTTGCCGGAAAGCGGCCCGCCCGCGCGACCACCATCGCCGCCTCGTCGATATCGGTGGCGAAAATCTGGACCTTGGGAGGCGAAATCAGTTTCTCGCACTGCTCTCGCAACAGGATCGCAATCGAATAAGCTTCCTCGCCAGTCGAGCAACCGGCGACCCAGACACGCACCTCGTCGTCGGCGCCTCTGCCCTCAAAAATTTTCGGGATTACCGAGGTCTCGAGGGCCTGAAAGGCCGCCGCGTCGCGAAAGAAGTCGGTGACCCCGATTAACAGATCCCGAAACAAAGCATGTACCTCGTTCGGCTCCTTTTGCAGCCGCTCGGCGTATTCCTCGAGCTCTGTCGTTTGGACCACCTGCATGCGACGCTGCACGCGGCGCTGAAAGGTGCGCTCCTTGTATTCACTGAAATCGTGCCCGGTGCGGCCGCGCAACAGACCGTAGATTTTGGCCAGAGCGTCGCCCGGCTGTTCCGGATCGAAGGCTCCCCAATTTCGGATATAGGCGATGATCCGCTGGGGGATCTCCTCGACCGGCAGCTGCAGATCGACGAAGCCGGCCGCCACCGCGCTCGATGGCATCTCGGCGAAACGCGGCCGGGACACATTCGCCCCTTGCGCGATGGTCAGGCCGCCATTCTCCTTGATCGCCTTGATGCCGAGCGTGCCGTCGTGGCCACCCCCGGAGAGCACGACCCCGATCGCGCGCTCGCCCTGGTCCTCGGCGAGCGAATTGAAAAATACATCGATCGGCGCCCGTTCTCGGTCGCTGGGTCCGGTTCGGCGGAGACGGAGCCGCCCATCGCGAATGGTCAAGATTGCGCCGGGAGGCAGAACATAGACATGCTCGGCCTCGACCTTTTCGCCGTGCTTGGCGTCGATGACCGGCATCCGGGTGGCACGGCCGAGGATCTCGGAAAGCATGCTCTCACGGTTTGGCGGCAGGTGCGTGACGACCACAAAGGCGAGGCCATTGCCGGCGGGGACTGATTTGAAGAATTCCTCCAGCGCCTCAACGCCACCCGCCGACGCGCCAATGCCGACGATCGAAAGATTAGGCGTCACGATTCACCTGCTGACAGGCAGTTTGGTATCATTCTTGAGAAACGAGTTAACTCCCAATGCCTCTGAAATTTCAAGGAGATCGACCTCAGGAACAATGCCTCGACTAAATTTGTTATTGAAAAAGTGCGGAGGCGCCAATGGCAGACCTACCCTCTGATAACCGACGGCCTTACGGCCGCGTGCTGGACAAAGCGCGCGAACTCTCCGAAGAGGTGCGAGAGACCGCTAAACGTGTTCACCAGCAAGCCCTGGAGACCCACCGCCTCACCGAAATCGCCCGTCAGCACTCCGAGAGAGGCCGCGAATTGTCGAGATTGGGCCGTGAGGAGGCGCGAGCAGTGGAAGTCTCAATAAAATGGAGCCTCGACACCGCGCAAAGTCCCAATCGTCGCCGCTCCGGCACGCCCAAGGATTGATCGAAGCTTCGGACGGGGCCAGCGGCGGCAAAAATCCGCTGCCGCGAGCACGGACGCGAGCCTATGATGCGGGTCGGCGACATACCAGGGAACGGGTGCATCTCCATGAGCGACGTCCACCATTACACCGAAGGCAAGCACGTCGAGGGGACGAGCGGACGCTGGGGAAATATCTACAACCCGACAACCGGTGAACAAACCCGGCGCGTTGCCTTTGCGACTGCGGGCGAGGTGGATCGGGCGGTGAAGGCCGCGGCTGCAGCATTTCCCGCCTGGTCGGCGACGCCGCCGCTCACCCGCGCCCGCATCCTTTTCAAGTTCCTGGAGTTGCTAAATCGCGACCACGATGCGTTGGCTCGTGTAATCTCTGAAGAGCACGGCAAGGTCTTCTTCGACGCGCAGGGCGAGATCACCCGCGGCATCGAGGTCGTCGAGTTCGCCTGCGGCATCCCGCATCTCTTGAAGGGCGAGTTCACCGAACAGGTCGGGCGTGCCATCGACAGCTGGTCGATACGTCAGCCGCTTGGCGTCTGCGCCGGCATCACACCCTTTAATTTTCCGGCAATGGTGCCGATGTGGATGTTCCCGATGGCGCTCGCCTGCGGCAACACCTTCATCCTGAAGCCGTCGGAGCGCGATCCCTCGGCCGGTATTCGCATCGCCGAATTGCTGACCGAGGCGGGTCTCCCTGCCGGCGTGTTCAATGTCGTCAACGGCGACAAGGAGGCGGTCGACGCGATCCTTCACCATCCCGGGATCTCTGCAGTCAGCTTTGTCGGCTCGACTGCGATCGCCGAGTACATCTACACAACCGCTGCGGCGGCGGGAAAGCGGGTGCAGGCATTGGGCGGCGCCAAAAACCATATGGTCGTGATGCCCGATGCCGATCTCGATCAGGCGACCGACGCCCTGATGGGCGCGGCTTACGGTGCAGCTGGCGAGCGCTGCATGGCGGTGTCGGTCGCCGTCGCCGTCGGTGGTGTCGGTGACAAATTGATGGACAAGCTGGCGCCGCGCGTGCGCGCGCTGAAGATCGGCCCGGGCACCGATCCCGAGGCCGAGATGGGGCCCCTGGTGACCCGCCAGCATCTCGATAAGGTCCGCTCTTATGTCGATCTCGGCGTCAAGGAAGGCGCCAAGCTCGCCGTCGATGGCCGCGGCCTCAAATTGCAGGGCTACGAGAACGGTTTCTTTCTCGGCGGCTGCCTGTTCGACGAGGTCAAGCCGGAGATGCGGATCTACAAGGAGGAGATCTTCGGGCCGGTGCTCTCGGTCATGCGCAGCCCCGATTTCGACAGCGCGACCAAGCTCGTCAATGACCACGAATACGGCAATGGCGTCGCGATCTTCACGCGAGACGGCGACGCGGCGCGCGAATTCGCGAACCGCATCCAAATCGGCATGGTCGGCATCAATGTGCCGATCCCGGTGCCGATGGCTTTTCACAGCTTTGGCGGCTGGAAGCGCTCCTTGTTCGGCGACATGGCGGTCTACGGCATGGAGGGGGTGCGCTTCTACACCCGCCTCAAAACCGTGACCGCCCGCTGGCCCGCCGGCATCCGCGCCGGCGCCGAATACGTCATGCCGACGATGCGATAGCCGGGCGGCGGAGCGTCCTTCGGACACAATCGGACGTTGAGCGGCGATTCATCGCCCGCTTTTTCTTCAGCAAATCAGCAGCGAGAATCCCGTATCGGTTGTATCGGGCATCGGTGATCGGTCTGGCGCTCGCCCCCGCGAAAATGCCGAGAGCGGCGTCTCGCTGATCGGCGACGGCAGTGCCAATTACAATGCGATTACGGCGATTTTGCTGTCGTTGTATGGGGCGGTGTCGGGGGCGGGGGCGACTGCGACTTTCAAGACTGACGCAAGCTACCCCCGTTTTGCACGCTCGGCGCGAGGCGGCAGGGCCGGACTAGCCCCAGGTGGCCTGCCCGCCGACGGCCGTGATCGTGATGTGCCCCATCGTCGTATCGGCCTTGGCGCCATGCCAATGACGTTCGCCGGCCTTAATATGCACGACGTCGCCGACATTGATCTCGCGCTGTTCGTGCTCGGTTGCCACCATGCCGGAGCCCGAGGTCACGACCAGGATCTGGTCGCAGGTGTGCGTGTGCCAACCCGTCGTGCAGCCCTGGCTGAAGTTCACCACGCTGCAGTTATAGTTCGCCGAGTCCCCGGGCTCGATGATCGTTTGGCGTGATCGGGAAACGGGGCCGGTCCATCCCTCGATCCGATCAGCACCTTCCACCGGGACATTGGGTATGTTTTTAAGCGTGACCACCTTCATGATGACCCTCCGCATATTGGCGGGTGTTCGGGGTATCCGAAAGCCCGCTATGCGCAGTGAATCACAGGGCGCAGATTTAGGGAAGCAGCAAACTGGCCCAGGCTCGGCGACATCCGCCATGAGCCGTGCCCCGGGGCCAGCGCGCGGCCGAGGCAAGAGAAATGCCGGCCCGACGCGCAACGCGACGAAAGTTGAGCTGATTTTCCACTCGGGCCCCGCTACAGTCTGCCCCGCTACAATCCAAGGAGTCCGGCAAAGGAGGATGCGATCTTCCCATTGCAGTCGATCGCGCAACTGTCGCTGCGCGTCATTGGCGCAGGCTTGGCTTTGCTCGCGGTTCATAGTCGTCCGGCTTCGTCCGCAGTACCGGATGGAACTTGGTTGCTCGCTGACCGGGTAGCCGTAGAGGTCTTCGACTGCAGCGGCCTTGTTTGCGGCAGGATCGTGTGGCTGGTGAAACCGCGGACGCCGGACGGAGAGCCCGATCTCGACCACATGAACCCCGATCCCGCGTTGCGGCAGCGGCCCTTGTGCGGGCTCACGATCATTTGGGGGCTGCAGCCCGATGGTCCCGACAATTGGTCCAACGGCTCGCTCTATGACCCGCAGGACGGCAACATCTATGATGTCATCGCGGAACGCATCGCGCCCAACCGGATATCGGCGCGCATTTATCGCGGGGCCCCGTTCTTTGGCCGCACCGAGATCCTGATCCGCGATCCGCAGCTCAGCTTCGACGGGCGCTGTTAACCGAAGCTATTTGGGCTTTACCGCCGGGTTGCCTCCCGGTGTGCCGGGCGGCGGTATCACCGGCATCTTGGCGCCGGTCGGCGGCGGGGTCTGCTTGATTTCGGGATCGATACCGCTCGGCGGGGCTATAACTCCGCCCGAACGATTCAGATCGGAGCTGAGGGACCCGCTGGCCGGCGGCACGGCCGGCGAAGTCTGTTGTCCGGCACCGGGACGGGCGGCGGGCTCCTCAGCGGCCACAACGATCGCGCTATAACCAACAAGCGCCGCCCCCGCTGCAACGAGATATAGCCTACGCATGTTTGCCTCCAAGCATGGTCTCCTTTGAGGCAAACACCGCTAGACCCTCGACCGGTTCATCTGCCGACTTTCCGGCATTCCCACACTGTTCTTGCGATTGCGGATCGACCGCAATGTCACGCCCGCCAATAATTTCAAGGGCGGATACGCAGAGGCCAAACGGCGTCTTGACGAGTTCGCTGCTCATCGGCTGCGAAACTATGTCGGCGCGCGCACATCCCGCCGAGGCGCAAGTTTCAACCCTCTCGCCCTATCTACACTTCGGCCGAATATCGCCGGTCGAAGTGAGAACAGCGTGTCTTTTTGCGAAGAGCTGATTGTCCGCCGCGAGCTCGCGGGAAATGCTGCTCACCGGCTACATGCACAACCATATGCGCATATATTGGGGCAAAAGGTTCTTGAATGGCCGCCCTCAGCTGAGGAAGGCTCGGCTGGGTACTCGGATTGCACGACCGGCCCTGGCCGGAGCGGCCGATCTTCGGCAAGGTCCGCTCGATGGCCGCCTCCGGCCTTCGGCGAAAGACCGCAATCGACGAATATGTCCGAAAAATAGCCGCGACGACCGGAAGCTAGGCGCGGCCCCAGAGAATCTTTGTCGCGCGTCGCGCCCCTTCGGCCATTGCCTCGAACTTGGCCCAGCAGATCGAGGGGTGGCCGACCCGCGTGCCGAGGCCGCAATCGGTGCCGGCCAGCACATTTTCGCGGCCGACCAGCCTGGCGTAGCGCACGAGGCGCTCGGCCACGAGATCGGGGTGCTCGATAAAATCGGTGCAATGGCCGACGACGCCCGGAACGAGTGTCGCGCCTGCCGGCAGCTTCACCTCCTCAAAGACCCGCCACTCGTGCTCGTGGCAGGGGTTCGAGGCTTCGATCGAATAGCTCCCGGCGCGCACCCGGAAGATCAGATCGATGATGTCCTTGAGTGGAACGTCGTCGTGATGCGGGCCGTGAAAGCTGCCCCAGCACACATGCAGCCTGACTTTCTCCCGCGGAATGTCGCGCAGCGCGTGGTTCAGCGCATCGATGCGCAGCGCGGCGTATTCGCGGTACTGGGGCAAGGCAATGTCGGGCAGGCAGTTCCAGCCGTCGGGCAAATCGGGATCGTCGATTTGCAATAAAAACCCGGCATCGACGATCGCCTTGTATTCCTCGCGCATCGCCTCGGCGATCCCGAACAGAAACGCCTCGTCGCTCTTGTAGTGTTCGTTGACCATCCAGTGCTCGATCGTGCCCGGCGTGTTGGCCGGCAGAAAGGCTTCCGCGACATTCACGCCTGCCAGCGCCGCCTTGAAATTGCTTATGTCGCGTTGCAGCTCGGCCTGCCCGACATAGCGCAGTTCGCCGACGCAGACTGGGAGCCTCTGGCCGCCGGTGAAGCCGGCGCGCGGGTGCGTTGCGAAATATCCGGCAAATTTCCGCTCGTCGCGCGCAATGATGTCGAGCTTGCGCCGCCCGGTGCCGGGCCGCTTCTCACAGCCGGCGATCCGCCCCAGGACGTAATCGGTGAAGTTCGGCTTTGACAATTCGCCGTCATTGACGATGTCGAGCCCGCATTCGATTTGGCGCTTGACGATATCGGCCACCGCCGATTTGAGGCGCGCTTCGAGCGCCGCCGGCTCATGGGGCTCGCTGCGCGCCTTTGCCAGGACCATCTCGCGCAGATCGTCGGGGCGCGGCAGCGACCCGGCATGCGCCGTCAGAATGCGATCGGTGCTGTAGATCATTGCGAAACCTCCCTCTTCAGCCGTTTTCGGCGAGCACACTCCCTGCAAAATAGAGCGAACCGCAGATCAGTATGCGCCCGGTCCCGTCCTGCACACGAATATCGCGGATGGCGGCGAGAACCGACACCGCCGTCTGCGCCGGGAGCCCGACCGAGCCGGCAGCGGCGGCAATCGCCTCGGCCGGGAGCGCATTCTTCTCCCCCGGGATCGTGACCGCCCAAAGGGCCCGCGCGTGCTTCGCCAACGGGGCGATAAAGCCGGCGGAATCCTTGGTGTTCATCATGCCGACAACGAGATAGAGCGAGCGGTCGTGCCAGCCGCGGACGACCTCGGCAAGGACCTCGCCCGCCAATGGGTTGTGGCCGCCATCGAGCCAAACCTCCCAGCCTGATGGCAGCGCGTCGATCAGCGGGCCGCGGATCAGGAGCTGCAGCCGCGCCGGCCAGTCGATGTGGCGCAGCCCCTCGGCAATCGCGTCGCGGGACAGCGAAAACCCGGAGAGGCGCTCGAGACAGGCGATAGCCGTTCCGGCATTGACGATCTGGTGCGCGCCGATCAGCGACGGCAGCGGGAGATCAAACTCCCTGCGCTCGCCGGCAAAACGCATCCCGCCATCCGCCGCGACACAGCTCCACTCATGCCCAGAGCGGTAGAGCGGCGCGCCTACCGCCGCGGCGCGCGCTTCGATGACCGCCTCCGCCTCTCGCGGCTGCGGTCCGATGACCGCGGTGACGCCGGGCTTCAGGATCCCCGCCTTTTCGCCGGCGATCGCCGCGACGGTATCGCCGAGAAAGGCTTGGTGGTCGAGCGATACGGGGGTGATTGCGGTGACTGCCGGCCGGCGCACGACATTGGTGGCGTCGAGCCGGCCGCCGAGCCCGACCTCGAGCAGCACGATATCGGCCGGAATCCGCGCGAAAGCGAGAAAGGCCGCCGCCGTCGTGATCTCGAAAAAGGTGATCGGCGCATCGCCGTTGGCGCGCTCGCATTCTTCGAGGAGCGCAATCAG
>JBJMQW010000555.1:0-11073 GCA_045802495.1 Allostellaceae bacterium | reverse complement strand
CGGTTCTCACATCGTCAGCTTTAAAGTTGGCACCTCGCTGACGCTGTGCCTCCGAGCTATTCTGCGTTGTGTCTCACTGGCCCCCACTCGGTCGCGCGCATGCCGCGGTCGTCACACCGCGCGGCGAGGATCTGCGGGTCATCAGCTTCCGCAGGGCAAACAGGCGGAAGGTGAGGTTGTATGGCATAAGGACGAGGGATGATCGGGCCGCGCGCCCGGACGACGACAATCCCGAATGGACGCAAGAGGATTTCGCCAGCGCTCTGCCTGCGGCGGATGCGCTACCGAGATTTATTGGCGAAAACGCGACGCAGGGGCTGGTCCGTCGCAGCCGCGGCAGGCCGCCGAAGGCAGACAAAAAGGTCAATCAGACGCTGCGACTCGACGCCGATATAGTGGAGGCGTACCGGCAAGAGGGCCGCGGCTGGCAGGCGAGCATCAACAAAATCCTGCGGGAGAACATGCCCCGGTGTCCGCGGTAAAAAGCAGGTTATCCAAGCATCAGGCCATCAGAAGGGAGGGGTTATGTACAAAGCAACCGCCGGTGTCATCCTGCCGACCTCGATCATCGGGTCGTTGCCGCGGCCGAGCTGGTATACCGCCGGGCTCGGTTCGCAGTGCTTTCTCGAAGCGATGATGAACCTGCGCTACCGCGAGCAATACGAGGACGCGGTTTCCGTCTTTTTGCGCGCGCAGGAGACTGCCGGTCTCGACATCTGTACCGATGGCGATGCGCATTTCGACGAGCAAATCAGCGGCATGAGCTGGCAGAGCTATCCGCTGACGCATATGGCGGGCTTTTCGGCAGCGGCGGCGCCGACCCCCTACCAGATGGGCACAGGCGCGCCGCGCGGGCATATTCTGCACGATTTCCTCGAAGCGCGTGTATTGCCGAAGATCGTCGGACCGGTCGGTCCCGGCAATCTGCAATATGCCGCGATGTGGAAGGTGGCGCAGCGGCTGACCAAGAAGCCGGTGAAGTTCGGGACCATTCTTCCCGAATTGCTCGCCGCCTCGGTTGCCGACGAATATTACAAGGATCCGGTCGAAAGGGTCTGGGCATTGAGTGACGCGCTCAATCGTGAACTCAACGAATTGGCCGACGCCGGTTGCCCGGTGATCCAGCTGGAGGAACCGCAGATCCATATGGTCCCGGTCCGCGGCAAGCCCTTCGGCAGGCTCGATACCGACGAACTCGTCAAGCTCTTCAACAACACGGTCAAGGGTCTGCGCGACAAGACCGAGGTGTGGTGTCATACCTGCTGGGGCAATCCCTCGCAGCAGCGGATCTTCCGCGATGTCCAGAGCTACCAGCCGACATTGGCCGCGCTCAACGGGGTCGATGCCGACGCGATCACCTTTGAGACTTGCTCCTCCGGCACCGGCGACCTCGCGGCGATCGGCGAGACCATCAAGGACAAGAAGATCGTGATCGGCGTCATCGACCATCACACCTTGCAGGTCGAGCGGCCGGACCAGGTGGCCGAGCTGATCCGCACGGCGCTCAAATACGTCCCGCCCGAGCGGCTCGTCATCTCGTCGGATTGCGGCATGGGCCGCGAGGGCATGAGCCGGCGGCACGCGGCCTACAAGATGGTCGCGATGGTGCTGGGCACGAATATCGTCCGAAAGGAACTCGGCCTTCCCGAAGCCGAGTGCCTGGCGGCCGATCCGCGCTTTTCGCTGGCGGGCGCCCGCTAGTCTTCAGGGTCATTCACATGACTCACCAGGCAACCAAGCACCTCGCTTAATCCCGCTTCACCGGCGAAAGCCGGTGCCCACGGCGGAAGTGTTGGGGTGGACGGCCCCCTACGGCATCGAATGTGCCAGGCTGTGAGTGTTGGACAACGCAGCCAGGGGGAGCCGTCCGCATGACGATTATCAGAATTGGTTTGGATACGTCCAAACATGTCTTTCAAATTCATGGAGTTGACGAGACCGAGCAGCCGGTGTTGCGGCGGCAGCTGCGGCGCGGCGAGGTGGCAAAATTCTTCGCCAAATTGCCGCCGACCCGAATCGGGCTCGAGGCGTGCGGGGCAGCGCACCACTGGGCACGGGTGCTGCGCGGCTTGGGGCACGAGGTGGTGCTGATGCCGCCGCAATATATCAAAGCTTACGTCAAGCGCGGCAAGAACGATGCGATTGACGCCGAGGCGATGTGCGAGGCGATGAGCCGGCCGACAATGCGGTTTGTGCCGGTCAAGACCGCCGAGCAACAGGCGGCGCTGATGATGCTGAAAGTGCGCGATCTGTTGGTCAAACAGCGCACGATGCTGATCAATGCGATGCGCGGCCACGCGGCGGAGTTTGGCGTCACCGCCGCAAAAGGGCCAAAGCCGGTTGTGGAGCTGCTGCGGCGCCTGGCCGATGACGCCGCTGACGCCGAGGTGCCGGCGCTGGCGCGCGAGATGATCGGCGTGTTGGCAGCCCAGCGCGACGTCGTGGACGCCAAGCTGAAAGCGATCGAAGCGCGGCTGATGGCCTGGCATCGGCAAAACCAGACCAGCCAATGCTTGGCCACCATCCCCGGCATCGGGCCGATCGGCGGGGTCAGCTTTGCCCTCAGGGCGCCCGATCCGAAGGCGTTTCGCTCGGCCCGGCACTTTGCCGCGTGGGTCGGCATCACACCGCGGGAGAACTCGACCGGCGGCAAGCAGCGGCTCGGCAAAATCAGCCGCGAGGGTGACGAGGGTCTGCGCCGGCTGCTGGTGCTCGGCGCCACCGCGGTGATCCAGCAGGCCGAAAAGGGCCGCCAGGGCAGGAAGGGCCGGGCCGCGCCGTGGCTCTCGGAATTGCTGGCGCGCAAGCCGAAGAAGGTCGCGGCGGTGGCGCTGGCGAACAAGATGGCCCGCATCATTTGGGCCATGATGGTGAGCGGCGAGACTTACCGGCAACCGCAAGAGGCCTGAGCCGGCACGCCATCGGCAGCAAGGACACCTGGCACACCTGGAGCGAGCAAGGACAGCGACAGCAAGATGGCCATCGGTCGATCCGAGGATCGCGACAACCCGGGGGATCCAGTGGTGCTCAGACATCACGGAAGTGTTTGGGGCCCGATCCGCGCAACCCATCTGGGCCAGCGGTCACGACGACCGCACCACAAAAGCCTGCCCTCGCGAAAGCGGGGGGCCGGACATATGACCGCAATCGACCAGAGCAATCGCGCTGCCGACACCTTGCGAGCCGGGGGCCGTCCACATATGGATCCCGGCTTTCGCCACGGATCAAGTCCGTGGGCTGAAGGCCCACGGGACAGCGAGAAGGGGGCGTCTGCTGAATCGTCTGAATGGTTCTGAGCACTAGCGGCGGAGGTTCATAATCGGTTCAATTATCGATTATATCGTTGCGGCGGATTGGGCCCGCGGGGAGATGGCGGCACTGTCGGTAATCACCTGTTCCTCTGCGCGGCGGCGGTCAACGCATCGGACGCCCTGCCGATAAAGGGTGAGTTGTTCGCCTTGCAATTGTACGAACGGCCAACCGGCGTTAAGCTCGGAAGCCTCCATCTTCGGACGGAGTTTCAACCGGAAGGGAGTGTCTTGGCCGCGGCAATATCCGAATACCGCGGGTTGCCGCGCGAGCGAGGTCATGTGCGTCTCTTAAGAAGCTTTCGGTACGGCAAGCAACGGTCACCGGCACAGATCGTCATAGGTTGTGCGCTGGGGGCTTGCTGTCTCGTCTCTTCGCTGTCGCACGCTCTTGCGGCCGCCTCCGGGGAGACGGCGCCGGTTGCCGCGCCCGCCGCCCCTGCGTCCGATCCGGCGTCTCCGGACGCCATCCCCTTTGTCGGCAATGTCGAGCTCAAGGCACGGCTGGACGCGCCGGGCAAGCTGATGATCGGCGGCGAGCCGATGCATCTCGCGCTACTGCGCCGCTTCTACCTGGCGCATGGGTATCAGACCGTATGGGACACCCGCCCGGCCGAAGTGAGCCGCTTGCGCGATGCCATACTGCGGGCCGGCGAGCATGGGCTCGACCCGGGGCTGTTCCACGCCGCCGCGCTGGGGGAACGGCGCGCGCCCTTGCCGCCGGTTGATCGCGACCTGTTGTTGTCCGACGCGTTTCTCTCCTATGCCGACGCGCTGTCGCGCGGCGCGATGCCCATCGAGGACCGCGCCGACGACGAGGATTTGACGCCCGAGCCGGTCGATGTCGTCGCCGTGCTCGACGCCGCCTCGGCCTCTCCCGATCCGGCAGGGGTAATCGAAGCGCTGGCCCCCGCCACGCCCGAATACATCGCGATGCGCCGCGCTTACGCCGAATATCGGACTCTGTCCGCCGCGCCGTCGCCCGTACCAGGCAGATTTGAGCGGGCGTCTGCCGAAAGAGCAGCCGCGGCGGAAAAGCGCGGGCGGCAGCTCGTGATCAACCTCGAGCGCCTGCGCTGGCTGCCTCGCCACATGCCCCCGGATCGGGTCGTGGTCAACGCCGCGATTGCGCGCCTCCAGCTGCTCCGCAACGACCGCCCGGTATTCACGACCCGTGTGGTGGTCGGCGAAACCGACAAGCAGACGCCCGCGTTTCAATCGACAATCGATAGTGTGCTGTTCAATCCCCCGTGGAATATCCCGCGCTCGATCGCGCAAAAGGAAATTCTGCCCAAACTGGCGGCCGATCCGAATTATCTGACCAGCCATCACATGCGGTTCCGCAGCAACGGATCGATCCAGCAGGAGGCAGGACGGTATAGCGCCCTTGGCCGCCTCAAATTCGAGATGAACGACCGGTACGACGTCTACCTGCACGACACGCCGGAGCGATCGCTGTTCCAGGCCGCCGCGCGCATGATGAGCCATGGCTGCGTGCGCGTCGAAAATCCCCGCGAGCTTGCAGTACTGCTGCTCGGCCAGCCATCACAAGTAATCGAGAAGGGAATCGCCTCCGGCCGGACCGGCCGGCGGGCCCTGCCCGCCCCGATGCCGATTTTTATTGTGTATCAAACCGCTTACGTCGAATCGGATGGCTCGATCCAGTTTCGTGCCGACCCGTATGAACGGGACGACGAGATCTGGCACCATCTGACGCGGGCACAACAGCTGCCCGTGGCTCAAGAATCCACCGCCAGCCAGCGGAAAGGATGATTTAGTTTGGTGCACTTCTACTTCCACTAAAGATTTCAGGCAAATCTTCCCCCGAAAGGACGAATTCCACTCGATCTGTCTTGTTCGACCAGTTTCGAGATGCTAAGGCGTCGAACGGGGAATTGGGGGGAGTAACCAGTGCAAATGTCTGCTTTGCTGAGCCGACGCCGACTCCTCGGCGCCGCGGCAGCTGCCGCTGTTGTTGGAATCGTCGAGCCGGCGCCGGCGATCTCTTATGCTCCACGGTCGGTATCTCTCTACAATACTCATACCGGGGAGTGGCTGCGCACCGTATACTGGGCGGACGGTCATTACATCCGCGAGGCGGTGCGGGACATCAATTGGATCCTGCGGGACCACCACAACGACGAGATACGTCCGATGGATGCCGGCGTACTCGATGTGCTCGGCATGTTGCGCGAAGAGCTCGACACGCCGGAGCCCTTCCTGGTGATCAGCGGCTACCGCTCACCCGCCACCAATATGCGGATGTATCTGCGTGGCGACGGTGTGGCGAAACACAGCTATCACATCAAGGGCATGGCGGTCGACCTGCGGTCTGAGCGCCGCAGCCTGACGCAAGTGCGCGACGCCGCGCTGAGCCTGCAATGCGGCGGCGTTGGGTACTACCCGCGAGCCGGTTTTGTCCATGTCGATTGCGGGCCGATCCGCCGCTGGCGGTCGTGACTGCCGCGGCTGTCGTCTGGTGACGCGGGGGCTATAGCATCTGGCCGCCGTCGACGGCGATGTTCTGACCGGTCACCCAGCTGGCGAGCGGCGAGCACAGGAATAGCGCGACCTGGGCGATTTCCTCGGGACGGCCCAGCCGCCCGAATGGAATGCTCCGGAGGATGCGGCCGTAGAGGTCGGGGTTGTACGCCTTCGCCCGCGCCCAGGTGCCGCCGGGGAATTCGATCGAGCCGGGGGCGATGCCGTTGACTCTGATCCCTTTGCGCGCCAGAGCTGCCGCTTGGGTCAGGGTGTATTCGATGACTGCCGCTTTGACGGCCGCATAAGGCGGGGTGCGAGGTGTGGCGCGCAGTCCGGAAATCGACGAGATGTTAAGGATGGTGCCAGAATCGGATTTTTCGAGGAAGGGCAGCGCCGCCCGGCTAGCCCTGACGGTCGCTAGCAAATCCACCGAAATGCTAACGGCCCAGCCAGCCTCGTCATCACTGGTCCCGAAACCCGAGGCGTTGTTGACAAGAATATCGATGCCCCCAAGCGCACCGGCCGCCTCCTCGATGTATCGGGGAACGGCAGCAGCGTCGGAAAGGTCGCAAACGGCGGCATGAGCTGCGCCGCCAAGGGAGGCGATCTCCTCGCGCGTCGCCCTGAGGCTCTCAGCGCCGCGAGCGCAGATTGACACGCCCGCTCCCGCTTCGGCAAAAGCGAGAGCGATCGCGCGGCCGATCCCTCGACTGCCTCCGGCAACAATGGCGCGCTTGCCGGTGATGTCGATCTTCATGCTTCCTCCTCGGCTCTGTCGGGCGCAGCATGCGCGAGTACGCGCAGCAACGGAAGGGCTTAGCCCATGATCAAGAGCATCGGGTTGCTGACCCGCAAGGAAGGACTGTCGCACGAGGAGTTCGTCAAACATTGGCTGGAGGTGCACGCCCCACTGGCCCACGCCGTGCCGGGGGTGCGCCGCTATGTGCAATCGCACATTGTCGAAGAACGCACGCGTCCCGACATTCCGGCAACGGATGTCGATATCGATGGCATCGCCGAACTCTGGTACGACGATCGGGCGGCCATGGAACGCGCCAACGCATCGCCGGAAGCCAAGGCTCTGCACGCCGACGGCGCCTTGTTCATCGGCCGGATCAAGAGTTTTGTCACTGAAGAGAAAGTGATCATTCCGCGGGAATGAGCACCGAGCACATTACCCGACCCAGATCAGTTTTGCCCGACGCGAAGCGCCGCAGCCGGAGATCCCGGTCAGCGTCCACGCCGCCGCGCCGGAGCCGGGGCCCTTGAGGTTGGCGCCGCTTTTGCCCGTTCGGCTCGCGGTATCGCGGAAATCCGGGCCGCGCACTCGTGGCTCTCATCCTTCCCGAATTCGATCGTAGCCAGGATCGCCAGCGGCGGCATCAGCGCCGCCAGGCCGGCAGCAGCTCCGCCGCGCAGCGCCGGCTCGCCAAGTTCCGGGCGGATGCTCGGGCTTTTCAGCGGGCCTGTGACGTCGATCGGAGCGTGCAGCGAGCCAATGCTGAAATGCGCCGCCTCGGTGTTCAGCTTAACATTCACCGTCTCGTTGCGCAGGTTCACCGAGCCCGTCCCGTGCACGTTTGCCTCCTTGGTCACCAGCAGGAACGTGCGCGTATCAAGTACCCCCTTCTTTAGTGAGAAATCTGAGATCATGCATTCGATTGGCGTGCGTTTCGGCATGCCCAGAGCGGACAGAAGCGCGTTGCCGAACTCCAGGCCGGACAGATTGACCAGCAGCGCGCTCAGATCGCCACCGGTCATCAGCAGCCGAGCTTGCCCGTCGCCATTGCCCAGCATCTGCGCCAAGGAATTGCCCGAAGTGACAATATCCGCGTGCCCGCCGATCGCGCCGGCGCCCTCGAACATGTGCGTCGCCGCCATCAGCCTCGCCACATCGACATGCTCGAAATCCACCGCCATATTGGCGCGAACTGCATCGCCGCCGCCGTCGAGTACCGCGGTTCCCGATATCTTTCCGCGCCCCACCCCGAAGCTGATCGGCTCCAGCGTGATCTTGCCGTCTATGATCGACAGGTTCACGACAAGGTTGTCGAGCGGCACCGATCGCCCAAGGATGTGTTCGCCGCGATAGTGCAGCTTGACGTCCGCGGCGCGCAGCTTGGGAAGGCTGATCGGCGAGTCCGGCAGCAGCTTCGGGTTCGCCTCCGTGCGCGCCAATTCCTTCTTTTGCGCCGCATTCTGGTTGACCGTTGATAGCCGCCCCGGTGTCGTGCCGACGAAGCCGCCGAGATCAGCCAAATCGACCTTGGTCGAGGCGAGATCGGCGGTGATCATCGGGCGCCCCCGGCCGGGGTCCTCCTCGATCGCGCCGCGGAGGTCGCTCGACCCGACCACACCCCGGAAGCCGTGAAAGCGGAATTTGTGGTCGGCGTAGTCGAGCTGTCCGGCAATCCGGTAGGCCGGCGTCTCCGGGATCGGGATGCCGGTCAGATGATAGAGGTCGCGCATGTCGGCGCCGGCCAGCTCCAGCTTGAGGTCGGCACCGCCGAAAGTCAGCGGATCGGTTAGCGTACCCGTCAGGCTGACTTTCGTGGCGCCATTGACGAGCTTGAGGCGAACCGGGTAGGGGCGCTGAGGCTCGCGCAGCGAGAGAAGCGAGCCGCCAACGAGCTGGCCGGTCACAGGCTGACCGGCATAGGTGCCTCTGGCATCCACCACGATCTGCGAGTCCATCGTTTGCGTCCCCGTCGACGCGGCTGGCGCCTCCCGCGTCCCGATCCGCATCGCGAAATCGGCCTTAAGCGTTGGAATCACGACATGCGCCTGCCCGTCGGAAATGCGCAGATCGCCGATTTTCGCGACCGGTGCGCCGCCGAGGTCCAGTGCGTAATTGTTTTTCCCGTCCGCGGTCTGCAGCGCCTGCACCTCGGGCCGCTCCAAGACGATCTCCGGCAGCACGATTTCGCGGGATCGGATATAGGCCATTATGTCGGCCTGCGCACTCAGCCGCGCGATCCGGGCGAAATCTCCCTCCTGCGGAAAGTTGGCCGGATTGGCGATACGCACATTATCGGCGCTCACCGTCGTGACCCGTCCGAACTCCACGTGCAGGTGTTCGATCGCCACACGGCGGCCGAGCGCGGACGAGGCGCGGCCCTCTACGAGAGGAATAATCCAGTCCCAATTCCAGAACGCGACCAGGGCTATGATGGCCGCGACGGGAATAGCAATAAACAGCAAAGGCTTGACGAACCGACGCGCAGCCATGCAACCCATCCCCGTAGCAAGCCGGCAAGCCTATCTTTCTTCTCGGTGATCCAAGCTATGTGGTCGACTTCACACTAGAACCTCACTGGCGAGAACAATGATGACTGAAAAGGTGTTCCGGTATCTGACCGGCTTCGGCAACGAGCACGCCTCGGAGGCCGTGCCTGGCGCCTTGCCGATCGGGCAGAACGCGCCGCAGCGGCATCCGCGCGGCCTCTACACCGAACAGCTCTCGGGCACGCCATTCACCGCGCCGCGCACCGAGAACCGGCGCTCCTGGCTCTACCGCATCCGCCCCTCGGCGATGCACCCGCCGTTTCGCCGCATCGATAACGGCCTCATCCGCGGCGCGCCTTTTGAAGAGGCGGCACCGCCGCCGAACCGCCTCCGCTGGAACCCCTTGCCGTTCCCCGACCAGGCGGCTGATTTCATCGATGGCCTAGTGACGATCGGCGGCAACGGCCATGCCGGCGCGAGATGCGGCGTCGCGATCCACATGTATTGCGCGACAAAGCCGATGGAGCGTCGCGTCTTCTACAATGCAGATGGGGAGTTTTTGGTGGTCCCGCAGACGGGGCAATTGCTGCTCGCCACTGAACTTGGGCCTGTGGAAATTGGCCCCGGCGAGATCGGTGTTCTACCTCGCGGGCTGAAATTTCGTGTCGGACTGCCCGATGGCCGTGCGCGCGGCTATGTGTGTGAAAATTACGGCGCGCTCTTTCGTCTGCCCGAACTGGGTCCTATCGGCGCCAATGGTCTTGCCAACCCGCGCGACTTCCGCGCTCCAACCGCCGCATTCGAAGACAGCGATGAACCGCACGAAGTAATCACCAAGTTCGAGGGCAATCTGTGGGCGACCGAAGTGGATCACTCGCCGCTCGACGTCGTCGCCTGGCATGGAAATTATACGCCCTACGTCTACGACCTCGCCCATTTCAACGCGATCGGCACAGTCAGCTTCGACCATCCCGACCCGTCGATCTTCACCGTGCTGACCGCGCCGAGCGACATTCCAGGCACCGCCAATTGCGACTTCGTCATCTTTCCGCCGCGCTGGCTAGTTGCCGAGCACACCTTCCGTCCGCCCTGGTTCCACCGAAATTATATGAACGAGTTCATGGGCCTCGTGCACGGCGTCTACGACGCCAAGGCGGACGGCTTTGTGCCTGGTGGAGCCTCGCTGCACAACTGCATGTCCGCTCACGGCCCCGACCGGGCCACCTTCGAGAAAGCAGCGGCTGCCGAACTGACCCCGCAAAAGATCGCGGACACGCTCGCCTTCATGTTCGAAACGCGAATGGTCATCCGCCCCACTCGCTTCGCTCTCGAAACCCCCGCCCTACAGCGCGATTACGACTCGTGCTGGGAAGGGTTCGAAAAGCTATTCAAGGGATAATCATAACAGGGGCGCGGAGAGCACAGCGATTTGATTTGACCTCGCCGTCCCGGCGAAAGCCGGGACCCATTTTTGATATGGATACCGGCTTCCGCCGGTATGACGATAGAGGTGCGATGTCTCCGGTCCTACTTTACCGAAGAGAAACTCGTCGGCTGCAGGATACTGTTCTCCACTCTTGCGACGATTGCGCCGTTTTTCTCGGTCTCGGCACGTTTCGTGTGCCATTCGGGGTCGGCTTGAAAGGCGTTCCATTTTTTCTCGCGGTCGGCCAGCGATTCCCATTTCAGGAGATAGTAGAGGGCCTGATTTGAATCGCCGATCGCGGTGGTCCAGAAGCCGGCCTGCTCGATGCCATGCCGCTTCCAGATCCCCAAAGTGATTGTGTCGAACCGCTTCAACAGATCTGGAAGGCGGCCCGACACGCAGTGATAGATTCGCAGTTCGTAGAGCATGTTTTCTCCTTTACTTTACCGACGAGAAGGTCGTCGGCTGCAGGATTGTATTGGTGATCGAGGCGACGATCTGACCGTTCTTTTCGGTCTCCGCGCGTCCACTGACCCATTCCGGATCGGCCTGGAACCCGGCGAACCGCTTCGCCCGATCATCGAGGGATTCCCATTTTTTTATGTATTTATTGTTTTTGTTATAGTGTGT